>JBOGIW010000566.1:0-14339 GCA_050748045.1 Vicinamibacterales bacterium | reverse complement strand
GTCCTGCTCGACTCGCCGTTCGGTGCCCGGTCGGAGCCGCGCATCCGCGAGCATTTCGACCGTCTAGTAGAGAAGATCAGCGCCTACGAAATCACGGCGCTGGCTCAAGGCGACGGGTTCACGGAGAAGAAATACGAGCCGGCCACCATCGACGACCTGCTGGCCATCTCCACGTTCGAAAAGCCGGTTCCGACCGCTGAGACCAAGCAGGCGGTGGTCGAGGACCTCGAGACGACGGCCCACGACATCGACATTCCGACCAACGCCAAGGTCCTGTCGTACGTGCAGCTGTTCACAGGCCGGCTGAAGACCTACCTGGAAGAGGGATTGAGCCGCGGGGCCCCCTACCTTCCCATGATCCAGAGCACCTTCCGAGCGGAAGGGCTCCCGCTGGACCTCGCGTACGTGCCGCTCGTTGAGAGCGCATTCAAGACCAACGCGCTGTCGCGCGCAAAAGCCAAGGGCATGTGGCAGTTCATGCGCGGCACGGCCCTCGAGAACGGCCTCAAGCACGACTGGTACATCGACGAGCGGGCCGAGCCCGAGAAAGCGACCAGGGCTGCCGCGAAGTACCTCAAGACCCTCCACCGCATGTTCGACGGCGACTGGCACCTCGCGCTCGCCTCCTACAACGGCGGCCCCGGCCGCGTGCAGCGCGCGATCAGGCGATCCGGCCGCAACGACTTCTGGAGGCTGACGGCCTCCACGCGCTATCTCCCGCGCGAGACCCGCGAGTACGTCCCGCTCATCCTGGCCGCCATCATCATTGCGCGGAACCCGTCGCAGTACGGCATGAACGTGACGCCGCTCCCGACGCCGTTGTTCGAGACGGTCACGCTTCCCGAGGCCGTGGATCTCCGCCGCATCGCGGAGTGGACGAGCACGCCGATCGACGCCGTCCAGGAGCTCAATCCCGAGTTGCGGCGCTGGACGACCCCAATCCGCACGAGGGACTACGAGCTGCGGGTGCCTGCCGGATCGGCCGCGCTCGTCCGCGAGCGGCTGGCGCAGTCCGATCCGGCCGAGCTGGCGCCGCTCCGCTGGCACACGGTCAAGCGGGGAGAAACGATTTCGACCATCGCGCGGAAGCTCAAGGTGAACCGCATCGATCTGGCGGAAGCCAATTATCTGTCGCTCCGCAGCCGGGTGAAGATCGGCCAGCGCCTCATCATCCCCCGGGCGCCGCAACTGCTGCTCGCGACGCGAACCGACGCGCCGGCGCCCCCGGTCGAGACCCGCAAGGCCGCCGCCGTGGTGGCAGCCGCCGACGTCTCGCCGCGCGCCGAAAAGACCGCGCAGACGAAGCTCTACTACCGCGTCAAGCGTGGCGACACGCTCTTCGGCATCGCGAAACTGTTCAAGACGACGGTGGCCTCGCTCAGGGCCTGGAACAACATCCGCGGGAGCGCGATCCGGCCCGGACAGCGGCTGACGATCTTCACGACGCGCGTCTTGCGCACGAGCGAATAAACGGTCGCGTGGCGGAGTTCGTCGAGCAGGCCGGGGCGGTTGTCTATCGTCGGGGCCAGGACGGCTTTCGCGTGCTGCTCGTTCGAGCTCGAAAGAGCCCCACCGACTGGATTTTCCCGAAGGGTCACATCGAGGACGGCGAAACGCCCGCCGAGGCGGCCGTGCGCGAAGCGGAAGAGGAGGCCGGCGTCACCGGTCGCGTGGTCGCGGCCCTCTGGCCGGCCGTGACCTTCGAAGCCGGGGGACGCCAGCTTCGCGTTCAGTACTTCCTGGTCGAGTTCACCGGCACGACGGTAGCGAAGGAAGCGCGCGAGACGATGTGGCTTCCGCCTTCCGGCGCCCTGCAGCACCTCACGCACGCCACGGCTCGCGCCCTGCTCGAGTCGGCGCTCGAGCGCCTGCCCCGCCCCTCCGCCTAGGCGCTCGCGGTTTTCCGGCTCGTCTCCGGCGCCGCGCCATGGGCGCGGAGCTGCGTGATGCTGTGCTCGATACGCTCCGCGAGCTCGCGCTCGTGCTGCAGCGTGCGCAGCGTGGTCTGCGCCTCCTGCACCATGAACTCGAGCCGCGCCAGCTTCTCGGCGACGCGATCGACGACCGCCGCGCGCCTGGTCCAGCTCCGCGCGCAGAGTGGCCGCCCCGTCCACCGACTGCTTGATCTCGCCCTGGCTCTTGCGAAGCTGCGCCTGGAGGTCGTCGAGCCCGGCGCGCTCCTTCTTGAGCGCGTCGATGCTCGCCTGCGTCTCGAGCGCCTGCGACGACAGTTGCTGCATCAACTGGCGGTGCTTCTGCAGCACACCGTCGGGAGCCGTCAGCTTCTCCGCCGCCTGCTGCGCCTGGACGGCCGCGTCGAGCAGCGCCTAGATGCGCGTGTCGATCTCGCCGAACGAACGGGCACGCTCCTCGAGCCCGTCCACCCGCTTCACGAGCTCGTCGAGACGGTCGCTGGCGGCGCCGGCTTTCTGCCCCACCTGCTCGAGCGACTTCCCCATCTGCTGGAGCTTCGATGTGCGCATCGAGATCTGCGTCAGCATCGCGCTGAGCGCGCCCCGCTCCTCCCTGGCCGCGGCGATGAGACTCAGCAGATCGTCGGACTGCTTCTGAAGCTTCCCGCCGCCTGTGAGCCCCTTGAATGCGTCAAGCATCGTCGATCCTGTCGGCCGCGCCAGCGGCCTGCTGCTGTCTCAGGAACTGCCGATCCCGCCCCGATCCCATGTTGTCGTTTTTGCGTGCTTTTACGTCGCGGCGGAGCGAGACCCGCCGGTTTTCCACCAGTTCGAAGGAGTTATCGGCGCGGGCTGCGTCTTGCACCACTGTGCGCATGCTCGCGAGCCTGCAGAGCGCCGCCGTCTTCGGCGTCGATGCCTACGCCGTCACCGTGGAGGTGGACGTCTCGTTCGGTTTCCCGTCGTTCTCGATGGTCGGCCTGCCTGACGCCACGGTTCGCGAGAGCCGCGATCGCGTGCGAGCGGCGATCCGCAACTCGGGGTTCGAGTTCCCGCCGCACCGGATCACGGTGAACCTGGCGCCGGCCGACGTCCGCAAGGCCGGCTCGTCGTTCGACCTGCCGATCGCGCTCGGGCTGCTGGCCGGCGTCGGGACCGTCACGCGGCGCGCGGTGGACGACACCGTGATCCTGGGCGAGCTCTCCCTCGACGGCGGCATCAACACGATCCGAGGCGTCCTGCCCATTGCCGTCGCGACGCGGCAGGCGGGTGGACGACGCCTGCTGCTGCCGCCGCAGAACGCGCTCGAAGCCTCCATCGTCGAGGGCCTCGAGGTCTGCATCGTCCGATCGCTGACTGCGGCGATCGAAGCCCTGAACCATCCCGACGCCGCGCCGCTCTTCGTGCGGCCGGCGCAGGCCGATTCCTCCGAGGCTCCATCCATCGACGGCGATCTGGCCGACGACCGCGGTCAGCTTCTGCCTCGCCGCGCGCTCGAGATCACGGCGGCGGGCGGTCATAACCTGCTCCTCGTCGGCCCGCCCGGAGGTGGCAAGACGATGATGGCGAGGAGGCTGCCGGGGATTCTCCCGGCACTCTCCTTCGATGAAGCGCTCGAATGCACGGCCATTCATTCCGTTGCCGGGACGCTGCCGCCCGGCGGGGGCCTCCTGACCACTCGCCCGTTTCGCGCGCCGCATCACACGATCTCGAACGTGGCGCTCGTCGGCGGCGGCTCCATCCCGCGCCCGGGCGAGATCAGCCTCGCGCACAACGGCGTGCTGTTCCTCGACGAGATGCCGGAGTTCCACCGGCGCGTCCTGGAAGTGCTGCGCCAGCCGCTCGAGGACGGGCGCGTCACCGTGGCGCGCGCCGCGCGCACGGCGGTGTTTCCCGCGCACTTCGTGCTCGTCGCGGCGATGAATCCCTGCCCCTGCGGGTACGCCGGCGACGAGCGCCGCGCGTGCCGGTGCACGCCCCATCAGATCGAGGGCTATCGCGGCCGGCTCTCGGGCCCGCTTCGCGATCGCATTGACCTCGTGGCCGAAGTCCCATCGGTCCCGATCGCCGCGGTGGCGGACGCGCCCGACGGCGAGGCGTCGGCCACCGTGCGCGCGCGGGTCCTCGCCGCGCGCGAGCGCCAGCGCCGGCGGTACGAAGGCACCGGGATTCGCACGAATGCGGAGCTGCGCGCCGGCCTCGGGCTGAAACAGTGTCAACCTGTTCCAGATGGGCGGAGGCTCCTGCACCTCGCGGCCGAGCGGCTCGGACTCACCGCGCGCGGCTACAACCGCGTGCTGAAAGTGGCGAGAACCATCGCGGACCTCGGAGCCTCGGAGACCGTCGAGGCCGACCACGTGGCCGAGGCGTTGCAGTTCCGGCTGCTGGAGTGAGGCTGGCTCGCTCGAAATAATGCGCCAGGAATCGTGGCAATCCGGGCCGCGGCTTCGGTGATCCTCACACTGGCCGGTGCTTGTGGGCGGTCAAAGGCTTACGCGCCGGAGATGAGTCTCGTAAGGCTTGGCCATCGGTCGCCAGAAGGCGACATGAACGAAGCCGCTGGCGCGGCACAATCCTCTCCGCCGACTGAGTTAGGAGCTCGATTGGCAGGCGAAGGATCGTCTTCGCAGCGAAGTCCCTCCACTGTCCTCCCCGACGTTCGAAACCCGCTCGCGGAATGATGACGGGGGCCGCGCGAGCCGATACACTGGTCACACACTATGGCCCCTGACCCGAGACCAGTCGCTAGTGCAGACCACCCAGTGAGCTATTTTCAGTGGCAGTCACCGTGGCACTGGTTTGGTGTGACGTTGGGATCATCACTCTGGCTCGCGATCTCCGGTGCTGTGTTACTGGTACGAGGTCACCGACTCCCGGGCGGCGTGTTCGTAGCGGGGTTTGCGGTACTGGTAGCGGCCGCCTCGGCGGCATGGGCGCAGCGCGCCAGAGCGTCCGCGTACCATTCGTGGCAAGGCTGGCTCGCGGGAATGTGGGTCGTCGGACTCCTGGCGACCACCGTCAGCCACGTCACCGAGACTTACACGGCGCTAAACCTCGACGCTGCCAGCCTCTTGTATCTCTATGGAGGGATTGGGATCGGAGTTCCGCTCCTGATGGCCGACGGCTATTGCCGTCAAAGGTCCGAGGGCCATCGCGGCGTGTTCGGTGCGCTGTTCGACATCATCGCAAGCTTTGTCTAGTCGTTCGTGTCGTTCTTCACTTCGGTCTGATCAAACGCCGCAGAGTTGAGGAACCGTGGGCCGCTGATCAGGACTGATGGTCCACGACGCCTCCGTTTTGGATTGCACGTCGCCGAACAAGCGATCGACCTTCGCCATGTAGTTGTCCTGAGGTTCCCGCTTCACGCGTTCCCATCGGGCCAGCATCAAAGGGGCGACTCCGAGCTGCTTCGCCGTTTCAGCCGGGACATTCACACCCGGTTCGATGGTGCACCAAGCGTTGTGCCAAGCGATTGAGAATACGAGGATAGGTGGCTGGCCGCCACTCCTGAGGAAGGACGACTCGACAAAAGCGCAACGCCGCGATCCCGCTGCGGGTACGCCTGCGACGAGCGCCGCACCTGCCAGTGCACGCCACACCAGATCGAGGCCTATCGCGGGCGGCTCTCCGCGATCGCATCGATCTCGTGGCCGACGTGCCGTCGGTGCCGATCGCCGCCGTGGCCGTCTTCGCCGCTCACCCTGCGCTCCTCGTTGCGATAGACCCGTCTGGTCGACAGTTAACGCAGTGGCCTGAACGTCAGGGGGAACCACGTCGTCGTAGCGTCCTGCCAGCGCCACGCTTGAGTATGATCATATTCTCAGTCATACTTGTGCATGGCCAACGTCGAACGAGTCACTGTCACGCTTGCCGCCGAGCTGCTGGAGGAAATCGATCGCGTGGAGCGGAATCGCAGCCGCTTCATCGCGCAAGCCGTCCTGCACGAGCTGGCTCGCCGGCGCCGTGAGGCCCTCCTGCAGTCGATCGCCAGCCCGCATCCCGAGACGGCCGAGCTCGTCGACGGCGGCTTGACGGACTGGACCCACGAGTTGCCCGACGATGAGGGCCTCGTTGATCCGGCGGGCGGAACTGCCGTTCGCTGGATTGAAGGCCAGGGTTGGATCGAGGAATCGGCGTGACGCTCGATCGAGGCACGGTCGTGCTCGTCGAGCTCAATCCCACCGTCGGTCACGAACAACGGGGGATTCGCCCCTGTGTCGCCGTGAGCGATCCAGCGGTCAACGCGGATCAGCGCTTCCCATTGATTGCCGTGGTGCCCATCACCGGCACCGCAGGTGTCGGCGCGCTGTATCCCGTGCTGTCACCTGGGACGAACGGTCTGACCAGGCGATCATGCGTCCTCGTCGATCACCTCCGCTCGATTGACAAGCGTCGCATCCGCCGGATCTTCGGGAAAGTGTCATCGACTGAGCTCGCCAACATCGACCAGGGGCTCGCGCTTTTCCTTGGGCTTGCCGGTGGCGAGAGCGACAGCCAGAGCGTGAATGGTTGAGAGCTGGGTGGTCGACGTGCGACACTTCGAAGACGAGCCGGACCATCTGCCCGATCTCGTCCTGGAGCTGCAGCCCCTATTCAGATCATGACGGCGAAACAGCCAATCGATGACGCCACAGGTGACGAATCGAACGCGATGACCTGGTATCCGAACGAGCGGCAGTGGCGGATCATCTGGATCGTCTATGCCATCGTTGCACTCGTCAAGATCGATGATTGGGACCGACCGGATACGCTCGCAACGCTTGTAATCGTGGGCGGCGCGCTTCTCGTGTGGCGACAGTCCAAAGGCAATGCGCGTGATTTGTCAAAAGGCAGAATCGCCATGAGCGTTGGCGCGCGCTTAACGGCCGACTGCACGCTTCATGTCGCGGGGCAGCTCCTCACGCAGCACTCGGCGAAGCGTTGCTTCGAGCGGTTCGCGTTTGGAGCCGATGTACTCCCGAAGGGCCGAATTAATGAGCGTCTGATAGCTGCCACCGCCAGCCGCATGAACCTGTTTGCGAAACCACTGCAACAGGTCGTCGTCAATGCGGATCGTGATCCGCGTCTTGTCCAGAGGTAACGATGACCGATCTGCCCATCGTCTGCACGTTGACCCCGGACGCGCTCCGAGCTCGACGAGAGGGGCTCCTCTCCGATCTCGTTCGCAAAGCGGAGGATCACACCCCACTGCCAGACGGCCTTCGCCTGCGATTTGCGCCGACGCCAGACACGCTCTCCACCATCGCGCGCACCGTGGAAGCAGAGCGCCAGTGCTGCAGGTTTCTTCGGTTCGCGATCATCGTTGAACCCGACGGTGGACCGATCGTGCTGGAACTGAGCGGACCTCCGGGCACTCGCGAGTTCGCCGGTGCCTTGCTCGAAGTGTGACCGCCAACGTCACCATCTTCGCCCTTGCGGCGTTCCTCGAGATCGCCGGCTGCTTCGCGTTCTGGGTCTGGGTCCGGCGCGGGGCGCCGTCGCCAGTGCTGGTTCTTGGAATCGCCAGCCTCGTCGCCTTTGCGTACGCGCTGACACGGATTGATTCAGCGTTTGCAGGACGGGCCTATGCTGCGTACGGCGGGATCTACATCGCGGCATCCCTGTTGTGGCTGTGGGTGGTCGAAGGTCAGACGCCGACGCGAACGGATGCCATCGGCGTAGCCCTGGCGATCATCGGCGCGTTGGTGATCATCGGCTTCGCGTCGCGGGGGCGCTGATCGTCACGGGGCTGCATCGTCTCGCCGGCGTATTCTTGCGACCCGGCGCGACGGCTGTGCGGAGGAGGTGTGCTGCTCGCGAGTCTGCTCGCCGCGGGCCTGGTAGATACCGTTGAGCTCGGCCTCAGTCCCACGCTGGTTGGAGGCAAGGGAACACCGATGCTGGGATCAGACCCGCGACTTCCACACGCAGTGCCGCTGGAGCTCACACATCACCGGGCCCTGCCGAGCGGATTGCTGGTGCTCGAGTACGCGGTCCGCAAAGAAGCGGAGGCGTAGGCGGACGGAGGCGAACCGCCCGTGAAGCCGCATTGTGCTTTCATGGCTTGACCGCATACGGCTCGCGCTCATGTGGCTTCGCCTTGCTCGCCTTCACCAGTCTCAATGCCCGGCTCCTCGCCGGCGTGAGTCTCCCTGTTTGACAGGCTTCTCACCCTCTTCTCCCGACTCCTCGCCCATTTTGGCCACGCGCTGGATGGTCTTCAGGAAGAACGGCTCCGAGAAACCAGCCTCGAAACCGAGCGCCGCCTTGCCTTCCGGCGAGCCGGTTCCCGCGATCTCGAGGATCTGGCTCGCGAGCAGCAGCAGCAGGACCAGCGACGAGACGGCGCCGAGCAGGACCTGGGCCATCAGCCCCGCTCTGAAGGCCCTCAGGTCGCTGCCTCGCACGAGCTTGTCGCGGGCCTTGATGGTCCCGCTCATGACCCCACTCAATGCACCGAGTACTGCCACGAGAGAGACTTCCCAAGCGGTACGGCCCTCGCCCTCTTTCGCAGCCAGCAACCACGCGACTGTCACGGGTCCAGAACCGTTTCTTCCAGAACGCCCACGGGTTCTCACTCAGGAGGATCCTCAGCCGCTGGGCGTAGGAGCTGACGCGCTCCTCGAACGCGTCGGAGTCGGTACCGGCGACCCGGTCGACGGGAAGCGTGTGTGGCTGGTCGCGCTGGGCCTCGCAGCCTCCGCGTCCGGCCTCGTGGCGGCCTTCGTGGCCGCATCGACGGCAGGGCAGGGATGGGACGTGCCAACCTACGTCTTTTTCACCCTGGTTTCGCCGTGGGTGATCATCACGAGCGTCCGGATGATCCGGGCTCGGGAAGAGGGCGCATCCTGAGGACCCTGCGTCGGGTCCATGCCATGATCGAGGCCCGCGGCTCGGTCAGGCGCCGCCTGGCCGCAGCTCGTAGAACACCGTGGGCAGGCCACCCACCGTGGCGCGGCGCACGCACCGAAACCCCAGCTTCTCCAGCACGCGAACCGACGCGGTATTGGCGACGTCAGTGCTGGCTCGCACGACCGGCATGTTCAGCGAGTCGAAGCAGTACGCCATCACGGCCTGCGCGATTTCTGCTGCGTAGCCGTATCCCCAGAGGCGCTCCGTCACGCCGTAGAGCAGTTCCAGCTCCGGCAGATCGCGAAAGGGCCACAGGCCGCCAAAGCCGATGATATTCCGTGAAGACGGCGACCATGCGCCCCAGAGGCCATAGGCCTGCTCTTCGAACATCCGCTGGCTTTGCTCGATCGCCGCCCGTGTCCTGGCAATCGGGATGATCTCGTCGTCCCAGAGAAACCGCCGCACGCCAGGACTGGACCACAGCTCATGCAACGGTTCGGCGTCGCCAGCGGTGATCGGACGCAATACGCAGCGCCGTGTCGTCAGCTCGGTGGATGGCTCCTTGACCATGCAGGTCTCGACGTGCTGGCTGCACGGCCCGATGTTCGGCCTCGGGATGTAACGGCGTCGGAACTATCCAGGTACGAGCGCCGATCGCGCGAATTCCTTTGCGACCAGTTCGATTTCAAAACGGTCATTCGCCCGATATTCGCCGCGCCTGTCGAATCGCTTTGAAACGGCCGAAACCTCTGTGGTAGCCTCATTTGTTCAGATGCCGGCCCGGCGATACACCATCATCGTGGCTGACCGGACGTCAGGCGTTGTGCGCCGGATGACGGTGTCCGTGCGTCCGGCGGCGGTGACCAGTTGCGCGCTCGTCGCCCTGCCCATCCTCATCGGCATGGGCGCGGCCTGGAAGGCGAAGAGCGAGGTGTCGGCGCTCCAGACGAGCCATCTCACGCTGGAAGTCGAGAACGCGAACTATCGCGCCGCCACACAGTCACTCGCCGAGCAGACGTCGGCCCTCCAATCGGCCATCACCGAGATCGGCGCCCAATCGGCCCTCGACCCGAACCTCGCGCGGGCGATGGACCGGCTCCCCGCCGTGGTGAAGAGCCGGGCCATGGGCGGCAGCCCCGAGTTCTCGACGACGGCGCGCAAGACCCTCTCCTCGATGATGACGCCGGAAGACACGTTCGGGCTGCTCCGCACGCTGCTCGAGAGCATCCAGTCGCGTCTCGACACGGTCCGGCAGAGCGTGGACCGCCGGAAGGCGCTGGCCAACGCCACGCCGTCCCTCTGGCCCGCCACTGGCTGGCTCACCTCGCGCATGGGGCGCCGGCAGGATCCCTTCACCGGCGTACCCGACTACCATCCGGGTCTCGACATCGCGGCCGACCGCGGTCAGCCCGTGTACGCCACGGCGGACGGCACGGTCTCCCATGCCGGCTACCAGGGCGCGTACGGAAAGCTCATCGTCATCGATCACGGCTTCGGACTCGAGACGCGGTACGGTCACCTCTCCGACTACTCGGTGACGAAGGGCGACCCGGTCAAGCGCGGCGACATCATCGGGAAGGTCGGCGCCACGGGCCGGGCAACGAGCTCCCACCTGCACTACGAGGTGCTCGCCAACCGCAAGCTCCTCAACCCGCTCCAGCTCCTCACGCAACGTCCCCGCGACCAGTAGGTCGTCCGGCTCACCGCAGCCTGGATGGGCTGCGCCTCCACGCCGACCGTGGCACAGGGAAACCGGCCCGCGCCGTCGCACAGCGCTTCAGGCCTGCCGGCGACTGCTGCTACAATCGGTAGATTATTCCTTCGAAGTTAACGCTCGCCTGTAGATGATCGGACAACTTCTCGCGAAGGTCATCGGCACGCAGAACGAACGGGAGCTGAAGCGGTTCCGGCCGCTCGTGGCCGAGATCAACGCGCTCGAGCCGTCCACCCAGCCGCTCACCGACGCCGAGCTTCGGGGCAGGACCGACGAGCTCCGGAGGCGCCTCGCTGACGGGGCCATGCTCGACGATCTCCTGCCCGAGGCGTTCGCCGTGGTCCGCGAAGCCGGCCGCCGCGTGCTGAACATGCGGCATTTCGACGTCCAGCTCATCGGCGGCATGGTGCTGCACCACGGCACGATCGCCGAGATGAAGACCGGCGAAGGCAAGACGCTCGTCGCCACGCTGCCCGCGTATCTCAACGCGCTCGAGGGCAAGGGCGTCCACGTCGTCACGGTGAACGACTACCTCGCGCGCCGCGACGCCGAGTGGATGGGGCGCCTCTATCGCTTCCTCGGGATGAGCGTCGGCGTGATCCAGCACGAGCTCACCGACGCGCAGCGGCAGGTCGCCTACGCCGCCGACATCACCTACGGCACCAACAACGAGTTCGGCTTCGACTACCTCCGCGACAACATGAAGTTCGAGCTGGCGTCGATGGTGCAGCGCGGGCACCACTTCGCGATTGTCGACGAGGTCGACAGCATCCTGATCGACGAGGCGCGGACGCCGCTCATCATCTCGGGCCCCGCGGAGGAGTCCACCGACCTCTACTACGAGGTGGATCGCGTCATCCCGAAGCTGAAGCCGGGCGCGGTCACGCGCGGCGACACGAAGGCCGAGGACCGCGAAGCGCTCGAGGCGACCGGCGACTTCATCGTCGACGAGAAGCACAAGACGGTCACGCTGACCGAGACCGGCATGGCGAAGGCCGAGCAGATGCTCGCGCACCGCCTCGTCCCGGGGTCGAACGGGCTGTACGACCCGGTGAACATGCCGCTGCTCCACCACATCCACCAGGGCCTCCGCGCGCACACGCTGTTCCGCCTGGACGTGGACTACATGATCAAGGACGGCGGCGTGGTGATCGTCGACGAGTTCACCGGCCGCCTGATGCCGGGCCGGCGGTGGAGCGACGGCCTCCACCAGGCCGTCGAGGCCAAGGAGAAGGTGAAGATCGAGCGCGAGAACCAGACGCTCGCGACGATCACGTTCCAGAACTACTTCCGCAAGTACAAGAAGCTCGCGGGCATGACCGGCACGGCCGAGACCGAGGCGCCGGAGTTCAACAAGATCTACAAGCTCGACGTGATCATCGTGCCGACCAACCGGCCGCTGAGGCGCGTCGAGGAGCCGGACCTCGTGTACCGGACCGAGCGCGAGAAGTACGAAGCCATTCTCAACGACATCGTCGAGCAGCAGCAGTCCGGGCGGCCGACGCTGGTCGGCACGGTGTCGATCGAGAAGTCCGAGCGGCTCTCGACGATGCTCCGCAAGCGCGGCATCAAGCACGTCGTGCTGAACGCGAAGTACCACGCGCAGGAGGCGGAGATCGTCGCCCAGGCGGGCCGCAAGGCGAACGTGACGATCGCGACGAACATGGCGGGCCGCGGCACCGACATCCTGCTCGGCGGCAACGCCGAGCACATGGCGCGGCAGCAGGCCCTGGCCGAGGAGGTCGCCGAACGGCTGGCGAAGGGCGAGGAGAAGTTCGTCGACGACGAGGAATTCGTCTACTTCTTCCACATCGACGGCTTCTACCGCGTGCCGCGCCCCGACTGGGACCGCATCTACATGCACTTCAAGCGCGAGACCGACGCCGAGCACGACGAGGTGGTGACGGTCGGCGGCCTGCACATCCTGGCGACCGAGCGGCACGAGGCGCGCCGCATCGACAACCAGCTCCGCGGGCGCGCCGGCCGGCAGGGCGACCCGGGCTCGTCGCGCTTCTACCTGTCCCTCGAGGACGACCTGATGCGCATCTTCGGGTCCGACCGAATCTCCGGCCTGATGCAGCGTCTCGGCATGGAGGAGGGCGTCCCGATCGAGCACGGCATGGTCACGCGCGCGATCGAGCGGGCGCAGAAGCAGGTCGAGGCGCAGAACTTCTCCGTCCGCAAGCACCTCCTCGAGTACGACGACGTGATGAACAAGCAGCGTGAGAGCGTCTACACGCTGCGGCGCGAGATCCTCGAGGGGCGGATTCACCTCACCGAGGAGGAGATCGTCGGCACGCGCGAGTACATGTTCGCGCTCGCCGAAGAGCTCCTCGACGACAACGTCGATCGCTACGCCGGCCGGGAGCTCGATATCGAAGAGTGGGATCTCGACGCGCTCAGGCGCGAAGTCATCCGGATCTACGGGCTCGAGCCGCCGCGGCTCGACGCCATGACGCTCGACGAGAAGGACAGCGGCGAGATCGCCGACGACCTGTGGACCGCGATCAAGGGCAGCTACGAGGAGCGCGAGAAACAGGTCGGCGACGAGCTGTACCGGCGCGTCGAGCGCGATGTCATGCTCCAGATTGTCGACCAGCAGTGGAAGGACCACCTCTATTCGCTGGATCACCTCAAGGAGGGCATCGGCCTCCGGGGCTACGGACAGCGCGATCCGCTCGTCGAGTACAAGAAGGAAAGCTTCGCGCTGTTCCAGGACATGAAGGCGCGCATCGAGGAGGAGATCGTCCGCTACCTCTTCCACCTGCGCCCGGTGCTCACGGAGGAGCCGGCGCCTCCGTCGCGCCCCGCCGCGCGCAGGCCGTCGCCGATGACGATGAACCATCCCGCGTCGGAGCCGGTCCCCGCCTTCGCGGGCGTGGGCCGCCCGGCGGCGGCGCCGTCTTCGGCGAGGCAGGGCCCGGTGCCCGCGCGCACGGGCGGCGACGACGTCATCAAGACCGTGCGGCACGAAGGGCCGAAAGTGGGCCGCAACGATCCGTGCCCGTGCGGCAGCGGCAAGAAGTACAAGAAGTGCCACGGGGCCGCCGCGTGAGTCGACGCCGCCGGCCGGCGTCGCAGGGACCGGCGTCGCAGGGGGCCGACGTCGTAGGGCCGGCTTCAGCCGGCCCTTGGGGAGCTCAATGGAACTCAAGACTGGAACACTGACGTTCGCGCCGACGGAGACGGGTATTGCCACCGCGCTGACGTTCGACGACGTGCTGCTGGTGCCGCAGCGCTCCGCCGTGCTGCCGACGCAGGTGGACGTGACGACGCGCTTCACGCGCAACATCCGGCTGAACGTGCCGCTCGTGAGCGCGGCGATGGACACCGTGACCCAGTCGAAGCTGGCCATCGCGCTCGCGCAGGAAGGCGGTCTCGGCGTCATCCACAAGAACCTGTCCATCGAGGAGCAGGCGTCGGAAGTTGACCGGGTCAAGCGCTCGGAGAGCGGAATGATCGTCAACCCGATCACGCTTTCCCCCACCAACCGGATCTACGAAGCGCTCGACCTGATGAAGAACTACCGGATCTCCGGCGTGCCGATCACGCGGGACGGCAGCAAGGAGGGCCCTCTGGTCGGCATTCTCACCAACCGCGATCTGCGCTTCGAGGAGAACCTCGAGCAGCCCATCTCGAACCTGATGACGAGCGCGGACCTCATCACGGTGCCGGTCGGCACGACGCTGGACCAGGCGCGCGAGATCCTGCACCGGCACAAGATCGAGAAGTTGCCGGTGGTGGACGAGCACGGTTTCCTCAAGGGCCTGATCACCGTCAAGGACATCCAGAAGAAGATCCAGTTCCCGCTGGCGACCAAGGATGAGCACGGCCGGCTGCGCGTGGGCGCGGCGGTCGGCGTGGGCGACGAGGCCATGGAG
>JBOGIW010000565.1:0-2365 GCA_050748045.1 Vicinamibacterales bacterium | reverse complement strand
CCGGGGCCGTCCGACACCGGCTTCGGCGTCCGATCGCCGGCGACGCTCACATACATCACATTGCGATCGCCCGTCTTCGGATGCTGGGTATGGAAGACGATGTGCTTGCCGTCGGGCGACCAGCTCGGGGCGAAGTCGTGCAGGTCCGGGTTCGAGGTGATCTGCAGGTCGTCTCCGCTTCCATCGGCCGCCCTGACGAACACATCCCCGAGGCCGTTGCGATACGACAGGTACGCGAGGCGATCGCCGGTCGGCGACCATGAGGGTTGACCTTCGTTGGCCGGGTGCGTCGTCAGCCGCCTTCGTGTCCCGCGCGCCACGTCGATGATCCAGACCGACGGCTTGCCCTTCGCGGATTCCTGGCCTCGCACGGCGATCCTCGTCGCATCCGGTGAGATGGTGGTGTAGAGCATGCTCCATTCGGGCTGGCCAATCGTGCCAATGACTTTGCCAGACCGATCGACCCACGCGAGCCTGTGCGGGTTGCCAGCGGGCAACTGGAAGGCGGCGGCGACGATGAGGAGCACCACGAGCGGGACGCCGGATGACACGATCGAACCTCCTGCGGCCGGGCGCGTCTACGCCCAGCGATATCCGTGCCTGGTCAGCGGCAGCGACCGCACGCGCTGTCCAGTCGCCGCGAACAGCGCATTGCACACGGCCGGCAGAATCGGCGGCAGCGCCGGCTCGCCGAGCCCGGTCGGCGGATGCGGAGTCGCGTGGAAGTACACGTCGATCTCGGGAGGCGCCTGGCGGATGCGCACGAGCGGGAACTGATGGAAATTGCTTTGCACCGTGCGCCCGTTCTCGACGGTAATCTCCTGCGCCATCAGCTCCCCGAGGCCGTCGATCACGGCGCCCTGCACCTGGTTGATCCCGCCGCTCGGGTTGATGATCGGGCTGCCCACGTCGCCGACGACCCACACCTTGTTGACGCGTATCGACTTGTCGGCCTCGACGCGCACCTCGGCGACCTCGGCGAAGTAGCCTCGGTGGCTGTAGTGGCATGCCAGGCCCATCGCCGTGCCGGCAGGCAGACGACGTGAGCCGAAGCCGGATCGCTCGGCGACCAGCTCGAGCACCGCGCTCATCCGCCCGGCGCGGAAGTTGTCGTCCCTGATGCCGGGCGGGAGCTTGCGCGGCACCTTCAGCAGCGCCAGGCGGAACTGCAACGGATCCCGGCCCGCGGCGTGCGCGAGCTCGTCGATGAACGACTGATAGACCCACGCCACGGCGTTGCTCCGCGGCGCCCTCAGCGCGCCGGTAGGCACGCCGAGCGGCATGAGCGACGCGTGATACGCCAGGTTGGGCACGAAGCCCGCGGGGAATTCGGTCGCGGGGACGTTGGCCGCCAGCGCGAACTCCTCGCCCTCGCCGAAGCTGATGAAGTGACCGCGCCACGCGATGAGCCGCCCCTCCGCGTCCACGCCGCCCCGCAGGTAGTGGAAGCCGCCAGGCCGATAGAAGTCGTGGCGCATGTCGTCTTCACGGGTCCACTGGAGCTTCACGGGCTGCCCGACCTGCCTGGCGATCCACGCGGCTTCGACCATGTAGTCGTTGTACAGCCGGCGGCCGAAGCCGCCGCCCGCCTGAACGAGGTGCATCGTGATGTCGCCCGGCCGGAGACCGAGCGTCCGCGTGAGCAGATCGAGGCCACGTTGCGGCGTCTGGGTCGGCGTCCAGAGCTCGAGTTTGCCGTCCTTGAAGTGCGCCAGGCAGTTCTGCGGCTCGAGCGGGGCATGCGCGATGAATGGATACGAGTAGGCCGCCTCGACCACCCTGGCACCGGCGAGCGCTCGATCGACGTCGCCGTCACGCGCCATCGTCAACGCCGGCGCCAGCCTGGAGAGCTCTTCGGCCCTGGCTGCAAAGCTCGCGGTGCTTTGCGTCGCCGTGGCACCCTCGTTCCACGTGACCGTCAACCGGTCGCGCGCGGTCTTGGCCTGCCACCAGGTATCGGCCACGATAGCGACGCCGCCGAGGAGTCCGCTCAGGTCGGATCCCCCCTCGACGATGAAGGCATGACGAACGCCGGGAACCGCTTTGACCTCGTCGAGATTGGCGCTCCTGACTTGGCCGCCGAACACCGGGCATTTCTCAAAGACGGCCCACAGCATGTCGGGCAGCACGAGATCGATGCTGTAGATTGGTTTGCCCGTGACGATGGAGGCATTGTCGACGCCGGGCGTCGCCTTGCCGATGATCGTGTAGTGCTTCGGATCTTTGAGCGCAACGGCCTGGAGGTCGGGGACCGGGAGGGCCGCCGCCTTCCCAGCCAGCTCCCCGTACCCGAGCGCCCGCTTCGACGTGCGATGGAGCACGCGGCCCGACGCCGCGGCGCACTCGGCCTCGGGCACGCCCCACG
>JBOGIW010000564.1:0-4424 GCA_050748045.1 Vicinamibacterales bacterium | reverse complement strand
CGGGGTCAGATCGGGGTCAGAGTAGCGATGCGATCCGTGTCAAGGGGTTGAGTCAAGTCATGGAGCGACTCTGACCCCGATCTGACCCCGTTCTGACCCCCGTCGGGGGGAACCATGAGGTGAGCAGGCGCCGCAGGTGCGCCTTCCAGGCGGTGTGATTATGCCCTTCGGGCGTCTCAATCCAGTCGAGGGGGACGCCTCGGGCTTCGAGGGCCTTGCGCAGCGCCCTCGCATCGTCGACGAGCGGCACGTCGTAGCTGCCCGCGGCGATCGTCACGCGCGGGCGCGACCGGGTCGATCCCCCGAGGATCGACGCGATCACCTGTTCGCTCAGTGCGGGGGCGACGAGGCCGCACCTCGCGAACGCGACGCGGCCGTTGAATGCCACGTCGAGCGCACCCACCGCGCTCCGCGAGAAGCCGAGGATCGCGCGGGAGCCCGCGGCCACGCGGTACCGCCCCTCGATCGCCGGGACGATCTCGCCGGCGAAGACGTAGCCAAACATCGAGCCGACCGCGTAGTCCTCGTAGCGATCGATGCTGTTGATGAACACGGCGGTGATCGGGGCCATCTGCTGCGAGTCGACGAGCGCGTCGATTATCGCGGGCATACCGAGCTCTTCGGCGGCGATGATCCCGTCATGGATGTAGAGCACCGGCAGGAGGCCTGCGGCGTCGCGCGGCCGATGCACGCGGACGCGGCGTGACTCGCCCCCCTTCGACGTGAACGGCACGTTCTGCACCAGCCCGGGGACCGCCGGGCGGGGAAGCGCGGCAGGCGGCTGGTAGCCCGGCATACGTAGCTCGGACCGGGGCGCGCCGGTGGGTGAGGGCACGCTCAGCGGATTGCGCGGATCGACTTCGAAGCGGTTGCGGTAGGCAATCAGGTACTCGATGCGCGCAGCGGGATGGAGCCGGAGGCGCAGCTCATACAGGCCGGTGCCGCGGCGCGTCATCACGCCAGCCGACGGATCCCAGCCGTTGAAGTCGGCCGCGACCCGCGGGGGATCCGACGGGTCGCCCGACGCCACGAACGTGACGTCGCGCCCGTCGACGTAGGGAGTGGCTCGGTCCTGTCCCGCGCCGACGAACGACCAGAGACCGACGATTACCAACGCCCAACGGATCAACTTGGAGCTCGCAACTCCCAACTTCCAACTCCCAAAACTCTAACTCCCAACTCTCAGACTCCCAACTTCCAAACTCGCAACTCCCAAACTTCCAACTCCTGACTTCCAACTCCCAAACTCAGCTCCCAAGCTTCCAACTCCCACCTTCCAAATTTTAAATTCCAACGCTCAACGCACGAAGACCAGAGATCGGAGACTCCGCGATTCTACATGGAGCTCAGCACTCGTGTCGGATCGACGCGCACGGCGCGGCGCGCGGGCACGGTCGTGGCCGCGAGCGCGACCGCGGCGAGGAGGGCGACGACGATGGCGAAGGTGAGCGGATCGGTGGTGGTCACGCCATGGACGGAGGAGGCGAGGACGCGAGAGGCTGCGTACGCCCCGGCCACACCCAGTCCGAGGCCGAGCGCGACGGGCTGCAGGCCCTGCCGCACGACCATGCGGACGACGTCGGCGCCCCTGGCGCCGAGCGCCATGCGGATCCCGATCTCCTGTTGTCGTTGCGTGACGAAGTACGCGATCACGCCGTAGACGCCGATCGCCGAGAGGACGAGGCCAATCCCGCCGAGGACGAGCATGAGGAGCGTGTTGAAGCGCGCCTGCGCGAGCGAGGCCTGCAGCCGCTCGTCCATCGAGCGCACCTGGTACAGCGGCAGCGTCGGATCCAGCCGCCGCACGGCGGCGCGCGCGGCCGACATCGCCGCCGCGGCATCGCCCGTCTGGCTGCGCATCACAATGGTCATGCTGCGCTGAATCCAGTCCCAGGCCACATCGGGCGCCTGCGTGATGGGCAGGAAGAACTCGGGCCGTGCCTCCGCGGCCGGTCCGAGCGACCGCACGTCGCCGACGACGCCGACGATGGTCTTCCACCGGGGATCGTCGGGCGAGCCCTCGCAGCAGCCGACGCGCTTGCCAATCGGATCATCGCCGGGGAAGAGCCCCCGCGCGGCCGATTCGTTCACGATCATCACGAGCGGGGCGCCGCGCCGGTCGTCTGCCGTGAAGAAGCGGCCGCGGCGCAGCGGCATGCGAAGCGTCCTGAAGTAGTCCAGCGTCACGATGCCCAGACGCGTCTGGACGACGTTCTTCATGTCGAACGCCTTTCCCTCGGGCAGCAGGCCGTTGCCGTTGCCGCCGGGCGTCAAGGGCGCCATCGTGGACGCGGCGGCGGATCGCACGCCAGGGGTTTCGGCCAGCGTCGCGACGATTTCCTGGAACGACTGCGCCACGCGCGTGGGATCGCCGTACCGCGCCGCAGGAAGCGTCAGACGAGCGGTCAGGACGCCGCGCGGGTCGAAGCCGGCATCGACCTTCTGCAGGTAAACGGCGCTCCGTACGAGCAAACCGGCGCCGACGAGCAGGATGATCGCCAAACCAACTTCGGCGGCCACGAGAAGTGAACGGATGCGGTCGCGCCCCACGGTGCCGGTGCGGCCGCCGTCGTGCAACGTGCCCCGCAAATCCCTCGAGGCCGCGCGCACGGCGGGCACGAGACCTGCCGCAAGCGCGCTGAAGACGGAAGCGCCGATCGCGAACGCCAGGACGACGGTATCGACGCGCGCCTGTTCCAGCCGCGGCACGCCTTCGGGGCTCGAGGCCACGAGCGCCGGCACCGCGAGCCATGCGAGGGCCACGCCCAGGATCCCTCCCAGGAGCGTCAGCACGAGCGTTTCCGTGAGGAGCTGACGGACAATTCGGCCGCGGCCCGCGCCGATGGCCGCGCGTAGCGCGATCTCGCGGGCCCGGATGCCGCCGCGCGCCAGCAGCAGGTTCGCGACATTGCCGCAGGCGATGACGAGCACCAGCCCCACGGCGCCGAGCAGCACGAACAGGCGCTGGCGGTAGTCGCCCACCATCCGCCGGTGGAAGGGCTCGACCACGCCGGCCCGCACCTGCTGGTCGCCCGGGTACTTCGCCTGCATGCGCGCGTAGATCAGCTGCAGCTCGGCACGAGCGTCGTCGATCGACGCTCCGGGCGCCAGGCGGGCCATGACCTCCAGGTAGTGGTTGTCATGATCGATCATCTGTTCCGGCGTGAACGCGACCGGCGTCCAGAGCTCTTCCGAGCTGGCCGTGAGATCGAAGGCCGGCGGCATGACGCCGAGAACCGTGTGATTCACCATGTTCAACGTGATGTCGCGGCCCACGATGCCCGGATCGTTGCCGAAGCGCCGCGTCCACAGCCGGTGGCTCAGCACGACCACGCGATCGCGGCCCGGCACGTCTTCCTCGGGAGTGAATACACGGCCGTGCAGCGGCGCGATGCGCGCGACATCGAACCAGGTGGGCGTGACCCGTCCGCCGACGACGCGCTCGGGCGTGTCGCCGTCGGAGAGGTTGAAGCTGAACGTCTGCATGGCGCCGAGCGCCGCGAACGACTGCGCGTGCGTGCGCCAGTCCACGAAGTTGCCGACGGAGGCGCTCGATGGCCGGCCCTGCCAGTCCTCGCCGACAACCATCACCCGGTCGGGCTCCGGGAACGGCAGCGGGCGGAGGACGACGGCGTGGACGACGCTGAAGATGGCGGTCGTCGCGCCGATGCCGAGCGTCAGCGTGAGCACGGCGACGAGGGCGAAGCCGGGCGCCTTCGAGAGCTGCCGCACGGCAAAGCGCACGTCGTCGCGACACTCGTCGGACCACTGAGTCAGTCGCATCTCACGATCCCTCTTTCTGCCGATGTCTACGCATGTCTGCCTGAGTCGCACGAGATCGCCCAGGCGGCTGAGCGCCTGTTCGCGGGCCGTCGCGGGGTCGATGCCACGCGCGATGAGCTCGCGCGTACGCATCTCGAGATGAAAGGCCAGCTCCTCGTCGACCTCCTGGTCGAGCGGCACGCGCCAGAGCCACGAGCGGAGCGAGCGTCTCATTGCGCGAGCAGCACCTTCGAGACGCCGGCGGCGAAGCGCTGCCAGGTGGCGGTTTCGGTTGCAAGCTGGGCTCGCCCCTTGTCGGTGAGGCGATAGAACTTGGCTCGGCGGCCGAGCTCCGAGGTGCCCCACTCGGCTTCAAGCCATCCGCGCCGTTCCATCCGGTAGAGAGCCGGATAGAGGGAGCCTTCCTCGACGATCACCGCCTCATCGGTCGTGTCCTCGATGAACCGGCCGATGGCGTAACCGTGGCGGGGCGCGCCGGCGAGGGTCTTGAGAATCAGCGCGTCCAGCGTCCCATGCAGTAGCGCGTTCGGTGTCTTCATGGGATTGAATCGGGGTCAGAACGGGGTCAGAGTAGCTACACGACTCGACTCAATGCCTTGATACGGATCGCATCGCTACTCTGACCCCGTTCTGACCCCGGA
>JBOGIW010000563.1:0-6067 GCA_050748045.1 Vicinamibacterales bacterium | reverse complement strand
GAGCGTGGGCGGGTCCAGCTCTTTGTAGGCGAGGACCACGGTGTCGAACCCGTCCACCCGATCGTGCGCATCGTCCACGCGGAACATGAACTGGGCCTGGGAGTCGGCGCGAAGCACCGCCAACGCGAGCGTCGGCACGTTGATGGTCCCAATCGGGCCGACGTTGTACCGGGCGCTCTCCTCGTTGAGCCGCCTCCACTCCGCGATCGTGTCCCTCGTCGATCGCCGCAACGCCGACCCGTCGAACCGGCGCCGGCTGTCGAGCACCTCGCGGCCATCCACGCGGAGCACGTGGCGGAGACCGGCCCACTGGGCGCTCCCTTCCACGCCCGGCACATACAGCAGAAGGAACTCCGACTCCAGCTCGCGCACCCCGCCGAGCGGACCCCGGCCTCGCGCCCCGGGGCCGCCGGCAGGGCCCGTCTCCTGCCGATAGTGCTCGTCGGCGACGACGGCGTCGAGGTGGCTCTCGTACTGGGCGATGAACGTCGCCGCTCGCGCGAGGAGCTCGTCGAGATCCGGCTCCTGCGCCGCCGGCGCGAGCGGCCACGCCAGCAGGACGAGCAGCGCGCTACGGCTTCTTGATGACAAGTCCTGCGCCCCCGTCCGGCGCGCGCCGATCGACCCCGCCCTCGAGCACGTCCTCCCTGGCGTTGTAGACGATCACCTCGGCGACGCCCTGCCGCTCGTTCTCGCGCAGCGCGTGCCCGCGCCCCTCGAGCATCGACAGCGTGTCGGGCGAGATGCCGTGCCGCTCGTAGGCGATGCGGTCAGGCAGCCACTGGTGATGGAAGCGTGGCGCGTCGACGGCCTGCTGCGCGTTCATGCCGAAGTCGACGACGTTGAGGATCGTCAGGAGCACGGTGTTGATGATCGTCCGGCCGCCGGGACTGCCGGTGACCATGAAGAGCGTCCCGTCCTTCGCGAGGATCGTCGGCGTCATGCTCGAGAGCATCCTCTTGCCGGGCAAGGCGAGGTTCGGCTTCGTGCCGATCAATCCCTCCGCCGTGGTCAGCTCCGGCCCCGCATTGAAGTCCCCCATCTCGTTGTTCAGCAGGAAGCCGGCGCCCGGCACGACGATCCGCGATCCATACACGTACTCGAGCGTATAGGTGAGCGACACGGCGTTCCGCGCGGCGTCGACGACAGAGAAGTGCGTTGTCTCGTGCGACTCGGTCGTCCAGTCGAACGTGGTCGGCGACGACTTCGCCGCGCGCTTCGGATCGATGGTCTTCCTCAGCTCCGCTGCGTACTCCTTCGACGTCAGCCGGTCGATGGGCATCTGGGGGTTGAATTCCGGATCGCCGAGATAGCGCGCACGATCCGCGTACGCCCGCCGCATCGACTCGGTGATCAGGTGGATGGTGTCCGCGGACCGGAAGCCGCTCTTCACGAGGTCGTAGCCCTCCAGGATGTTCAGCATCTGGACGAGCGCGGTGCCGCCCGAGCTGATGGGCGGCATGCTGATCACCTCGTATCCGCGGTACGTGCCGCGGATCGGCGCGCGCCGGATCGGCTTGTAGCGCTTCAAATCCTCGCGCGTGATGAGGCCGCCGTTGGCCGCCATCTCCTTCTCGATGAGGAGCGCCGTCTCCCCCTCATAGAAGCCCGCGGGGCCTTCGGCGGCGATGCGCTCGAGCGTCTTGGCGAGGTCGGGCTGCCGGAACGTCTCGCCGGCCGCGTACGCCGTGCCGTTCTTCGAGAACTGCGCGAGCGACGCCGGATGCTTCTCGAAGTCGTCGAGCACTCCGCCGAGCGATCGCGCCAAGCCTTCGGTGACCACGAACCCGTCGCGGGCCAGCGCGATGGCCGGATCGACGAGACGCCGCCACGGGAGCTTTCCGTGCGCCCTCCACGCCATGTGGAG
This sequence comes from Vicinamibacterales bacterium, assembly GCA_050748045.1. GTDB lineage: Bacteria > Acidobacteriota > Vicinamibacteria > Vicinamibacterales > UBA2999 > CAVYVZ01. Next base: position 4,200 of record JBOGIW010000563.1, on the reverse strand, counting down.
GCCCGCCACGGTGCCGGGGACGCCGACGGAGATGTGGCTGTTGTGATGGAGGTCGAAGTTGTACTTCCCGTCCTTGATGAACATCGTCGGCGACGACTTCGCCGGCGCCATCTCGCGGAAGTCGTAGGCGACCGGATCGCCGGTCGCGGGCCGGTACACGATGAAGCCGCCGCCGCCGATGTTGCCGGCCGTCGGATGTGTCACGGCGAGCGCAAACGCGGTCGCGACCGTCGCGTCGATGGCGGTGCCGCCGTCGCGGAGCACGGCCGCGCCCACGTTCGACGCGACCTCCTCCTGCGAGACGACCATCCCGAACTTTGCACGGACCGGCGACGAGCTGGCGCCCAGCGTCGTGCAGGCGACGAGAATGACGGCGGCGGTGAAGAGGCGCTTCATGCCGCGAATTATATCCAGGCACCAGGCCTAGCGCCTGGATCGCGTCCCGTCCCGATAGCCTTCCTCGTACCCCTGGCGGAATCCGGCGCGGTAGTTGTTCTCGTACGCCTGCTTCAATCCGTATTGGCGGAAGTAGCCGTCGTCGGCGTCCCGGTAGTCGCGGTGTCGCACCGGGTCGTAGCGGTCACGGTCGCGGCCGTCATCGAGCCCCTTCTCGAATCCGTCCGAGTAGCCCCGCGCGAAGGCGGGGTCCTGGTAACCGCCCCGGCCGCGCCCGGCAGACGGACCGGCCGTCCCGCGTCCCCCGCCAAGGCCGCGGAATCGCTGGTAGCCGGCACGATAACCGTCCGTGTAGCCGCGATGAAACTGGTTGCCCCTCTGGCTCAGCCGCCGGTCGTTGTCGAATGGCCGCCCGCCACGTGCGTCGCGTTCTCCGTCGCGAACGCCGTCGCGATATCCGCGGTCGTACTGGGCGCTTGTCCGTTCGACGTACGAGCTTCCACGCCCCTGGGCGGCCGTGGGGGCCGCAGCCGTGACACCGAAAGTGGTTGCAAGCAACGCAATCAGGACGCGTCGCATGGATGATCTCCCTGGGAGCAGGCAACCCGGGATTGTGCAAAGAGGGCGCCAGGGCAGGACGGGGTCAGACCGGGTGTCCTCTACTCGGTCCAGATCAGCACACGGTCACCGCGTTCTTCGTGATCGAGGACCAGGGTGGGCCCATACTGCTCGAGCTCCTCGACGGTCAGCCGGAGGTCGCGCTGGCGCATGCGCACACTGTTCGAGGCGATTTCTATCGGGCCCGACTTGAGCCGGAGCAGCCAGAACGGGAGGTCGATGCGGGCGAAGGTGTCATCGTCGGCATCCCAGTGAACGATGCGCAGCGACGTGAGCCGCGTACCGGTTCCCTGTTCCGGCGGGCGGCGGGTGAGGATCGCCTCGCGGTCGCGGATCTCGAGCAGGGGCGTGATGCCGTCGAATCGCTCCCGGATCTCGTCGAAGCGCTCGGTCGCGCTCGCGTCGTCGGCCGTGGTCACCTCGATGCTCTGCGTGAAGAGCCACACGGCGGATCCAAGGCCGAGCACGGCCAGGAGGATCAGCACGCCGACGACGACCATCAGGGTGCGGGCGGTTTCCTTTTTCATCGCTGCCCTCGTCGAAAGGCCGTGTCCACCCAGCTTTCCGCGGCCGCCTCGCCGATCGGATCGTTGTCCTGCCGCGCGAGCCGCACGGCCCGCTCGAACTCGGCGCGCGCGGCCGCGCGGTTGCCCCGCAGGTCGGCGAGCTTCCCGAGCTCTGCGTGCGCGCGGCCGGCAACCCACGTGCGCGACTCGAGCTGCAAAGTTCGCCGCAGGTCGCGTTCGGCATCGGCGTGGCGATCGAGCGCGAGCCGGGCGGTACCGCGCTTCAGACGCCACAGGGCCTCTTCGCCGAACATACGCGGCCGCGCGTCGCCGTTCGCCTTCGCGAGTCCCTCGGCGAGGATGCGTTCCGCGTCCGCGGCGCGCCCGGCGCGGAGCGCCGTGGCGCCGGCCTCGAGCCACAGGATCCGGTTACGTGGAAACTCGCGCTGAAGTTGCGCGAGCACTCCCAGCGCATCGCCGTAGCGCTGCTCGCGATTGTAGATGAGTACAAGGGCGAACTGTGCGTCGGCTGCTCCCTCCCCGCGACGCGCCGCCGCCTCCTCGATCATCCGGATGCCTCGCTCCTCGCCGCCGCCGAACCCTGCGACGTAGGCCATCATCCGGATCGGCAGGGAGAGCTGCGACACGATGTAGCGGTACATGCCGACGACGAGGCCCGCGTCCGTGCGCGAGGGGTCGAGATCGATGACGCGCTCGTGCGCATCGTACGCGCGGCGGGCCGCACGGAAGGCGCCGAGGATGCGCCCTTCGACGGTGGCGACGTAGGAGGCCCGCAGCCCGACGACCGCGCCGAGCTGGTAATGGGCGTCGGGATCGCGGGGACGCGCGGCGACGGCCTGTTCCGCCAGGGTCAGCGCGGCGGTGGAGTGCTCGTGGAACCGGCTCGCGAGATCCGCGGGCGGCTCGCGCAGGGCGACGTTCGGCTTCGACACGCTGCCGAGGTAGTCGTCGACGGTGACGGCGCCGCGCCGGAAGGAGATCTGCAGCCACGGAACGATCGCAAGGCCGCGACGCGCCGCGATGTCGCGCGGGTCGGCCCGCACCGCCGCTTCGAGGTCGCGCGTGGCGAGATCGTAGTCGAGGTTGTAGGCGTGCGCCATCGCGCGGGCCCGCAGCAAGGCGGACTCGGGACTTCCGTACGCCAGCGCCGGCGCCAGACCCACGAGCACCAGCACCCAGCGCACCTGCCGCTGCCAACACACTTGTCGCACAGCGCACCTGTCTCACTTCACGACCAGCGCGGCTGACCGATCGCCCCAGGGCGGACCTGACGCGCCCGGCGCCCCGGCGCGCGTGACGATTAGATTGCCTGCTGCGACCCCACCCCGCGCTCGAGCGCACGCCGGTAGACGAGGTCGGCGGCGATGACGTCTTCAACCGCCATGCCGACCGACTTGAAGATCGTGATCTCGTCGTCCGATCGGCGCCCGTCGACGCGGCCGAGGACGAGCTCGCCGAGCTCGCCCGAGACGTGGTCCCGATCGAAGCGGCCTTCGGCGATACCCATGACCAGGTCTCCCGATTCGGCGAGCGCGCCGGCTCGCGTGTCGACGAACAGACGGGCACGCGCCGTGAGCGCCGGGTCGATCTCGCGCTCATACGGCCGCGGCGCCCCCACGGAGACTATGTGCGAACCGGGAGCAATCCAGCTCACGTCGACGACCGGTGTGGCCGACGTGGTGGCGAGCACGATGAGGTCGGCGCCGCGCACGGCTTCTTCGGCGGTCTGAGCGGCGTGGAGCGGCACGCCGGCATGCGGCTGCATCTGGTCGACGAAGCGCTCCCGGCTCGCCTGCGCGGGGCTCCAGATGCGCACGTCGCGGAGCCGGCGCACCTCGCTGAACGCCTCGAGGTGGCTGCGCGCCTGCACTCCGGTTCCGATGATCGCGAGCGTGGACGCCTCGGGCCGCGCGAGGTATCGCGCCGACACGGCCGACACGGCGCCCGTGCGCGCCTCGGTGATGTAGCGGCCGTCCATGAGCGCCTGGAGCGAGCCGGTGTCGGGGTCGACGAGCACGATGACGGCCTGGTGCGTCTGCAGGCCGCGCGCGGCGTTGCCGGGGACGACGGTCACGATCTTCGCGCCCATCGCCGGCGGCTCCTCCACGTAGGCCGGCATGAGTCCCCACCAGTGCTTCTGCGGTCCGACGTGCAGCACCGTGCGCAGCGGCTGCAGCACGTCGCCCGCCGAGAAGCGCGCCAGCGCCGACTCCATGCCGGCGATGAGGTCGGGCATCGGCAGCACCGACCGGACGTGCTCCTCCGTCAGTAACAGGAAATGGACCATGTCAGTTCCCGGTTCCCGGTTCCCGGTTCCGAGTTCCAGGTTCGTGTTCCGGGTTCGCGTTCCGGGTTCCACGTTCCAGGTTCCACGTTCCTGTCCGTTCGCGGGACGATACGTGGTTCGCTGTTCGGCCTGGCTCGTTCCGCGATTATAGTCGTCGGAAGAACCGCGGCTTCCGAACGCCACGCTTCGAACAGAACGACAAGCCTCGAACGGCGCATCGAACCGCGAACCAGAAGTGTGAACCCGGAACATGGAACCCGGAACCCGGAACATGGAACCCAGAACCCAGAACTGAACCCTGAACACGAACCAGGAACGCGGAACTCGGAACCCAGAACATGGAACGCGGAACTCGGAACCCGGAACTCGGAA
>JBOGIW010000562.1:0-4267 GCA_050748045.1 Vicinamibacterales bacterium | reverse complement strand
GGGGTGGGCCCCGCCGAGCGCGGCGAGCGCGCCGAGCGGCACGAGGCACACGACAAGCGCCACCAGCGACTCGGCGCGCGGCCTACCCGGCCGCCGGCGCTTCGGCGTAGTAGTTCTTGTACTGGTGGCCGTAGTAGCGGGAGTAGTAGTACCGGTTTCGATCGAAGTCAACTCGGTTCAGGACGGCACTGACCGTCTGCGGATGACCGGCCTGCAGCGTCTCGATGGCGCGCTCGGCGAGCCGCCAGCGCGTCATCTCGGCGCCGAGCACGAACGTCACCCCCGACACCATCGGCGCCAGGATCACGGCGTCGGTGACCGCGAGCACAGGCGGCGTATCGATGATGACCCAGTCGAAGGGGCCAACGGCGAGCTGCTGCACGAGGGCCTTCATCCGGTCCGAGGCGAGCAGCTCCGAGGGGTTCGGCGGCGTACGGCCGGCCGTCACGACCAGCAGGTTCGGATCGCCGGTGCGCTGCACGACTTCGCGCATCCGCGCCTCGCCGACGAGCAGGTGCGACAGGCCCTGATCGTTCGGCAGCCGCAGCGCCTTGTGCAAGCTGGGCCGGCGCATGTCGGCGTCGATGAGCAGCACGCGCGCGCCGCCGATGGCGAGCGCCAGCGCCATGTTCACGGCCGTCGTGGTCTTGCCCTCGAGCGGCTGCGCGCTCGTGACGGTGATCACCCGCGTCGCGTCGCCGCCGCTGCTGGCGACGAGCGCGGTGCGCAGCGCGCGGAACGCCTCGCCGAAGTCGTGCGGCACCGGCCCCGACAGGAGCGGATGCCGTTCGCCCCGCACCTTCGGCACCAGGCCGAGGAAGTGCAGCTTGAGCCGCCACGTCACGTCTTCGGGCGTCTTCACCGTGTCGTCGAGATAGTCGATCGCCAGCGCCGTGGCGACGCCGAGACCGAGGCCGAAGAGCACGGCCATCATCCACGCGCGGCTCACGTCGGGCGTGAACGGCCCGCCCGGCACCTCGGCGCGATCGAGGAGCCGCACGTTGTTGGCGCGGCTGTTGGCGATGACCCGCAGTTCCTTCTCGCGCTGCAGCAGCGACTCGTAGACCTGGCGGTTGCTCTCCGCCTCGCGCTGCAGCACCGAGTAGTCGATCCCCTTCCGGTTCAGGTCCATGGCGGCGCCCTTCTGCGTCTCGAGCTCACGGGCGAGCGTGCGCTCCTCCGCCACCGCCGCTTCGTACTCGTTCTTGATCGCCGCAACCGTCTTGTCGATCTCGGCGTCGATCTGCCGGCGCGTATCGGCGATCTGGCTCGCGACGTTCTGGACCTGCGGGTGCCGCTCGCCGTAGCGCTCGAGCAGCCGCGCGCGGTCGCGCTCGAGCTCGCCCTGACGCGTCTTCAGGTTCTGAATCTGTGGATTCCGGATGATGGCCGTGAGCGCGTCGCGATCCTTCGCGTCGGTGACCTGCCGGTACACCGTCTCGCGCTGGACGCGCTGCGTCTTGGCCCGCGTCACCGCGTCGTTCACCTGGGTCAACCGCGCGCCCACGATGTTCTGGCGATCCTCGAGCGACAGGGCGTTCTGGTTCTCGCGGTACTCCGCCATGAGCCGCTCGCTCGTCTGGACCACGCCCTGCTGTCGCGCCACCTCGCGCGTCAGCCAGTCGAGCGTCTTCTTCGTGTTCTCCAGCTTGAACTCGAGGTTCTGCTGGACGTACTCCTCCGCCAGCACGTTCACCGCCCGCGCGGCAAACTCCGGATCCGCGGAGGTGAACGCGACGTCCACCAGCCGGCTGCTGCGGACCGGCACGACCTGCACGCGCCCCTGGAACGCGCCGACCAGCCCGTTCTCGTCGACCTCGCCGGACCCGACAGGAGCCGCAGGCGCTCGGGTTGCGCCCCCCGTGAACGGCGCGAGGAACGTCGCTTTTGCCGTTTCGAGCAGCCGCGTGAGGCGGGTCGGCGCCGGGCCGGTGCCGTTGAACTCGGGCACCGTCTCGAGCGTCAGCCGGCGCACCGCACGCCTGGCGAGATCGCGGCCCTGGAGAATGCGGTACTGCGTCTGATAGTACGGCTCGGGATCCGTGTACGCCAGGTAGGCGTCCTTGAAGTCCGTCTGGGCGGTGTGCTCTTCCTCGATCTGGAGCCTGGCCTGCGCCCGATACATCGGAATCGTCGTGTAGGTCTGGTACATCCAGCCGGCCACGACCAGCACGAGCACGGCGAGGACCGCCTTGTAGTACTTGATGACGACCGCGAGCCGATCGAACAGGTGAATGTGGCGGTTCGGCGCGTACACGCTTCCGAGCCGTGACGGCGCGGCGCCCGCGCCGGCTCCGTGCGTGGCCGAGGGTATCTGTCGCTGTGGCTCGTGCATCGACGTCGGCTACGGGCTGGACCCGTGGCAGGGCGGGCTCGCGCACCGTTCCGGCGCCGCGATCCTCGTCACGCCCTGCCCGGCCGCCGTGGCGACGGGCTCGTGCGCCGTCGGCCCAAGCGCGCTCCCGAACGATGCGAACACCCGAGGGCCCGCGGCACGCACCGTCGTCTGCCGCAGCTCGTTGACGGCGATCGCAATCGGGTCGCTCGTCGCGATCACGGCGCCGTTGGCATCGAGCAGCTCGACGATGTAGCCGCTCGGGATGACGTCGAGGAACGTGAAGCGCCCGCTCTCGTCGGCGACCCCGCGCGCTTCGACCGCCCCTGATGCGAGATGGCGCAGCACGACCCGCGCGAAGGGAATGGGCGCGTTCCGAGCGGTGCGCGCGTAGCCCAGGATCCCATTGAGCCTGCCGCCGAGCGCCAGGACCTCCCGAGGCATCGGCCGCCGCCGCCCCTCGATGTCGTGCTCGTACAGCCTCCGGTGGAGCGACGCGGCGCCGGCCGCCCCGAGCGCGGTTTCGCTCGCCGAACCGTATCCGATGTGATACCGGTAGCTCCCGAGACCCGTGCCACCCCCCTTCGCCTCGTCGCCACGGGTACTCAGCGGCCCGTGGGCGTACCAGAACGCTCCCGCCCGCACCCGCCGCTCGTTCGGCCAGCTCACGAGCGCCACGAGCGCCAGGACGATGAGCGCCTGGACGCTGAATCGGGCAGGGGTCATGATTCCTGTTTTATCGGCTTGGGACGACGCGGGGCACAGGGCTTGAGACTCGAGATGACACTGGCGCCGTTCATGGACGCAGCTCCGTCCTGCCCTGTCTCAGAAAGTGCTGAAAAGTAAAGACTTAGCTTTTCAGCCTTCTCCGCAGAATCTGTGGGTCGGCAACCAATGAGTCTGTGGGTTTTGGGTCTTCGTCGTTCTTCCTGACAGGAACAGGATGACAAGGCGTGTGGAAGCTTGTGCAAAACCGTTCTGTGGTTTTGCCAGGAGCTGCGGGCGTGTGCTGTGCGTCCACAGTTCCAGCAGCTTCCACACGCGACGATGCGGTGAATAGGGCATCCCGCGTCGCCTCGGAGAGAATGGTGGTTCCTACACACACCAGGACCTGAAAGCTGTCGAAGAGGAACAGCCGCTTGTTCGCCTCCAGCTCGCGCAGGCGAAGCGCCAGGGCAAGTATCGACAATGGACATGATCTTTCCTGTCGACGCGCTCCTCGCCTCGCTCTCGAGGGGGATGACCCTCGAGCCCGGAGACATCATCGCTACTGGCACGCCGGGAGGGGCGGCGCCGCCCGCACACCTCCAACGTTCCTGCGCGAGGGTGACGTCGTGGAGAGCGAGATCGAAGGGATCGGGACGACGTGCAACACGGTCGTGAGGTGTTGAGGCGCGACTGTATGAGTACGCCGTTGCGCCAGATCATTGCCATGGGTGGAGGCGGCACGCGTTTCCTGAAGCACGTTACTTCCTCGGGCTCCGCGCGATGATCGACGGCAACCTGGACGCGGCGCCCGCGCATTGCTGCGCCAGCTCAAGTGATCCTTCGCCGCGCCGGACCGACGCCACGGCGCAGGAGAGTGCCGACCGCACTCTATAATCCACGCTGATGGTGCGTGGCTGCTCCCCGCGCGAAGCAAAAGGGGGAACGTCGTGACCTGGATGCGGGCGTTCCGTAGCTTCGAGGATTTCCCTCGCGACCTCAGGATCGCGGCGCGGACGCTCTCGCACCAAGCAAGCTTCGCCGTCGCGGTGATCCTCACTGTCGGATTGGGCGTTGGCGCCACCACTGCGATCTTCACCGTTGTCTATGGCGTGCTCCTGCGCCCGCTGCCCTACCGGGACGCAGACGCTCTGGCCGTTATTCAGGCTGTTCCCGATACATCGGCCGGGATACCGGCGACGTTGCGCCGTTTCGGCGCGCCGGAGC
>JBOGIW010000561.1:0-4487 GCA_050748045.1 Vicinamibacterales bacterium | reverse complement strand
CCGACCGAGCCGCAGTTCACGAGGTATCGGCCATCCTCGTCGAGCGACACGCGGAAGCGCTCGCCGCGCGGCGGGCCGATGAGCTGCAGCTCGTCTCCCTGGAGCTGGAACGCCGCCGGCACGTGCGTGTGCCCATAGAGACAGACCGGCCGGCGGCTCGTGCGGATCGATCGCAGCGCATCGAGATCGTCGAAGACGTACACGTCCTCGTCGAACGGCGTCCCGTGGCAGATCTCCACCATCGCATCGACATCGATCGGTCCCGCCGGGAGCGCCGCGAGGTACGCGCGGTTGTCCTCGGTGAGCGTCGCCGCGGTCCACGCGATCGCCAGCCGCGCCATGTGGTTGAAGCCTTCGACCGTCTCCACGCCCGCCGCGACCTTGTCGTGGTTGCCGCGGATGACGACGACGTCGCCCATTGCGCGGACGCGCTCGACGACGGCGTTCGGGTCGGCGCCGTAGCCGACGAGATCGCCAAGGAGCAGCACCCGATCGCACCGCGCACCGGCGCCAGCCTCCAGCACCGCCTCGAACGCCTCGAGATTGGCGTGGATGTCGCTCAGAACGAGATAACGCATCAGAGACTAGGCGGAGACCAACGCCTTACGAAAGGACCTCAACACCAACTCCCAACTCCAAACTCCCAACTCCAAACTCTCAACTTCCCAATTCCCAACTCCCCAATTCCCAACTCCCAACTCCCAAACTCTCAACTTCCCAACTCCCAAACCCTCAACCTCCTAACTCCCAAACCCCTCCGATTCCCAACGCCCAACTCTCAACTCCCGACTCCCAAACTCTCAACTCCCTGGGCCCCGGCGACACAGCTAGTATCCAATCCACTCGAGGAGCCGCTCGATGACTTCATCGACCGGTTTCGCCGCATCGACGCGCAGGTGCGCCTCGCTGTAGGCGAGCTGCCGCCGGTAGTAGAGCTGTTCCATTTGCGCGCGGTCGGCGGCCAGCGGCCGCCGGCCGTCGGGCGGCAGCCGATCGACGAGGCGCTCGAACGGCACGTCCAGCCAGGCGACCGCGCCGTCCGAGAGCATCGCGGAGCGGTTGTCCGGCTCGGCGAACGTTCCACCCCCCGTCGCGACGACGGCGTCGCGCAGCGGGAGGAGCTCGGCGAGCACACCCCGCTCGATCTGTCGGAAGCGCGACTCGCCGTCCTGGGCAAAGATCGCGGCGACGCTGCGGCGCTCCAGCCCCTCGATCCGCTCGTCCACGTCCTCGACCCGCCATCCGACGCGCCGGCCAAGCGCCCGTGCCACCGTGCTCTTGCCCGCACCCATGAAGCCCACGAGATAGAGTTTGTCCGTTCTCACGCCCGTCGTGCCGTGGGTGCGAGGCGTGGCTCATCCACAAAGCGACTCCAGCACCGAGAAGAACTCCGGGTACGAGACGGCCGCGGCGCCCGCGTCCCGGATCGTCGTCGGGCCCGTGGCGCCCAGGGCGGCGACCGCGAACGCCATGACGAGCCGATGGTCGCCGTGAGCGTCGGCCACGCCGCCCCGGAGCCGGCGGCGGCCGCGGACGCGAAAGCCGTCGGGGCGCTCGTCGACGTCGCCGCCGAGGGCGCGCAGGCCCGCCGCGAGCGCCGCGATGCGATCGCTTTCCTTGACGCGGAGCTCCTGCGCGCCGCTCACGGTCAGCTCGCCGCCGTGGGTGGCGAGCGCGGCGAGCACCGGCAGCTCGTCGATCACGGCAGGGACCTCGGACGGGTCGATGGCCGTGGCCCCGACGTCGCGATGTCGCACGCGGATCGATCCCAGGGGTTCGTGGGCCTCGTCGTGGCTCACCTCCGCCTCGACGTCGGCGCCCAGCCGGCGCAGCACGTCGAGAATCGCCGTCCTCGTCGGGTTCAGGCCGACGTGCTCCAGCACGAGGTCCGAACCGGGCAGGGCGGCGCCGGCGGCGAGCCAGAATGCCGCGGATGAGATGTCGCCGGGCACGTGCACGACGCGACCGGTCAGACGCTGCCCCCCGGCCACCGAGACCACGTCGCCGTCACGGTCCACGCGGGCGCCGAACGCCCGGAGCCCGCGCTCCGTATGATCCCGGGTACTGACGCGCTCGCGGACGCGGGTGACGCCGTCCGCCTGCAACCCTGCGAAGAGCACGGCGCTCTTCACCTGCGCGCTCGGCACGTCCGGTTCGAAATCGAGGGGACGGACGGCCGATGTCCCGAGGACGGTGATCGGCGGCCGGTCGCCGGTCGAGGTAATGCGGGCGCCCATGGCCTCGAGCGGCGCGATGACGCGCCGCATCGGCCTCCGCCTGAGCGATGCGTCCCCGTCGAGGGTGGTCTCGAACGGGTGCGCGGCCAGCACGCCAGCGAGCATGCGCATCGTGCTCCCGGAGTTGCCCGCGTCGAGCGGGACGGCGGGGCGCTCGAGGCGGCCGAGGCCACGGCCCGCGACGACGAGCGTCGGGCCGCCCCACGGGTCGCGGCGCCCCTCGTCGATCGCGACGCCGAGCGCGCGCAGGCACGCGACCGTCGACGCGCAGTCGGCGCCGGTGGAGAAGCCGTGGATCGTCGTCGGGCCCTCGGCCAGCGCGGCGAGAATGGCGTAGCGATGCGAGATGGACTTGTCGCCCGGTGGACGGACGCGGCCGCGCACGCGAGCGGTCGGATGAACCGTCACGGCGCCGGTCGAGGACATAACGGAACTATAACAGCGCTTAGCGCGTAGGTGCGCGCCACGGCACCCGGCGCCTTTGCATCGGGCACCGGCCCCTTTATAATCACGCCACCCGATGACCAACGGGACCACGGTTCGCCTCGATTTCCGCAGCGCGTTCGACATGCTCGACTTCGTGCAGGTCGTCAGCGACCACGTCGGGCGGATGGCGGGGCTCGACGAGGACTCGCTCCATTGGGTCGGCGTCGCGGTGCGCGAGTCGGTCATCAACGCGATCAAGCACGGCAACGCCAACGACGAGCACAAGCGGGTGTTCGTCGAGTTCACGCCGCTCTCCGCCGAGAGGCCCGGGATTGCCATCCGCGTGCGCGACGAGGGGCCGGGATTCGATCCCGAGACGCTGCCGGATCCGCTGGCGCCCGAGAACATGCTCAAGTCGAGCGGGCGCGGGATCTTCCTCATCCGGAATTTCATGGACGAGATGCGGCTGCAGCGCGCGCCCGAGGGCGGCATGGAGATGGTCATGGTCAAACGCGTCCAGCCCGAGGCCTCGGGATCCTGAGCCACGGCATGCACGAACCCGTTCGCGGGTGTCGTGACGTTCCTGGCTCACGCTGCCGATTCGGACGTGCCTGATCCCCTGTTCCTCGCCACGGCCACCGAGATCGTCCTGAAGGCCGGCGCCATCCAGATCGCGAGGCGCGGCACCGGGTTTCGTATCGACAAGAAAGGCGCCATCGACCTCGTCACCGAAGTGGACCTCGAGTGTGAGCGCATGTGCCGGGCGATCCTGGCTGAACGCTTTCCCGGCCACGACATCCTGGCCGAGGAGCTGGGCGCCACGGCGCCGTCGCGCGCGCCGTCGCGCTTCCGGTGGGTCTTCGATCCCTTGGACGGCACGACGAACTACGCGCACGGCTTGCCGATCTTCTGCTCGTCGCTTGCGCTCGAGATCGACGGGCGGCCCGACGTGGGCGCGATCTACGATCCGACCCGGAAGGAGCTCTTCACCGCCGAGCGTGGCGAGGGAGCCCGCCTGAACGGCGAGCCGCTGGCCGTGTCGGCGACCGGGCAGTTGCTCGACGCGCTGCTCGTCACCGGTTTTCCCTACGACGTGCACCAGCGCTCCGCCGATGTCGTCGCCCTCTTTGCCGGGTTCCTCCGGCGGGCGCGCGCCGTTCGCCGCCTGGGCTCCGCCGCCATCGACCTCTGCTATGTCGCGGCGGGCCGGCTCGATGGCTTCTGGGAAGAGCATCTGCAGCCGTGGGACGTGTCGGCCGGCGCGCTCATCCTCGACGAGGCGGGCGGGCGCCTCACCGGCATCGACGGCACGCCCTTCGACACGTCGGCGGGACACGTGATCGCCTCCAACGGCCTGCTGCACGACCAGATGCTCGCCGTCGTACGGGAGGTCCGCTCTCGAAACAGGACGGAATGACCTGCCGGAGCGACAGGCCGCCGCGAGATGGCGCGTTTTGGCGGCTCAGCCGCTGGCACACGCCGTGCTCTCTGGAGCGGCATGGTCACACGTCTTGCCTTCTCATTCCTTCTCACGTGCGCATGGGCGGCGGCGATGCCCGTCACCGTGGCCGCGCAGCAAACGCTGAACTTCTCGCTCGGAGGCTTTGCGCCGCGCGGCTTCGACGCCCGCGTCGACGGCGACACGCTGGTCGAGAATCGCGACTTCCTCGTGTTCGAGATGGGCGACTTCGCCGGTGCGTCAGTCGGCGGCGAGTGGCTCCTCCCGATCGGTGAGTACTTCGAAGCCGGCGCCGGGATCGGCTTCTACCGTCGCACGGTGCCGACCGTCTACGAGGATTTCGTCGATAACGACGGCACGGAGAT
>JBOGIW010000560.1:0-2262 GCA_050748045.1 Vicinamibacterales bacterium | reverse complement strand
GTCGGCCGCCGCGGCAGGGCCGGTTCGCCGTCTGTTCCAGGCCGGAGACGCCGCGGCTCGCGCCGCCGCACGGCAGAGGCTGACGAGCCTGGCGGCGGCGGGTCAGCCGGCTGTCGAGGTGTGGGATGCCGCCGGGAATCCCGTACTCGAACTGGCGGGCCCGCCGGCACCGGATGGCCGGCGCGCCGCGGCGCTGCCCGCCACGGTACCCTCCACACCGGCTTGAGCGCATTCCAGGCGGCAGGCGACATCGTGTTCTTCGAAGCCGTCGCCCAGGTACTGGAAGAGGCTCACGACCTGCCTCACACGACGCCGGACAGACCCCTTGGGTACGTACGTGTCCGGCGGTCATTCGCCGCGGCCACGGCATCGGATGCGATCCGCGACCTCGTCGGACCCGGGGCCGCCGTGCTCCTCGGCAATCAAGCAGGCGACGTCTGGAGCGATCTGGCGAAAGTCGTACCCGCCCCGCCAGTACCGCTGTCCCGAACGGGCATGCAGTCATACCGCGCAGCCGCCGGCGACTGGCGGCTCGGGGCGGCTGCGCCGATTCGAGGACACCCTGGGCCGTGTGGGTCGAGTTTCCGCACGCCCTCATCGTCTCGCCTGCGTGGACGTTCATCATGCGCATGCTCGTGGTTGGCCTGAGCGTTGTCGTCGCCTCGGCGGTCGCGGCCCGCGTCGTCAGCGCACGGATCACCACGCCTCTCCACGACCTGACGCATGCCGCCGAGGCGATGGCCGCGGGACAGTATTCGCACCGCGTCGCTGCGGATCAGCATGACGAGATCGGGCGGCTGGGCGCCGCCTTCAATACAATGAGCGCGCAGGTCGAGGACGCGCACCGGAACCTCGAGGCGAGAGTCGAACGGCCTTCAGGATGTCCAGGAGGCGCGCCAGGAGCTCGATCGATTCTTCTCCCTTTCGCTGGATCTGTTGTGTGTCGGGGGGAACGATGGCTACTTCAAACGCGTCAATCCCGCATGGCAGGAGGTCCTGGGCTGAACTGCCGGCGAGCTTACGAGCCAGCCCTTCGGCTCTTTCGTCCATTCCCGACGACCAGGTCTCGACTGCAGCCGAAGCATCGAAGCTGGCCGACGGGCTGACGACGCTCATCTTCGAGAATCGGTACCGGCACAAGGATGGCACTTATCGGTGGCTTCAATGGAAGGCTGCTCCCTTCACGGAACAAGGCCTCATCTACGCCACCGCCCGCGACATCACCGATCAGAAGCGCGGTGTGCTCAGGATGCAGGAGCACGCCACCGCGCTGGCAGAGGCCAACCAGGAGCTCGAGGCGTTCAGTTACTCCGTCTCACACGATCTGCGCGCGCCACTCCGCCATGTCACCGGTTTCGCGACGCTGCTGGAGGAGCGCGCGGGACGGAGCCTCGACGATCGCGGACGCCAGTACCTCAAGACGATGATTGACGCGGCGAACCGCATGGGCCGGCTCATCGACGACCTCCTGGCGTTCTCGCGGATGGGACGCGCGCCCCTGACGAAGCAGCGCATCAATCTCGGTCACCCGGTGGAGGACGCGCAACGTGAGGTGACCGCTGAAGCAGCGGGACGCGATATCGTCTGGCGGATCCAGTCGCTGCCCGACCTCGACGCGGATCCGGCAATGCTGCGGCTTGCCCTCGTGAACCTCCTGTCCAACGCTGTCAAGTACACGGGCCATCGCTCGCAGGCACATATCGAAGTCAGCGCGGCAGCCAGCGATCCGCGGGAGACCGTCATCTGCGTGCGGGACAACGGCGTCGGATTCGACATGCAGTACGCCCACAAGCTTTTTGGAGTCTTCCAGCGGCTCCATCGCGCCGACGAGTTCGAGGGCACCGGAATCGGTCTGGCCAACGTCCGCCGCATCGTTCAGCGTCACGGGGGCCGTGTCTGGGCCGAGAGTGAGGTCGATCGCGGAACGGCCTTCTACGTGGCCTTGCCGAGCAACGGACACCGGACCTGAAAACCCGCGAATCCCAGCCGGGGGCTGCCGCATGGCTCCTCTACACCGGGGAGTGCTAGAATCGGCCGCGCTCCGAGGTGCTGGCGCTCTCGACGCGCACGCGTCACACGAATCAACGACGACGTTGTGTAACCTTACAACCCATGCTCGAGGTTGTTCTGAGAGAGGACTCATCATGCGTGTCATCTACGGTTCCGCGCTTGCAGTGGCCATCGTCATCGTCGGCCCCGCGCCAATTGCTGCCCAGGGGCAGGCCGACGCTGCTCGCGCCGTGGCGGGAGGCGGCATTTCCG
>JBOGIW010000559.1:0-7794 GCA_050748045.1 Vicinamibacterales bacterium | reverse complement strand
GGCCTCGGCCGCCTCGGCGATTCGTCCGAGCGCGAGCAGCGCCTGACCCGCCATGACGTGGCCGACGCCGCGCACGACGCCCGCGGAACTGCTCGTCAGGGCGCCGGTGGCGGCCAGCGCATCCCCGGCGCGTCCACGCGATAGCAGGAACGCGGGCCATTCATGTTTGTTGAACGCCTGGATGACGAGCGGCGAGGGAAGGTCGAAGGATCTCCGCAGGAAAGGTTCGGCGGCCCGCACCTGCCCGATGTAGGAATACGACGCCGCCAGGAGATCGAGATTGTGCTGATGGTGCCAGTCGTGCTCGGGCGGCACGCCGGCGGCGCGCGCCGGATCGGTCTCGAGGTCGTAGGCGGTGCGGAACGCCGCGATCGCCTCGTGGATCCGACCAGTGCGCCGCAGGTCGTGCCCGCGCATGTGGTGCGCGTGCGGGATGGCGGGAGCGAGCTGCGCATACCGCTCCGCGTGCTCGAGCGCGTCCTCGATGCGGCCGGCGTTTTCGTACGCGTGCGTCAGGTAGTGGTGCGCGGCGAAGTGGTCGGGGTGTATCGACAGCGCGCGCTCGTAGAAGCGTATCGACGATGCCGTGCTTCCTTGACCCCGGTCTGCGGGATCGGGCGATTCCGCCATCCCGCGCAGCAGCCACAGCTCCACGTCCGCCGGCAGCGCCACGAGCGCCTCGTCGAGCGCCGCCCGGAATGCACCGCGGTCCGTGCCGGCCGCGATCTGCGCCGTACGGATCTCGATGTGCCGCCGGTCGTGCGCCGAGGCGTCGACGGCCAGCGCACGCGCCCGGTCGAGTGCCGCCCGTGCGGCAGCCGGCTCGTTCAGCTCGTCGTTCGCCTGATTGAGGCCGACGTGCGCCATCGCCAGCGTGGCGTCCAGGCGCAGCGCCTCGTTGAACGATCGCGCGGCATCGATCCACGCATAGGAGTGAAGGTACGCGAGTCCCTGGTTGTAAAACGCCTGCGCGCGGGCCGACCGGGTCGAGACGGCGTCGTGCGCCGCGCCGATGCCGGCGCCGAGCGCAATCGGCCGTTCGAGGATCTCACGCGGAACCGAGGGGACGCGATGGGAGGCGTGCGGACCCTGAGCAGGGGCGGACGCGGCGGTCAGGGCAAGGAGGAACGCCGGCAACGCGGTTCGGCCCTGCACGGCATGCACCGCCCGGATGGTGGAGCCGCGTGCACAAGGGTGTCAAGGCCGTTGTGGCGCTCGTCACCGCCGGCGTGGTAGAAACCGTGCGCACCCTGTCGAGGAGCGAAGCGACCGATGACCGCACACCTCACCACGGCGGCGCTCGTGTCCGTTCTGGCGGTCCATCCGGCTGCCGCTCAGACCGATCCGACGGATCCGTCAGCGCTCTACACGAAGTCGTGCGGCGCCTGCCATGACGGCGCCGACGTGCGCGCCCCCGACCGCCAGGCGTTGAAGCTGAGGACGCCCGACGCGATTCTCGCCTCGATGGTCGGCGGCTCGATGATCGTGCAGGCCCGCGATCTCAGCCTGGCGGAGAAGCGCGCGATCGCCCAGTTCCTCGGGACGCCGGCGCCACGGGAGGCGCCGCCAGAGCCCGCGCTGTGCCTGCCGGCGCCGCTGGGTGACGTCGCAGCCGGACCGCGCTGGACCGGCTGGAGCGCGGACCTGGAGAACACGCGGTTCCAGCAGCACCCCGGGCTCAGCGCCGACGAGGTGCCCAGGCTGAAGCTGAAATGGGCCTTCGGGTTTCCCGGCGCGGTGGTCGCGTATGCTCAGCCCGCCGTGGCCGCGGGCCGCCTCTTCGTCGGCAGCTCGAGCGGCGTCGTCTATGCGCTCAATGCGAAGACCGGCTGCGCCCACTGGTCGTACTTCGCGCCTGCCGCCGTGCGGACGGCCATCAGCATCGGCACCGTTCCCGGCGTCGGCGCGCCGAGGCCGGCCGTGTTCTTCGGCGACCTCAAGGCCACGGTACACGCGCTCGACGCGTCCACCGGCACGCCACTCTGGACCCGGCAGGTCGAGCGCCACCCGGCGGCGCGCATTACCGGCGCCCCCGCGCTTCACGGCGACCGCCTGTACGTGCCGATCTCGTCGTGGGAAGAAGCGTCCGGCGCGAAGGAAGGCTACGAGTGCTGTACGTTCCGCGGCAGCGTCGCCGTGCTCGACACCGCCGACGGCAGGTTGATCTGGCAGGCCTACACCATCCCCGACCCGCCTCGCCCAACGCGAAAGACCCCCAAGGGCACGCAGCTCTGGGGCCCGTCCGGTGCCGCGATCTGGATGGCGCCCACGATTGACGTCGCGCGCCGCGCGATCTACGTCGGCACGGGCAACGCCTACTCCGAACCGGCCGGCGACACGAGCGACGCCATCCTCGCGCTCGACATGGACACGGGAAAGATCCGATGGACCCGGCAGATCACGCCGAACGACGTCTTCGTCATGAACTGCCGAGAGGGCAACACGAACTGCCCCGACGAGGTCGGCCCGGACTTCGACTTCGGCAGCTCGCCCATCCTCCGACGGACGCCCGCCGGCCGGAGCATCCTCGTCGTCGGGCAGAAATCAGGTGTGACGTACGGCCTCGATCCCGACAAGGCCGGCGCCATCCTCTGGCAGTTCCGCGCCGGCAAGGGCGGCCCGCTCGGCGGCATCGAGTGGGGCATGGCGGCCGACGAGGAGCGCGTCTACATTCCCGTGTCGGACCTGCTCGAGCCGGCGGACGCGCCGCGCGGCCTTTTCGCGCTGCGCATCGCGACCGGTGAGCAGGTCTGGCACGCGCCGGCGCCCGCGCTGACGTGCGCCGGCGGCCGGGGCTGCGTCGGCGCGCAATCCGCCGCCATCACCGCCATTCCCGGCATCGTCTTCGCCGGGTCGATCGACGGGCACATGCGCGCCTACTCGACGCGCGACGGCCGGGTCGTGTGGACCTTCGACACCGCGCGCGACTTCGAGACGGTGAACCGCGTCAAGGCCCGCGGCGGCTCGATCGACGCGGCCGGCCCTGTCGTAGTCGACGGGATGCTGTTCACGAACTCGGGCTACGGGATGTGGCGGGGGAAGCCGGGCAACGTGCTGCTCGCCTTCGAGGTCGAGAAATGATGTTCGCCGAGTGGCTGGCGGGCACGCGCGGCAGCATTGCGCTCCACGAGTCGCTCTACATGTACCCGCTGGTCGAGTCGGCCCACGTGCTGACGCTCGGTCTCTTCGTCGGCACCGCCGTGATGCTCGACCTGCGGCTGCTCGGCCTGACGCTGCGCCAGGTGCCTGTGTCGGAGGTGATGCGTCGCCTCCTGCCGTGGACCGTCGCGGGGTTCGTCGTGATGGTGCTGACCGGGGCGCTGCTCTTCTATGCCATCCCCGTGAGGACCTATCAGAGCATCTTTTTCCGCGTCAAGGTGCTGATGCTCGTCCTGGCCGGCCTGAACGTGTGGATCTTCCACCGCCGGGTACAGCCGACGATGGGCGTGTGGGACCGGCACGAGGTGACGCCGCGCGGCGCCAGGGTGGCCGCGGCCGTGTCGCTGGTTCTCTGGGCCGGCATCATCGTCGCGGGACGGATGATCGCGTACAACTGGTTCGACTGCGACATCCAGCCCCAGCCCGCGATTGTCAACTGGGCCGCCGGCTGCCGGTGATGCTGCTCTCCTTCTTCGAGTGGTGCGAGACGACGGCGGTTGGAAGCGCCATCCGCAACTCGTCGTGGCTCTTTCCCGCGATCGAGTCGGTTCATCTGCTCGCGCTGGCGATGATCGGCGGCGCGCTCGTCGTCGTGGACCTGCGGCTCGCCGGCCTGGGCCTGCGCGGCCAGTCCGTCCGGCAGATTGCGCGCGACGCGCAGCCGTGGCTCGTCGGCAGCCTCGTGATGATGATCGCGACCGGCGTGCCGCTCTTCCTCTCCGAGTCGATCAAGTGCTACTACAACCAGGCGTTCTGGGTGAAGATGACGCTGCTGGCCGTGGCGATCCTCTTCACGTTCACGGCGCGGCGGAAGGTCGCCATGGCCGACGAGACGCGCGTGAAGCCGTACCTGCGCGGCCTGGTGGCGCTCATCTCGCTGACGCTCTGGTTCGGCGTTGCGGCGGCGGGACGGTGGATCGGGTTCTCCTGAGCTACCGGCCCGGCGGCTTCCGCGGCTTCTCGGTTGGATCGCGGCCGTCGAGCGGGGCGCCGGTGCCCGACGATCCCATGAACAGCTTCCGGCCGTCGGTGAACGTCACGTCGCGGCCGTTCGCCCGCTTCAGCGAGTGGTTCTTCGTCTGGTAGCCGTCGACGATGATCTCGGTCCCGTACTTCAGGGTGTCACGCGTCAGCCCTCGCCGCAGGAGCGTATTGGGCGTGCCGCCCTCGACCATCCACACCTCGGTCCTGCCGTCGGGCTTCGCGATCTCCACGTGAATCCAGGCGTGAGGATTCACCCACTCGACCTTCACGATCTTCCCCTGCAGCCTCACGGGTGCGTCCGGGTCGAACTCGGCGCCGAAGGCGTGGTGGGCCGCCACCGGCACGGCGCCGATGAGGAGCGCCGCGCCGGCAGCGAGCATCGCACGCGCAGAACGCATGGCTTCACTTCTCCTTCTGGGTCTTGCTCCGGCTGCGCGCCTCGCGGTCGCGTTCGCCGCTCAGCACGTTCGACAGCGCATAGTTGCCTTCGTGACAGGCATACTCGTAAATCGGCTCGCTCGTGGCTTCGAAAGGAACCTCCCCACTCCACGACGCCGTGAACGTCGTGGGATCGTCGATGGTGAATCTGTAGAGGATGGTGTCCGCATCGGCACGCGTGAACCGCTCGATCACCCGCAGGGTGTCGGACGCGCCTCTGAAGGTCTGGAGCGGGTGAAAGTTGGTCGTCTCGACCACCAGCGTATCGCCCTCCCACCGGCCGATCGAGTCGCCCATCCACGGGCGGATGTGCTTCGGCAGATGCTCTTTCGCGTTCATCCGGATGATGCGCGCGTCGTGGACCATCTCCACCAGGATGAGGATGTGGTCCGGCGTCTGCACGATCTGGTAGTTGTTGTTGTAGAAGTAGTTCGGAAGCATCGGCGGCCCGGCGCTCGAGCCGAACGAGAGCAGGCACCGCTCGGCGAGCGGCCGGTACTCGGGATGGTCGTACTCGCCCCGGGCTCGAAAGGCGGCCATCCGATCCGCCACCCGCGTTCTCGCCTCGGGCGTCAGGGCGGGGACTTTGCCGTTCGGCGGATCCACGACGAGCGAGCTGCGCGGCTCGCCGTTCACGACGGCGACCCGCGTGCCGGAGTCGATCCAGAAGTTGTTGTAGCCGCCGACGTTGCCCGCGGCGCCCGTCGAGCCGTCGCCTCCCTTGGGCGGCGCCTCGCGGTTGGGATCGCTCGGCTGCGCCAGGCGCTCGATCCGATCGGTCACGGCCTTCTCGAGGCGCGCGACCTCGGCCTCGGTCAGCACGAGGCTCGTGAACCGGGCCGGCCGCTCCACCGGCGTGATCGTGGCGTTCGACCACGTGCCCTGGAGATCGGGGCGACCGTCCGGCGTTCGTGGCACGGTCCAGCGCCCGTCGGATCCCTGGCTGGCCACCGGGACGAGCGCGAGGCTGGCGAGCGCCACCGCGAGCACGAGGCTACTCGAGCGGCGTCTTCCGCAGATGCCCATACATCAACTCCTCGACGAACTCGACGCACTTGAACTGCTGGAGCCGCGCGTCGCTGTTGACGTGCCGGTAGAGCGGCATGCGGATCGTCCATGGCCGCGTGAAGACCTTTGCATCGTCGATCGTCGCTTCGTACTGGATATGGTCGCGGTCCGTCAACGTGTACCGCTCCACCACGTGAAGCGCCTCGCTGTGAAAGTTGCCGGCGCGGTCGAACCAGGTCTGATCGTTGAAGCCCGTGACGTCGACGACGAACGTATCGCCCTCCCAGCGTCCGACGGACTGCCCCATCCAGGAGTCGAGCGGAGGCGGACCCGGGTCTTTCAGATAGATGTTGCGCACGGCCCCGGCGTACTCGTACGCGATGAACATGGCCGCCGTGCTGCTCTGAAAGATCTGGAAGGGAAACGGCATATAGGTGGCGCGGGGCACGCCGGGGAGGTAACACTTGATCTCGGGGTCGAGCGTCAGCCAGTTTTCGTGGTTTTCCTTCTTCTTCGCCGCCGCCCACGGCTGGTACGGGATCTCGCCGCCTTCGACCACGCCGAGCCCCGCGGGGACCGCGCCCACGGCGCCGAGCGCCACCACGGGGGCGGCGGGCACGGGGCCGGCCGGCCCTGGCCGGAGCGCCAGTGCCGCCCGCGCCGTGTGCGCCTGGAGATCGTAATTGGCGGTGTTGAGGACCTGCCAGATGCCGTTCAGGTCGGGCCGTCCGTCGGAGGTCCGCGGAATCCCGCGGGCGGGGGCCTGGCCGGCGAGCGGCATCCCGACAAGCCAGAGCGCGGCAGCCGCCGAAGCCGCGAGCGTCGCGATCACGCCGTTGAACCGGTTCCGCATGTGCAGGACACCTCGTGCAGGTGCGCTATCCGGCCGGAAGTCCGAGTAGTCTACTCGATGTCATGGACAAGAACCGCGCAGGTGTCGTGGCCACCGCGATGTTTCTGTGCGCGTGCGGCGCGCCGCCGCCCCCGTTCAGGCCCGTCGCGGACATGAAACAGCTGATGAACTCGATCGTCGACCCCGCCGCCGACGTGATTTGGGGAGCCGTCGGCACGATCGTCTCGGCGGAGGGCACGGAAGAGCGGGCGCCCAGGACCGACGAGGAGTGGGCGGCCGTCCTGAACAGCGCCTTCGCGATGACCGAGTCGGGCAACCTCATGATGATGGGGAGCCGCGCGAAGGACAACGGCGAATGGATGCGGCAGTCGCAGGCGCTCATCGACGTCGGCCTGCGCACGCTCGAGGCGGCGAAGGCCAGGGACACGGACGCGATCTTCAGGGTCGGCGGCGACATCTACGAAGTCTGTGCGAGCTGCCATCGCGCGTACTCCGTGACGGCGGAAGGGACGCCGCGGTAGAGCCCGGCCCGGCCGCTACTGCCTCTCCGCGTACACCGGGAACCTGCGGCACAGGCGCTCGACTTCGGTTTTCACCATGCCGGTGACGCGGCCGTCGTCGGGTGAGGCGAGGACGCGCGCGATGAAGTCGCCGATGAGATCCATCTCGGCCTCGCCCATGCCGCGTGTCGTGACGGCGGGCGTGCCGATCCGGATGCCGCTGGCCGTCATCGGCGGGTGCTGGTCGAACGGGATCGCGTTCTTGTTCACCGTGATCGCCGCGCGGTTGAGCGCCGCTTCCGCGACCTTGCCGGTGAGGCCCCGGCTGAACACGTCGACGAGCATCAGGTGGGTGTCGGTGCCGCCGCTCACGAGGCGGAAGCCGTGCCCGGCAATCGATGCGGCGAGCCGCTTGGCGTTGGCCGCGATCTGGCGCTGGTAGCCGGCGAACGCCGGCTCCATGGCTTCCTTGAAGCACACCGCCTTGGCCGCGATGATGTGCATCAGCGGGCCGCCCTGGACGCCGGGGAACACGGCGCGGTCGAGATCCTTCGCGAACGCCTCGCGGCACAGCACGAGCCCCGCGCGCGGCCCGCGAAGCGTCTTGTGCGTGGTCGTCGTCACGAATTCCGCGTGGGGCACGGGGCTCGGATGGACGCCCGCGGCCACGAGCCCGGCGATGTGCGCCATGTCCACGACCATCGTCGAGCCGGCGGCTTTCGCGATGCGCGCGATCCGCTCGAAGTCGATCACGCGCGGGTAGGCGCTTGCGCCGACCATGATCATCTTCGGCCGGTGCTCCAGGGCGAGCCGCTCCAGCTCCTCGTCGTCGATGCGCTCGTCGTCGTTGCG
>JBOGIW010000558.1:0-10114 GCA_050748045.1 Vicinamibacterales bacterium | reverse complement strand
GTACTCGACGTTCAGCGCCGCCGTCCAGACGCTCGCGGTCAAGGCGGTCACGATCGCCAGCGCCAGGTAGAACGGGATCCACACGAGCGCGGCGCCGGGCACGACGCCGTGCCCGAGCGCCATCGCCAGCAGGAACGCGAAGGCGATCGCGAAGTCGGCGAGCGGCGTCGTGACGGCCGCCAGCGGCATCAGGAGCCGCGGGAAGTACACCTTGCCGATGAGGTGCTGCTGCCCGACGAGCGACTGCGCGCCGGCGGCGAGCGCCGTCGCGACGTAGGTCCACGGCACGAGCGCGGCGAGCGCGAACAGCCGATACGGAACGCCGTCTGACGGCATCTGCGCCAGTCGTCCGAAGAACACGTCGAAGACGACCATCGTCATGCCGGGCTGCACGAGCGCCCACGCGGCGCCCAGCATCGTCTGCCGGTAGCGGACCTTCGCGTCGCGCCAGACGAGGAAATACAGCAGCTCGCGGTAGGCCCACAACTCGGCGACGTCCACGGGCCCGCGCGGGCGGCTGCCTCCGATCACGGAGACGACACGGGCCGCGTCCGGCGTGGCGATCATGGCGCGTCGGCGAGGAATCGTCCGAGCATCCCGAGTCCCCACGCCCGTGACCAGTGGGCCTGGCCGCGGGCGAACGCGGTCCACACGGTATCGGGCGCGTCGCGCCCAACCCAGCCCGAGCCGGCCAGGGCGTCGAGGCCGTCGCGCACGGCGTCCTGGAGAGGCCCGCGCATCCAGGACGCGAACGGGAGCGTGAAGCCCTGCTTCGGCCGGCCGGTCACCTCGGGCGGCAGCGGCCGCGCGAGCGTGTCGTGGAGCAGCCGCTTCCCTTTGAGGAGCGACGGATGCAACGCCAGCGCCGGCCAGACGACGCGCTGCAGGTCGGCGTCGACAAAGGGGACGCGAACCTCGAGGCCGTGCGCCATCGACATCGCGTCCACGTCGCGAAGCAGCTGCGCGCCGAGGAACCCGCGTGTCTCGAGGCGGGCAACCGAGGCCACCGGGCGCTCCGGGCCGCACGCGGCGAACAGCCGCTCTTCGGCGAGTGCGAGCGCGGCGTGCGCGTCGCGATGGACGGCCGTGTCCTTCAAGGCAGGGCCGACGAGCGACGGCAGTTCCTCGGGCATGAAGAAGCCGCGGAGCGCACGGTAGCCCTGATCGATCTCGGGATCCTGCGCGAAGTGCCGCCACTTCGCCGCGCGCCAGGCCGGAAGAGCCACCGTGGCGAGGGCGCCCGTGACAGGCATCGCCGGTCCGAGCACGTGCGACATCTTCAAGGCGACCGGTACGCGGTCGAAGCTCGGGTACCCGCCGAACATCTCGTCGCCGCCAATGCCCGACAGGACCGCCTTCACGCCCGTCGCGGCCACTGCGCGCGACACGTAGTACGTGTTGACGGCGTCCGCCGTGGGCTGATCGAGCCGCTGGACGATCGACGGCAGGTCTGCGGCGACGTGCGCGGCATCGACGGTCAGGACGTGGTGCGTCGTGCCGAAGAGGCGTGCCACGCCTTCGGCGGCCGCGGCCTCGGAGTGCCCGGCCTCGTCGACGACCACCGTGTAGGTGCGCAGGTCGCCGGCGGACACGTCGCGCGCCGCCGACACGATCGCACCGGAGTCGACGCCGCCGGACAGGAACACGCCGACCGGCACGTCCGACACCAGGTGCGCGCGCACCGCCTGGCGCACGGCCGCCGCCGTCGCGGCGCGGAGCGCCGGCTCGTCGCATTCGGCGTCGCCCGTGACGTACGCAGCCCGGGGATCGGCGAACAAACCCTCCGTCGAGGCGCCGTCCGCGGTGTACCGCCGCCACGTCGCGGGCTGCAGCGCCTCGACGTCGTCGAGCCACGTCAACGGCGGCGGCACGCTCGCCCACGCCAGATATGCCAGCACGCCCGCGGCACTTACCGTGCGCGGCACGAGGCCGGCTCGGCGCAGCGCGCCGACCTCGGACGCAAACACGATGCGGCCCGCGGCGTGCGAGACGTACAGCGGCTTGATCCCGAACCGATCTCTGGCGAGGAGCAGCGTGCGCTCGCGCTCGTCCCAGAGCGCGAGCGCGAACATCCCGCGCACGCGGGCAAGCCCCGCAGGCCCCTCGCGCGCGAGCAGCCGGAGGAGCACCTCGGTGTCCGACGCCGTGCGGAACTGCTCTCCACGCCCTTCCAGCCCGATGCGGAGCTCGCGGTGGTTGTAGACCTCGCCGTTGTAGACGAGCCGGTATCGCGCGTCGGGGCTGGCCATCGGCTGCGCGGCACGAGGCGATGGGTCGATGATGGCAAGCCGGCGATGCACCAGCAGCACACCGCGCGAGGCGTAGGTCCCCTCGCCGTCCGGCCCGCGATGCGCCAGCGCCGCGCCGAGCGCCCCGGCGATCGACTCATCGATCCGGGTGCCGCCAAAGCTCACGATACCGGCCAGGCCACACATTGGGAGTTGGGAGTTGAAAATTGGGAGTTGGATAATTGGGAGTTGGGAGTTGGGAGTTGGAGATTGGGAGTTGGGAGTTAGAGCAGCCGCTGGCGGATGACCAGCGTGTCGCCGGCCTCGACGAGGTCGGTGAGCTTCACCTTGATCTCTTTCTTCTCGCTGCCGACGATGCGGATCACCTTGATGCCGCGGTTCGAGCCGCGTTCGCTGAGGCCGCCGGCGAGCGACATGGCCTGGAGCACGGTCATCCCGCGTTCCCACGTGAAGGCGCCAGGGTTCTTCACGTGGCCGGTCACGAAGAAGCGTTCCGCCTTCGCCACGAAGATCGTGTCGCCTTCGCGGAGGACGATGTTGTTGGCGAGCTTGCCCGACTGGAGATCCGCGAGGTTCACGCGCGTGGTCCGATTGGGCGGCGTCGCCCCGGGTCCGCCCGGCTGCGCCTCCGGCGAATCGAGGTCGTGCAGGATGAGCAGTTCCGAGCCGGCCGCCGCCGTGGTCGACCCTGCCTGTGCGAGCGCCTCGATGAGCGTCACCTCGCCGTCGAGCGGATAGCGCCCCGGCGATCGCACCTCTCCGACCACGAAGAAGCTGCGGGTGCGGTACTGCTCCACCTCGATCGAGACCTGCGGGTTCTTCACATAGCCGTCGGCGAGCATGCGCGCCAGCTCCGCTTCGATGGTGCGGAGCGTCTGCCCGACGGCCTTGACCTGGCCGACGAACGGATACGTGAAGCTGCCGTCGGTATCGACGCGAAAGGTGCCGGAGAGCTGCGGCTCGTCGAAGACGGAGACCTTGAGCACGTCCTGTGCGCCGACGACATAGTCCGGACGAGACGCCTCCTGGGCCGGCCTGTCACGGCTGCCGGAGCCGGCGGGGCTGACGGCTTGCCCCACGAGCCACGCGATGAGTATGAGGTGCTTCATCATCAGAATCCGTATGTGACGTTGGTGTAGAGCCGCCGGCGGTCGTAATGGCGATCGGGACGCAGGTCTCCCCGCCGTTCGGTGAGCTCGTAGTTGAGCGTCACGTGGACGCGCATACCGGGGCGGATCGCGATCGCCCCGCCGTACCGTGTCACCTCGAGCCTCTCGGCGGGCAGAGCGCGCTCCGCGATGCCGGGATAGGCAAGGGTCTCCCACGTCGCGCGGCCGATCAGATCGACCGGGCCGACGAGCGTGTGCAGAATCTCGCCGCCGTAGAGCGTGTGCAGGAAATACGGCTGCGCCTCGAAGGAATGGCTGGTATCGCGGGCGATACGCACGTCGACACGCGTGCGCTGCAGCAGCACGTACCCGAGCTCGACGCCCGCGGTGACGCCCTCGAAGCCGAAGGCCACGGTCCCGAGCGGCGTGATCCGGTGGAATCCGACCGTCGCGCGTCCCTTGAGCACGGCGTCGGGCTCGAACTCGAAGCCGGCCCGAGCGGTCAGGTTGTCGGCGTCGTAGCCCGGCGACAGCCTGAACCGATCGCGCGACGCCTCCCCTTCGAGAATGAAGCCGGTCAGCGGCGTGACCTCGTACCGGAAGCGGAGGGTCCCGCCCGCGCTCTGGCGGTTCATGCGATGCGCCAGATCGACGCCGCGGAAGGCTTCGCCCTGGCGGAAGGTCGATTGATTGACGCTCCCGCCGATCTGCAGGAGCCCTCGCGGCGTGAGCTCGATGCCGGCGCCTGCCGCGAGGTCGCGGTCGGCGCGGCGCGCGCGCACGTCGATCTCCGAGTTGACACGCTCGCGCGAGTCGAGGAACGCCGCGCGCGCGAAGGGCCGGAGGCGTGACCCGCGAAGCTCCAGCCGCACGTTCGCGCGCGTGTTGACGGAGCGCTCCGACGTGTACCGCTGGAAGTAGACGAAGTCGGCGCCGCCGCCGAAGCGCACGTCCATCATCGAGAGGCGCAGGAGCCCCTCGACCTGCGGCGACAGCACGGCCGAGTGGTCGCGCTTCGGGTTCGTCGCCTCGTCGTAGACGTTCGTGTCCACGCCGGCGTCGCGAAGGGTCAGGGTGGGCGTCCAGGCCAGCGCCCCCGTGCGGAAGCGGCCTTCGGGCTGGGCCGCGGCGGCTCCGGGGAGCGCGACGGCCGCCAGAAGCGCGATCGCAAGTGATCTCGTCATGACGGCTGCGCCGGCCGCGCGACGGTGATGCCGAGCTGCCGGGCCTTTCGATAGAGGTTGGTCCGCTGGATGCCGAGCGCGCGGGCCGCATCGCCCACACGGCCGCGGTGGTGCCGCAGCACGAGCGTGATGTACTCACGCTCGAACTGCCGGCGCGCCGACCGCAGCGTCCCCGCGGGCGCGTGCGGCGCCAGCGCGCCCTCGAACCGGACGTGCGCCAGCACGTCCTCGAGCTGAATCAGATCGCCGCCCATGTCGCCCACGATGCGTGCGATCGCCTGGCGCAGCTCCACCAGGTTCACAGGCCACGACAGTGCCGCGAGCAAGGTGAGGGCGGCGGGCGCAAACGTCTTCCGCCCGACGCCGGCTGCGTCGCAGACCTCGGCGACGAGCGCCTCGGCAGCGCGGCGAAGCTCGTCAGGCTTCAGAATCTCAGCGCGTGCCAGCGCTCGCCTCCCACACGCCGTCGCCGTCGGCGTCGGTCTCGACGCGGGCCGTCGCCTGGGTGTCGTAGACGATGCGACGCGTCGGCCGACCGTAGCGCCGCTCGTCGTCGAGCATCAGGCGCACCACCACGCCATCGCGGAAATCCTCCCAGCGATCCGGGAGGCCGTCGTGGTTCGTATCGGATTCGGCGCGCACCAGCGTGTCGCCGTGGTACACCTCGCGTCGATCGATGACCCCGTCGCGCCGCATCGAGATCTCCACGACCCGCTCATCACCGCTCGTCCGGACCCACATGTCCTCCCGACCATCGCCGCGGGTGGACCCGCCGATCCGGAGGAGCTCGCCGTCGCGCCCGTAGTATTCCCATCGATCGATGAGACCATCGCGGTTGCCGTCGCCCTCGAGACGCACCGGCCGCCCCTGACGCATATAGGTCCGCACGTCGATGCGCCCGTCGCCGTCGTAGTCGTAGTCGAGCCGGAGGAGCGCCCGCGAATCGTGCGCGTAGACGCCCGTCGCACGGGCCTTCCCACTCCCGAACTTCCAGCTCCCAACTCCCGACTCCCAGAAGCCAATTCCCAATCCCCCGTCCGCCAATTGGGAGTTGCTCGTGGGAGATTCGGCGTTGGGCCCTGAGAGTTGGGAAGGCCGGCAGCCTGTGACGCCGAGCGCGCCGGCAAGCCCTCCCACGACGATCAACGGGAGCGAAAACTGAAAGGGGGTCAACTGGTGATAGGCAGCTTCGCCCCGTCAGTCACAGCGCGGCAACTGAGAGGGACGCGGTCCGTGAATCGACCCTGTTATCGGCCGGTTGTGTCATTCAAGACACGTTGAGGGCGGACGCACGTCGTGGAGGCCGCCGGTGGCCAGGACGCCCGCAGCAGGTGAGGAGCGCCCGCTTCGGCGGGCGAGTGGGCGTCAGGTGTGCGGGATCGGCGCTCCGCACACAGGCGACAGAACTGTTAGACCATGTAACTAGTTACAAGTAAATGGTTTATCGCAACTCACGCGATGGCATCGCGGCTGCTATCAGCCAGGGTATTGTGAGAGCCACACGCCAGACAGCGGCGACCCTCAAGAAAGTCGCCATCGGTGCCGGGTTCGTGACCGCCAGCTACCTGGCCGCGGCCCTCGTGAATGCCTCGCCCATCACGCAGCCCGATGTGACCCGGGCCCACCCTCGCAGCCGCGTCGTGGTCGTGGATCCGGTGGCGCCCTCGGCCAACGTCCACGTGGAGCCGGCGCCCGCCCGTCCCGAGATCGAGATCGTCCCCACCCGAACGATTCACAGCCTTTGATCGGTACTCGGCCTGTCGCAGGTCGAAGCGGATATTGACGAGATCGATGTCATAGTGATATCACTTTGACATCACAGGAGGCCGTCGATGATCCGTGAGCGCGAACGCAGTGGTGTGGCGGGAACCCCCTTTCTACTCCTGCTCCTCATCGTCGGAGCGCTGTCCCTGTACTTCGTGATTCAAGGGGCCCGGCAGAACGCCCCGGTCGTGATCGCCATCAGCGTCATCGTCGAGGTGGCGGTGGCGTTCCTCGCGGCCGGCTTCTTCGTCGTGAACCCCAACGAGGCCAGGGTGCTCCAGCTCTTCGGCGACTACGCCGGAACGGCGAAGATGCCCGGCCTGCGGTGGGCGAACCCGTTCTACACGAAGAAGCGGATCTCGCTGCGCGTCCGCAACTTCGAGAGCTCCCGCATGAAAGTGAACGACAGCGAAGGCAACCCCATCGAGATTGCCGCCGTGGTCGTCTGGCGCGTGTACGAGACGGCGGAGGCCGCGTTCGAGGTGGACGACTACGAGCACTACGTGCGCGTGCAGAGCGAGGCGGCCGTGCGCAACGCGGCGACGCGGTATCCGTACGATGCGCACGACGACAGCATCGTGTCGCTGCGCGGCGCGACGGGCGTCGTGGCCGAGCACCTCAAGAAAGAAATTCAGGACCGGCTGCACAAGGCCGGCGTGGAAGTGCTCGAGGCGCGTATCAGCCACCTCGCGTACGCGCCGGAGATCGCCGCGGCGATGCTGCAGCGGCAGCAGGCGGGCGCCATCATCGCGGCGCGGCAGCGCATCGTCGAAGGCGCGGTCGGCATGGTGGAAATGGCGCTCGAGATGCTCTCGCGCAAGTCGATCATCCATCTCGACGAAGAGCGCAAGGCGAACATGGTCAGCAACCTGCTCGTCGTCCTCTGCGGCGAGAAAGGCGCGCAACCGGTCCTCAACGCCGGCACGATCCATCAATAGGCCGTCGTGGCGGAGCGGAAATCGTTCCTCCTCCGGGTCGATCCCGCGGTGCTGGAGGCGGTGCAGCGGTGGGCGGACGACGACCTGCGGAGCCTCAACGCGCAGATCGAGTTCATCCTGCGCGACGCGCTCAAGCGGGTCGGGCGCTCGGTCAGGCGGCCGGAGCGCGTCGCAGACCGCGGCGCGCCGCCCGCCGGCGACGCGCCGTAGGGCGAGGAGCAGGCGTTTACGCCCCGGCTGGACCGGGCGGATCGGAGGGCCCGATCGGAGGCCGCGGCGCGGAGTCTTGGGAAGAAGTGGACGCAGGAAGCCGGGACCGCCGCTGCAGCTCGCCGTTGACGATGAACGCGGCCCCGAGGGTCACGACGGCTCCGCCGACGCCGACCGCCGCTCCAGGCTCGCCGGCGGCAAAGCCGATCAACAGGATGAGGCCGATGCCCAGGGCGACGATCACGATGCCAATCCTGGTCGACGGCGCCGGCGGGTGGTCGCCGCCCCACCCGCCGGCCGCGGACTCGGGGGCGGGGGCCAGCCCGCGCTCGATCATCGCCATGCGTTCGCGATACAGCATCTCGATCCGCCTGGTCCGCTGGTGGAACGCCACCACGATGATGATGACGCCGCCGATCAGGCTGACGAGGCCCATCATGAAGGCGAGGGCCGTTGCAAGGAACTCCATAAACCTCCGTGCTTGCCGAGATGATTAGACCGGGCCCGACGCCCGAATGTTTCATCGAAACAAAGCGCCGCTCTCCGCGCTCTAATGAGGTCTGCGGCATGTCCGATCTCGCTGAAGCCGAGCTCATCGCGCGCTGCCGGCAGGGCGATGAGCAGGCGTTCCGCGAGCTCGTCGATCTGCACAAGGGCCTGGTATTCGGGGTCATGGCCAGGAGCAACGTGGACCGCTCTCGCGTGGAGGATCTGGCGCAGGAGGTGTTCCTGAGGATCCATCGGGGACTTCCCTACTTCCGTGGGGACGCGAAGCTCACCACGTGGATCTTCCGCATCGTCCTGAACCTGCTGTCGCAGGAATCGGAGAAGCGCCGGGCGTCGCGCGAAGTGGCGCTCGACCCGGAGCGGCCCGCGCACCAGCCGCGAGCCGAGGACCGCTCGGCAAGAGACCTCGAGCTGCGCGACCGGCTCGAGAAGGCGCTGGCGCGGCTGCCGCCGAACTACCGGCTGCTCATCGCGGGCCATTATCTGCACGACGTGAAGTACGAGGACCTGGCCGAGGCGCTGGATATCCCGGTGGGCACCGTGAAAACTCACCTGCACCGCGCGAAGAAGCAGTTGCGCGCGCTGCTCGAAGCGGATGTGCGCTGATGGCTGACGAAGACGCCCTGGACGAGGCGATCGATCGGTGGATGCGCGAGCGCGCCACACCCGCCGTGCCTGACGGGTTCACGCCCGCCGTCATGACGCGCGTCCGCCAGGAGCGGTGGCAGGCGGAGCGCTACTGGGACGTTGCGTTCAACGTGGCCGTGGCGGCGGGCCTCGCGCTCGTGATGGCGGGAATGCTCGGGCTGATCCAGTTGAGCGGTCTGTCCGTCGTCGCGCGAGACACCGTGATGCTGTTCGTCCAGGCGGTCGCAACCGTCGCCGCCGAAGTGACGCCGGTCCTTCCGACCTACGTGGGCGCCGTGGCGCTGATCGCAACAGCGCTCGGCCTGTGGTGGTACGTGGAGAACTACTGAGATTCGAGGTCGGGCACCGCTCTTGCGAGAGACCCCGCAGGAGGCGTTCATGACAAGAGCCCGGTACGGACTGCTGGCAGGCCTTGCAGGCGCGGCGCTCGCGGCCGCACTCGTTGATCACGGTGGCGCCGCCGACGACCTTGTTCGTGCAGGTGAAGCGGCGAATGAAGTGTGAAAGGCCTTCGGCTGGTAGCGTGCAGCTTCGGCGGCCCGGAAGACGGCGGGCGTGCTACGCTGGGCAGGACGGGCGGTAGCGTGCCCGATGGGCGAAAGTGGCGGAACTGGCAGACGCGCCAGACTTAGGATCTGGTACCCGACAGGGTATGGGGGTTCGAGTCCCTCCTTTCGCACCAGCGAACCCGGAACCTGGAACCCGGAACCTGGAACGCGGAAGGGTTCCGGGCGGTCAGTTCCAGGTTCCAGGTTCCACGTTCCAGGTTCCGGGTTCGACGTTCTGTTCACGGTTCGTCGTTCCAGGTTCCAGGTTCCAGGCCATCTTCCAGGTTCTTGTTCGACGAACCGTCGAACTGAACTCAGAACACGAACCTGGAACATGGAACCCGGAACGTGGAACCTCATGTTTCGCTGTTCCAGCTTCCGAGTCCGGTGTTCATGAAAGCTGAGTTCGAGGACGTCACGGCCACCCAGAAGCGCATCACGATCGAGATCCCGAGCGACGTGGTCGACAAGGAAATCGACCGCATCACGAAGGGGTACTCGAAGCAGGCGCGACTCCCCGGCTTCCGGCCGGGCCGGGTACCGCCGGGCGTCATCAAACAGCGGTTCAAGGATCAGATCCTCCACGACGTGATGCACGCGCTCATCCCGCGCGCGATCGAGGATTCGCTCACCGAGCGCGGCGTCGAGCCGGTGGACACGCCGAACGTCAAGGACGTGGACCTCAAGGAAGGGCGGCCGCTGAAGTTCACGGCCGCGTTCGAGACGCTGCCGCCGCTCGACCCCGGCGACCTCGCCACGATTGCGCTGCGGCAGCCGCCGGCGACGATCGACCCCGGGGCGGTGGACCAGACGCTGCAGCGTCTGCGCGATCAGGCGGCGCGACTCGAGCCGGTGGAAGGCCGCCCGGCCGCTGAGGGCGACACGCTCATCGTCGATCTCGACCGCACCGATCCGCGCGGCCGGACCGATCATCGCGAGGCCGTTCCGATCGAGCTG
>JBOGIW010000557.1:0-11323 GCA_050748045.1 Vicinamibacterales bacterium | reverse complement strand
GTCCACGCGCATCATGCACGCCGAGCTCGCGGCGCTCGTTGCCGAGAGCCGCGGCGACATCGCCGAAGCCATCCGGCTTCTCCAGGAGGCGGTGGGGATCGAGGAGAGCATGCGGCCGCCGAACGGCGCAGCCGATCCGGTCAAACCTTCGCACGAGCTCCTGGGTGAAGTGTTGCTGCGCGCGGGCAAGCCGGCCGACGCGGCCAGGGCTTTCGATGCCTGTCTGCTCCGCATGCCAAACCGGGCCCGATCGCTTCACGGGGCGGCGGTCGCGCATGCGGCCGCCGGCCGCCAGGACCTCTCGGCCGAGCGGTGGACGACGCTGCGATCGTTCTGGAAGGGCAGGCCCTTCGGCACGACGTCGATGGAGCGGTGACCGCCGAGCGGGTTCGGCTCCGATCCCTCCATGGCTTCCCGGCTCAATCCCTCGTGCCATCCAGTTTCCTCATCGGGCACATCGCCGCCGACTGTGGCCCGGCCTGCATGTGCTCCATCATGTGACTCATCATCGCCTCGGACCGTTCCCGCATCCGATCCCGCATCGTCTGCCGCCGCTCGACCATCTCGGTAACCGTTGCGGCCGTGGCGTCAACCTTTGCGTGTCCTGACGCCGCGTTCATCTTGGTCACGAGCTGATCGAGCCGCGCGTCGGCGGCCTTCATCTCCGCCATCATCTTCTCGTGCTCAGCCATCACGGCCTTGCACTTCACTGGTTCGCGCGCGCACCGTATCGGCCCACATGAGAACGAGCAGCAGCCGGCGCATGGGTCTCCACCATACCCGAGCGGCCGGCCGGCCAGTTTGGGAATTTCAGTCGGTCCAGATGCGCCGCCGGCACCGCCGTCGTGGGCCGTCGCCCAGCGTCGGACCGAGCGCGAAATCGTGGACCTCGTCGTCGGTGAGGGCCCCTCACGGAAGGCCAGGTTGAAGTCCATCTGCGCGGCGGCACGGGAGCGAGCTCGTGGACGTGAGCCTGCTCAGGCCGGCGCACGCGAGCTCGTCATCGTCCCGCATACCACGGGACTCGGCGACGAGCATCGCGTAGGCAAGGTCCATGTGCACGCCGATGTCGAAGCCGCACGTGCCGCAGGACCCGGAGGCGGAGACGAGATGCCCGGCATCAGTTTTCTCAAGGAGCAGCAGCGGAGCCTGGATTCGGTACCGCGGTGGTCCGTGAGCAATCCGTGCGCGAGTCGATTCGGGTTCCGGCTCGACTCGAGGCCAGACCCGGCGGCGCGGCCGATGTGGCGGCGCCGATCGGCGGCCGGCTGACACACGTCGTCGACGTGGCGCTCGGGACGAGCGTGTCTCGCGGACAGGAGCTGGCGCGGCTGCTCCCTCCGCCCGCCGTACCCGGCGACCTTCCGCAACTGCAGCGAGCGCGGGCCGACGCGCAAACTGCGTTCGCGCTCGCGACGCGCGATCGTGAGCGTGCCGGGCGGTTGACCAGCGCGGGGGCCGCCCCCGCAGAGCGGCTCGACGAGGCGCGGTCCGCGGAGGAGCAGGCCACGGGGCGGCTCGCCGCGGCCGAGGCCAGCCTCGCGCAATACCACTCCGCCCGGGCCGGCGGCGCAAGGGACGTCGAAGGCCTTTTCATCATCCGCGCACCCGTCAGTGGCGTAATCGCCCGGCGCAATGCCACACAAGGTGCGAATGTCGCCGCAGGAACAATCTTGTTTCGCGTGGTGGATGCGGCACAGGTGCACGTGGTGGGTCAGGTCCCGGAAGCCGACGCCGCGAGAGTCCATGCCGTCTCCGCGGCGGAGATTGAAGTCCCAGGGCGTCAGGCGCGCGTGCCGGCCGGCCGTCTGGCCAGCGTCGGCAAAGTGCTCGACCCGCAGTCGCGCACGCTCCCGATCACGTTTACGCTCGACAACCGCACGCTGGATCTGCCTGTCGGCCAGTCCGTGTTCCTTCACCTCCTGATGGATGCCACCGCGCCTCGCCCGGTCGTGCCCGTGGTGGCGCTGGTGGACGATGCGGGACGCCCCATCGTGTTCGTGCAACGTGAGGGCGAAACATTCGAGCGCCGGGCGGTCACTCTCGGCGCACGAACGGGCGATCTCGTCCAGATCGCCGAAGGCGTGAAGCCAGGGATCGCGTGGTGACGAAGGGTGCGTACCTCGTGCGCCTCGCGTCGCTGTCGACCTCGGTCCCCGCCCACGGGCATGTGCACTGAGCGAGGCTGAGCATGATTGACGGGCTGATTCGCCGGTCGCTCGGGCACCGCACCATCGTGGTGGCGCTTGCCGCCGGGTTCCTCGTGTGGGGCGCGGTCTCTCCGGGATACCTGATCGATCTCTCCGGGATAACCGGGCAGCCCGCCAGAACGACAGAGGTGGCAGACCCGGATCGCTGGCCTGCCGCTTGCGAGAATCCCCACAGTCACCTTTGACGAGGCATCGATTCAGGGAGGTCACCATGGCAGGCTGGAACGAGCAACAGGAGCATTCGGAGGGCACCGTCGCCAGGAGCATCGAGCAGCAAACGGCAAAGCTGCCGTCGGACATCTTCCTCTGGGCGGCAGTCGGGGCCATCGGCGTCTCGGCTGCGCTGCAGTTGTCGGGAAAGAGCCAGGTCAGCAACTTCATCGGCGAGTGGGCGCCTACCCTGCTGATCCTGGGGCTCTACAACAAGATGGTGAAGCTGATGGGCTCCGATGGCGAGCGTCAGCGGCGGTTCGCCTAGGACTGCTCGAACAGTGGCGCGGCTCCCACACGAAAGGTCTTGGGAACCGTCCCGAGATAATCGATGACGCCCGGCACCGCGGCCACGAGCGGTGCCGAGGCCCCCGCCGATCAGATGGACGCTCTTGACCGGATCGACTCCCGGTTGACGAACCGCTCCGCAAGGCGCGTCAGCGTGGAAGCAGACCGGCCAGCGCGATCAGGAACAACAGCGCCGGGAACAGAGCCAGGAAGAAGTAGTAGGCGAGCTGTGCGGCAAGCCCGAGCCCGTTGTCGGCCTGCGTGGCTTTCACCGTCCGCTTGAGCAGTTCGCCCCAGCCCATCGCGACGTCGAAGTACGCAAGCATTGCGCTTCGTCCTGCAATCCGGATTCCGCGCTCCACACGTCAGGCAGACCAGACTGGCCCTGCTCCAATCGTCCCCCGCCACCCAGCGCTGAGCTCCAGGCGCACGCGTCATGCTCGGCGGACTTCACCGATGCCGAGGCTGTGCCGGCGCCCTGTGTTGCTCTTCGATCACGAAGATGGTCAGCAGGCCCATCACGAGCCCGACGACTGTACTCGAGACGCTCGATCAGGTTCTCACGCGCCGGGGTGAGAGCGGCCCCAGCAGGAGCGCCGAGCATGCCCATCGGCAACCAGCGTCAGCGTGGCCCTTCCCTTACACGGAGGGCTGAGACGGCAAGCCGAACAACGGGAAGAGCGTTTCCGTGTCGAGGAACGAGTTCCAGGCGGCAACCCGGTCGCCCGCGAGCTCGAGGACGATGAGGGCCCAGGGCTGGTGGCCCCCGTCCGGCCCGCTCGAGCGGTACTGCCCGAACGCCGGGGAACCGCACGCGGCAGTCGGCACGAGGCGGGACCCGCGGCAACCGACCCCGCGTCCGAGGAGCCAGGCGCGAATCGCATCGGGACCGCGCAGCCACAGCGTGTACGGCGGCATCGAGAGCGTGGCGTCGTCGCGGAGCAGCGCGACCAGGCCGTCGACGTCGTACCGGTGGAAGGCATCAACGTAGCGCTCGAGGAGCGTCGATTGCGCCTCGGAGAGCGGCTCGTCGGAACGGCTGGCCACGTCACGGCTGCCGAGCGTGGCACGAGCGCGCTGGACGGCGCTGTTCACGGCGGCCACCGACGCATCCAGGCACTCGGCGACTTCGGCGGCCGACCAGCCGAGCACCTCGGTGAGGAGCAGTGCGGCTCGCTGGCGCGGGGGCAGGTGCTGGAGCGCGGCGACAAACGCCAGGCGCGTGCTCTGGCGAAGCGACGTCAGCTCGAAGGGATCGGCGTCGGCCGGGAGCGCGCGTGCATCCGGGATCGGCTCGAGCCAGTGCATGCGCGGGCGCGCCTCGAGCGGATCCTCCACGGAGCCGGCATCGCTCTCCTCCATGGGACGGGCACGGCGCGCGCGGTCCGACAATGCGTCGAGACAGACGTTCGTGGCGATCCGATACAACCACGTCCGCAGCGACGCCCGCCCGTCGAAGCGATCGAGACTGCGCCAGGCGCGCACCATCGTGTCCTGGACGGCATCCTCGGCGTCGAAGGCCGAGCCCAGCATTCGATAACAGTGCCCGGTCAAGGCGGCGCGATGCGCCTCCAACTGGGCGACGTCGAGCGACATCTCAACCCCTGTCAACGGCCCGTGAGGCCATCATGCCTGGCGCCAAGGCCGTGGCTTGCCCTTCTCGCGCAGAATAGCATTCCTCGCTTCCGGATCGAGCTGCACCGTTTCGCCTGATCGTCAGACAGGGCGGAAGTGAACGACATCGTGAAGGCCGTCATCGGCGCGGGCGGACAGCACGCCATGGATCCACAGGACCATGGTTTCATGTACGGCTGGAGCTTCTACGACCTCGACGGCCTCACTGGGAGGTCCTCTGGATGGATCCGAAGGCTCTCCAGTAAACTGAAGTCGCACATGACAGCACAGACCGATCGCACGCGACGTCCGTTCGTGATGGACGAAGCAGTCGCCATCCTGGCGCGAACGCCCGCGACACTCGACGCGCTGCTGCGCGGCCTCCCGGAGGGCTGGATCGCGGCGCACGAGGGGGGCGACACGTGGAGCCCCTTCGATGTCATCGGCCACCTGATCCATGGCGAGCGAACCGACTGGGTGCCGCGCGCCAGGATCATCCTGGAGCACGGCGAGGTGCGGGCCTTCGACACCTTCGATCGCTTCGCGCAGTTCGCGGCGCCGGAGGGACGCACGCTGGCCAGCCTGCTCGACGAGCTCGCGACGCTGCGCCAGGACAACCTCCGCGAGCTGGCGACGCTGCGCCTGACCGAGGCGGACCTCGACCGTCGCGGGCGGCACCCTCGGCTCGGCGTCGTGACGCTGCGTCAGCTCCTGGCCACCTGGGTGGCGCACGACCTCGATCACGTGGTGCAGATCTCGCGAGTGCTCGCCCGCCAGTACTCGGACGAAGTCGGCCCCTGGCGGGCCTATCTGCGGATCATCAGCGGCACGCAGGGCTGATTGGCGGAGCCTGCCCACACGCCTTCCCCGTCCTGTGCCCGCCGGCCGATCGCGCCAGGCATGTAGATCGCTGCCGTGCGTGGCGGCGTGCCCGAGCGGGAGCACCGGGAGCAGCCGGCGATCCGTGCGTGTCTCCTGCTGCCGCGCGGCGAGGTCGGCGAGCTCTTCCTCGAACAACATCTGCCGCCGCAACTGCCGCTCGTAGGCGGCGATCTGCTCGTCGATGGCTGCCCTGGCCGTGCGCGTGCGGTGCATGTCCTCCGTGTAGCGTTTCAGGAAGTAGTGAATCGTCTCGACCCGGATCCTGATCGAGCCGGTCGGCTTGTTCTCGTCGATGTCCTTGAACGAGAAGTACGGCGTGCCGGACGTCTCGATGATGGACTCGATCACCGTGTAGATCGGCGCGTCATGGCCGCACTTGAAGCTGGAGAGCTCCAGCGCGACCAGGTTCGGATGACGGGCGGTGAACTTCGCCGCCCACACCTTGTGGTTGGTGCTCGCCGAATAGCTGTTCTTCCAGACATCCTGGATCTCGAGCGGATCCCTGAGAGCGCCCGCGCGCACCTCGTCGCCGAACAGCCGCTCCAGCAGGTCCGGATCGAGCGGTAACGTGCTCTGCGAGAACACGGGGTACCCGAGCTTGGTGAACTCGTCGAGGATCTCGTGATTCAGGCCCGGATCGTGGTGATACGGACGCGCGAGCAGCACGATGCCGATCCGGTTCTCACGTTCGAGCTGGTCGAGCGCCTCGCGCGCGCGGCGCCGGATGCCGGCTTCGCAGGCCTCGAGCTCGCGGAAGCCGACCTCCACCGCCCGGGCGTTCTCCTCCGCCGAGAGGCCGAGGACCGGGCCCCACGCGTCCAGGAGCTGGCGTGCCAGCAGCGTCCGGTCGCTGAAGTTCACGAGCGTGTTGACGTACTCGACGCCCTGCTCGGCAAAGACGTTCGACTCCTTCGTGAACGCCGCCTTCACCGTCTCAGGCGTCACCGTGACCGTCGGGCACGCATTCGAGCCCTGCAGGTGCGTGAGCGGCGTGTGGAGCACGTCCACCATCGGGAAGAAGATGCAGTCGAGCCTCTTCTTCGCGTGCTTCGCGAACAGCAGGTTGTGCACGTGCGCGATCCCGATCTTCGCCGGGAAGCAGGGATCGATGGCGCCGCGGCCCGACCCTTCGCGGTACAGCTCTCCGCTCGTGTAATCGGAGTACACGAGGTTGCCCCCCAGCACCCCGAGGCTCTCGAAGTAGGCATTGAAGAACGGCGCATAGACGTACATGTTCAGCACGCGCGGCATGCCGATGCGAAGCGTCCGGCGGCGCTCCATGGCCGCAAGGCGAGCCTTCGCCGCCTTCGTCCACGCGCGCGACGGAACCGCGTCCGCCACGCTCGCCGGACCACGCGGACGGAACGGTTCCTTCGCGGCGATGTCCACGAAGTTGGGGTTGGCCTTCCGGATCGCATCGAGGCCGGCCTTGATCCCGCGCATCTCGTTCACGTCCTCGACGGTGCCCTTCTCGCACGTCGCCATGATCAGCCGCTGCTCGTCGGCGGCTTTCGCCACCTTGGACACGAACGTGACGGGCGCCACCTGCACCTCCGGCCGCGCTGACGGCGCGTGGCCGCCTTCGACGGTGCTCATCTTGATGTCGATGAACGTGCGCAGGCAGTTGTTCTTGCAGAAGTTGCAGCGCGTCGACTCGTTCCGGGTGGTCCGATACGTGATCTTCCGGACGGCATCGAGCCCGATGAACGTGGTGCGACGGCCGTCCCGCCAGAGCCGGAGCGCCTCGACGGCGGCGCCAATCGCGCCGGATTCGCCGCAGTGCTCGTGGACGATGATCTCCGGCTCGAGATCCGCTCCACGGAAGTTGGAGCGGATGAAGTCCACCTCCGCCTTCACCGCGGCCAGGTTGTGCTGCGTCCCGCCCTGCAGCACGAAGCGGGTGCCGAGCTTCGCCAGGTTGGGGATGCTCGCCACGTACAGGAAGATGTTCTTGGGCAGCACGGCCGCCAGGCCGGCGAGGATCTCCTCCGGCGCCCAGCCCTGGCGCTGGAAGTTCACGATATCCGACTGCATGAACACCGCGCAGCCGTAGCCGAAGATCGGCATCGCGGTCGCCGCAAAGGCCTTGTCGGCGAAGTCGCGCACCGGCACGCCGAACATCTCCGCCGTCGACTGCAGGAAGTAGCCGTTGCCGGCCGAGCACTGCGTGTTCAGCTTGAAGTCCTTGACGCGGCCGTCCTTCAGGACGATCAGCTTGATGTCCTGCCCGCCGACGTCCACGATCACGTGCGGGTCCGTGTAGTACTTCACCGCGGACTCGGTGTGCGCCACCGTCTCGACGAGCGCCGCGTCGGCGTGGAGCACATCCTTGAGGATGTCCTTCGCGTACCCCGTCGTGCCGACGCCGAGCACGTCGAGCGTCGCCCCCTGGCGCTCGACCTGCTCGCGAAGCTCGTCGAACATCTCGATCGTGTCCTGGATCGGGTTCCCCTTCGAGAGCTGGTAGACCTTGCACAGCACCTCGCCCCCGGTCGACAGCAGGACGGCCTTGGTCGACGTGGACCCGCCGTCGACTCCGACGACGCCCTGCACGATCTCCCCGCGGGCGAACGTCGCCGGCAGGAACGGCTTCGGCCGGTACTGCTCCCTGAATCGTGCGAGCTCGTCCTCCGACGCGCTCAGTCCGGCGGCGCCGGCGGCCGCCTTCTGCTCGAAGCGGCCGGCATTGACGTAGTGCTCGAGATGCCGCGCGCCCGCATAGCGGCCCACCGACTCCTCTTCGCTCCTGCCGAACTCGATCGCCCCGAGCGCGGCGAAGTACTGCGCGTTCGCCGGCGTCTTGATCAGCGACTGCGGCGACTCGCCTGGCGGGATCTCGATGCCGCGATCGCGCCACATCTTCGGGATGTTCTCCTGCCACGCTTCGCGCATCCCGCGAATGAACGTGTTCGGGCCTCCGAGCAGCAGCACGTGCGGGCGCAGCGTGTGGCCGCGTGTCAGCACCGTGAGGTTCTGCAGGACGATGGCCTCGAAGAGCGAGGCCATCAGCTCGTCGCTCGGCGTCCCCTCCTTCTGCAGCCCGTTGACGTCGGTTTCCGCGAACACGCCGCACTTGCCGGCCACCTTGTGCAGCTTGATGCCCACGTAGCCCTGGTCGCACAGCCGGTCGGCCGGGATCTTCAGCTTCGCGTTGATCTTGTCGATGACCGCCCCGGTGCCGCCGGCGCACTTGTCGTTCATCGACGGGATCTTCTTCTTGCGCCGGGTTTCCGGGTCTTCCTTGAACACGATGATCTTGGCGTCCTGTCCGCCAAGCTCGATGACCGAGTGCACCTCGGGGTGGAGCTTCTCGACGGCCAACGAGACGGCCGTGACCTCCTGGACGAACTTCGCGCCGACGAGCGGCGCGATCGTCGCGCCGCCCGAGCCGGTCATGAACATCCGCGCGTTCTCGTGGCTGATGGCGAGCGCCGCCTCGAGCCGGCCGAGGAACTCGAGCGTCTTTTCCGGCTGCTTGGTCTCGTGGCGCTGATAGTCGGACCACACCATCTCGTCGGTCGCGGCATCCACCGCAACCGCCTTGACCGTCGTCGAGCCCACATCCAGGCCGACCAGAAATTGCCGCGACGCCGACATGGCTCCTCCAGATCGTGTGTAGTGCAGCGGCCCCGCGAGCGCCGCCTCACCGGGCACGGCCGGTCTGCCGCGCGCGTGAGGGTTACAAGGCTGCTCGGCTGAGGCGCGCCAGTCGTGGCCCTCGAATGGCCGGCGCGCCCGGTACGTTCCGCAGCCGGGCGCGGCGATCCATGACGTCGCTGACGTGCAGGACGAAGGTCGCCGCCGTGCCGGTGATGCCGTGCCGGTGCGGCACCGCATAGAACGGATGCCGCAGCACGGGGTGGTCGGCGACGAACTCCCGGATGGCGTCGAGCCGCTTGCCGGTCGATTCGAGCGCCTGCTGGAACTCTGTCCTGGCCTTGGCCTTCGCTTCGCCAAGCGCCATCTGGACGCGGCTGTGGGCGTTGATCTCGCCTTCGCCGGAGGTCTCGATCGGCAGGAAGATCATGTCCTTGAAGTGGCTCATCACCGCCGACTGCACGCCGTCCGATTGTGACGACGGCATGCACCCGAACGGCTTGAGGCTGAGCACCATGTGCGCCTTCTTGTGGACCGTGTAGTAGATGTTCTTCGCCACCTCGAGGTGCCCTTCGCCGCCGCGCGCGAACCGGTGGTAGTACGGCTGCGCGAGATCGGCGAGCTCCTGCATATCGGTCAGCTCGTGCCCGATGCCCCCGAGACCCCGGATGATGCGGTTGTACAAGCAGGCGTAGAGATCCTCGCCGGCGCGGTAGAACATCAGCTTCTGCCGGAACTTCAGCTCCGCGGCGAGCCTCCGGTGCACCGCCCACGCCGGCGGCCTGGGCGTGTTCAGCCACTTCCGGTCCACGTGCTTGGCCTTCTCCTGCCAGAGCATGTAGCGAATCCAGTTGGCAATCGGCTCCACCTTCACCTCGGCGCCCTCGCGCTCGAGGAACTGGAACATCTTGAAATTGCCGTCCCCCTCCGTCGTCTGCGCGAAGAACTCGCCGGTAATCTTGACGAGCGGTTTGACCCTGAGCCGATCGACCTCGATCGTGCCGATGCGCTCGCGCGCCGCGCGGAGCGCCTCCGTCGTGTCGCGGCCCCAGATGTGGCTGCCAATCTTGCCGAGCGTGCTCACCACGGCCTCCAGCTTCCTGCTGGCCACGATGCGCTCCCGCAGCCACTCCGGTCGAACATCCAAGGCGTGGAACGGCCGCCGCTCCCGCATCGCCGTCTCCAGGCCCGCCATCGCCTCGGCGAACACGCGGTCGGCCTCGCCGGGTTTCGCCTCGTACGGCCGGATCTGGCAGCAGATGTCGTTCAGCACGTCGCCGGCGTTGAGCGCGTTGAAGGCGCCCATGCCGAAGTCCACCGTGAACCTCAGGCCCGCTTCGCCGGCATTGGCGTGAATGCCGTCCTTCTGCTGGAAGAGCAGAATCCGGAAGCCGGTGAAACCGGCGTTCTCGACGGCCAGGCGATACTCGGCCTCGTACATGCCGAAGCGGCACGGCCCGCACGAACCCGCGGTGAAGAAGACGTAGTTGTCGACGATCTGCTGGCGGGTGAGCCCCTTGGCTTCGAGGCCCTGCAGATACTTGATCAGGTGCCCCGTCATGAAATACGTCGGGTTGCACTGCCCGTTGTTCCCGAACTCCTTCCCGAGCTGGAATCCGGCCACGTCTGGCGTCGGCATGCGCTCCACCTTGTGGCCGGCCGCCTGGAAGATCGATCGGATCAGCCATTCGTGCTTCCAGGTGAGGCCTCCGATGAGGATCGTCACCCGGTCGCGCTCGGCCGCGGTGAACGGCCGCTCGACAGGCCGCTCGAAGTGCTTGACGTCTGTGCGAAGGCCGGCCTGCCGTTCGAGCCGCTCGCGCTCGGCGGCGAGACGCCGAGCGATGTCCTCCTCGATGTCCCGCCGTGACGCGAGCCTGACGGGAATAGCCGTTCCCGGAGGCTGATCGGAAACAGAAGCGTTCATTCGTCGTTCTCCTTGCCCGCGGCGTTTCAGGCGCTCGCCTGGAATTCGAGGCGCAGCGCGGCCGTCTC
This sequence comes from Vicinamibacterales bacterium, assembly GCA_050748045.1. Taxonomy (GTDB): domain Bacteria; phylum Acidobacteriota; class Vicinamibacteria; order Vicinamibacterales; family UBA2999; genus CAVYVZ01. The sequence goes on along the minus strand of JBOGIW010000557.1, from coordinate 527 downwards.
GTCCGCGATGCTCCTGGCGATGTCGCCAGCCAGCCGGCTCGTGCTCGCGATCCGCTGCCAGGCCGGCGTCTGCAGCTTGTCGCGCGCGGCCTGGACATCTGCCACAGCGGCCAGCGCCTCACGGTACTCATCCATGACCCGCACGAGATCGTCGTCCACGTAATCGGCGAGTGCGGCGTACGCCTGTTCGAGGAACTCTCGCATCTCCGCGGTGAGTTGCTGCGCCTCCCGCAGACTCGCCATGCAGGTCAGGATGGCCGACTTGATCGTCTGTTTTGGATAAGGGAGCAGCCGGATCGAGGCGGGATACGCCTGAGAGTCGCCGCGCTCCAGCACGTTTGCATACTCTGCAACGATGCCCCGTGCCAATTCGGGATCGTGGGGGTTCATGTGGTGCCCCTGTACAGTCGGCGCTCCGACGTGGACGCGCGTCGATTGCAAACGGTGATCCCTTGGAAGGCGGCTACGGATGGGCCGGCGGGTCCACCTGTCCTGATGGCCGGGACCGCGCTCCTGATGGCCGGTAC
>JBOGIW010000556.1:0-5608 GCA_050748045.1 Vicinamibacterales bacterium | reverse complement strand
GCGCCGGCCGTCCCCGGGCTCGGCGCCCGCGAGACGGCGCTCGCCTTTGCCGGTGACTTCTTTCTGACCCAGGCCCTCCCCGAACGCCTCGAGCCCGGCACCGGGCAGGTCTTCGACCTGATGCGCCAGGCCGGCGCCACGTTCGCGAACCTCGAGAACGGGCTCTCCACCGTCGGCTCGCGGGAGCTCGGCGGCTACCGCTGGGGAGGCGCGCTCCGCGGCCATCCCTCCCTCGTCAGGGAGCTGACGCGGATTGGGATCGACGCGGTCTCGATCGCGAACAACCACACGTGCAACTTCGGGCGCGAGGCCCTGCTCGAGACGCTCTCGACGCTCGACGCCGCCGGCGTCCGTCATGCCGGCGGCGGCCGCACGATCGAGGAGGCCTTCCGCCCCGCGCGCCTCGACGTGAACGGCCTGAAGGTCGCCTTCTTCTCGCTCTACTCGTGTCATTACAACCGCGTGTCTCAGGAAGTCGCCACGGCGACGCTCCCCGGCCTCGCCGTCGCCCGTGCCTACGACGTGCTCGTCGAATCGCCGGGCGCCTTCGAGGAGCGCAACGTCCCGCCGAACATCTTCCCGATGCGCGTCAATGCGGCGGCCTCGGTCATGGCGCCGCTGCGCGAGGACGTCCAGCGCCTGAGCGACGCCATCCGCGCGGGGAAGGGCGACGCCGACCTCGCCGTCCTGTCCGTGCACTTCCACTGGGCCCGGCACACGAAAGCCGGCCTCCCGTACCACCAGCGCGTCATCGCCCACGCCGCGGTGGAGGCGGGCATCGACCTCTTCGTGGGCCATGGCCCGCACACGCTGCGCGGCGTCGAAGTGTATCGCGGGAAGCCCGTGCTCTTCAGCATCGGCAACTTCATCCTGCAGCGACAGGCGCCCGGACGGCCGTCGCCCGAGGCGTCCCACGGGCACCAGAGCGTCATCGTCCGCGCCGCGGTGGCGGACAAACAGATCGCGCGGCTGGAGCTCCTGCCGATCGCCATCGGCCACGACGGCCAGCCACGGTTCGCCGGCGACGACATCGGCCGCGGCATTCTGCACCGGCTGTGGGGGCTCTCCGCCGAATTCGGCACCGAGCTCGTCAGGCGCGACTGGTATGCCGCCCTCGATCTGGACGGTCGAGCCGGGACGCGCACGGCCCAGGCGTAGTCCCGCGCGCCGGCAGTCCTGCTCGGACATGTTGGACCCTGCTAGTGAAAGGCATTGAGACCATGCGACAGAGACCACGAACCCGTGCCGCCGAGCTATTCCGGCTGGCGTTGCCGATCGTCATCCTCCTCCTCGCGGCACCCGTGTTCGGCCAGGTGTCGTCGACCACGTCGGGTCTCATCGGCGTGGTGACCGACTCCACGAAGGGGGTGCTCCCGGGGGTCACCGTCTCGCTGAAGAACCTCGGCACCGGCCAGGTGAGAACGACGCCCTCGTCCGGAAGCGGCGAGTATCGCTTCGTCGGCCTCGACCCGGGCGATTACGAGGTCACGTTCGAGCTGAGCGGCTTCAAGACCGTCGTCATCGCGCCCGTGACGCTTGTCGTCGGCACGGCGCCGCGCCTGGATGCGTCGCTCGAGCTGGGGGCGCTCAACGAGACCGTCACGGTGTCCGGGCAGTCGGCGCTCATCGAGACGTCGAACACGAGCATCAGCCACACGATCGAACGGCGCGAGCTCGAAACGATCCCGCTGAACTCGCGGAACCCGGTGGAGCTGACGCTGCTCACACCGAACACCGTTCCGTCGGTCTCGCGCCGTGACAACGGCATCTACATCAACGTCTCGGGCGGACGCGCGCGGGAGCCGGTGCTGAACCTGGACGGCCTGGACAACATCGACGACAGCAACTCGCAGCAGCGGGCGCTCTTCAGCCGCGAGGCGATCCGCGAGTTCCAGGTCCTCGCCAACAACTTCTCCGCCGAGTTCGGGCGCACCCAGGGCGCCGTCGTCAACGTCGTCACGAAGTCGGGCGGGAACAGCTACGAGGGGAGCGCGTATCTCTTCCACCGCAACAAGGATCTGAACGCGCGCAATGCCTTCGAACAGGAGAAGGCGCCGTTCAAGCGGTGGCAGACGGGCGGCACGTTCGGCGGGCCGATCAAGCAGAACCGCATGTTCTTTTTCGGGGCCTTCGAGCGCCAGAACGCCGACATCCCGGCGTTTTCGTCGGTCTCGCCGGAGAACGCGCGCCTGCTCGGCATCCCGGAGTCCGATATCGGCGAGATCCCGCGCAACTTCGACTACACGTCGCTCATCACCAAGTTCACGTACCAGATGAACGACAGACACTCGTTCGACGGCAGCTATATCTACTCGTTCGCCGAGCAGCTCCGCTACTCGAGCGTCGGCGGGCTGAACACGCTCCGGCGCGCCGGGTCGAAGCACAGCACGGACAGCTTTTACACGGTCGCCTGGCGCACGGTGGGACAGTCCTGGTTCCACGAAGCCCGCGCGTCGTATTCGCCGCGGAACTTCGAGTTCTGGTATCAGACCGAGAAGCCCGAATTCTGGGGCGAGGACAACCCGGTGCTCTTCGCCGAGCCGACCGTCAGCGTCTCGGGCGTGGCCAGCTTCGGCCAGTCGGCCGGCAACCACTTCAAGCAGAACAAGATCTACTTCGTCGATTCGCTCTCGGTCAGCACGGCGAACCACGACCTCAAGGTCGGCGCCGACCTGCTGCTTGGCGAGAACTACCGGTTCCTCGGCGGCTCGCGCGGCGGCAGCTACAGCTTCAGCAACCTCGCCAACTTCCTGGCCGGCCGCTACACGCAGTTCAGCCAGACATTCGGCAACTCCACGGTGAGGCCGCAGCACAACCACTTCAGTTTCTACGCGCAGGACAATTTCCGCGCGACGTCGCGCCTGTCGATCAACGCCGGCGTCCGCTACGACATCGAGACGCTGCCCGACTTCTACGACCCGGACGAGAACGTGGTGAGCAGCTCGGACCGGAACAACGTGTCTCCGCGCTTCGGCGCGGCGTTCGACGTATTCGGGAACGGCAACACCGTCGTGCGGGGCGGGAGCGGCATCTTCTACACGCGCCGCTTCATCAACCAGGTCGCCAACCTGCTGACGGGATCGCCCAACCGCGGCTCGTTCTCCTACCTGCTCCGCTTCGGCGACCCCGGCGCACCGACGTACCCCAATCGGCTGACCGCGCAGCCGACCGGGTCCTTCGCGACCCCGAACCTCACGGCGACGTACGACTTGCCGGTGCCGTGGTCCGTCCAGGCGAACGCGGCCGTCGAACAACGCCTGACGTCTTCCATGGTCGCGTCGGTCGAGTTCAACCTGAACCGGAGCACGGCGATGGCGTCGGCGCAGGACACCAACCCGATCGATCCGGTCACGCGCCGGCGGCCGAACCCGGCCTACGGGCGGATCGTGATCTACGATTCCAACGGCCGGGCGACGTACAAGGCCGTCTCGTTCCTCCTGCGGCGCCAGGCGTCGAGCGGCTTCGCGTTCCAGACGTTCTACACGCTCGGCTTCGACAAGAACGACACGCAGGACTTCAGCGATCTGCCGACGATCCAGACGGACCGCAGCGCCGACTGGGGCTGGTCGGTCGACGACGTGCGGCATCGATGGGTGATGAGCGGCACGTACCTCGTGCCGGACCTTGGCACGTCGGCGTGGCAGCGGTTCTTCAGCGGGTTCCAGTTCTCGGGCGCCGCGACCTACCGATCGCCGTTCCCCATGGATCCGTCGGCGGGCACGGACATCAACGGCGACGGCGTCGTCAACGATCGCGCGCCCGGCCTGGCCCGGAACTCCTTCCGCGCCTTCGACTACGCGTCGGTGGATCTGCGGGTGTCGCGGCTCGTGCGGCTCGGCGGCTCGCGGCTCGAGCTGGTCGCCGAGGTCTTCAACATCCTCAACAGGACGAACTACGATAGCGTCAACGAAGCCTATGGCCTCGGACCCGCTCCGCGACCGACGTTCGGAGCGCCGGCGTCAGCCTACGACCCGCGCCAGATGCAGATTGGCGCGAAGATTACGTTCTGACATGGCATGGGCCGCCAACCGTCGCAGCCCGCGTCGCGCGGGGCTGCGCTTTGTCCGAGGAAGCATCATGAGGCGTATGAGGCAGGTGATCGTGCTCGCGGCCGCGGTCGCGGTGTGCTGGGCGTTCGTGGGCGTCACGACGCGAACGACCGTGGCACAGCCGGCCCAGCCGCCGATGAAGGCTACGCTGGCCGTCGTCGGCGGCTTTCTGATCGACGGCTTCGGCGGACCGCCGAAGCCGAACGCGGTCGTCCTCGTCGAGGGCGACACGATCGTCGCGGTCGGCGAGGAGGGGCGCCTGGCTGTGCCGCCCGGCGCCAAGGTCGTCGATGCGAACGGCTTCACGGTGATGCCCGGGCTCATCGACACGCACGTGCACCTCGACATCATCGGGCACGGCATTTACGCGCAGTGGCACCGGATGGTCAGGAACGAGTACGCGCAGGTGATGCGGCTGGCCGCCGCACAACTGATCGCGCACGGCATCACGACGGCGCTCGACGCCGGCGGGGACACGAGGGTCTCGGTGGAGACGCGCGACCGCATCAACCGCGGCGAGATGAAGGGGCCCCGCATGCTCGTCAGCGGGGGATGGATCCAGAAGTCGTCGGACGAGGCGGTGAAACGGCATCATCGCGCGTCGCAGATCTCGAACGCCCAGACCCCGGAGGAGGCGCGCGAGGCCACCCGCCGGCTGCTCGACGCGGGCGTCGACGCGATCAAGGTCTACACGGGGCTCTCCGCCGACCAGATCCGGGCGATCTCCGACGAGGCGCACCAGCGGCGGAAGCTCGTGGGCGCGCACGTCTACGGCGACGCCGAGATCCAGAACGCGATCACGGGCGGCGTGGACATCCTCCACCATGCCGGATCGGGCCACCAGAACCCGCTGTACAGCACCGACACGCTCCGCATGATGGCCGCGCGGCAGATTCCCGTCGGGCAGTCGATCGCGCACCGGGTGACGCTCTACCCGGCGCACATGTCCTGGCCCGAACGCCTGGACGATCCGCGGCTGCGCCGCGAGCTCGGGAAGTACGCCGACCAGATCATGGCGTCGTTGCGCGACTTCACCGGACTCGGGTACTTCGGCCGCATTCAGCTCCAGACGCGCGTGGCTCCCGCCGCGACCCGCCAGCTCTACGAAGCGGGCGTCCGGATGATCATGGGGACCGATTCGGGCACGCCGGGCAACTTCCACAGCGAGTCGGTGTGGCGCGAGATGGAGGCGCTCGTGCGCATGACCGGCATGACGCCGAGCGAGGTGATCGGCGCGACGACGAAGGACGCCGCCGCCGCGCTGCGCGTCAACACCGGCGTCATCACCCCCGGCCGGCTGGCGGACATCATCCTCGTCAAGGGGAACCCGCTGGAGAGCATGCTGTACCTGCAGAACGTGGCGGTCGTCATCAAGGACGGCGCGGTGCAGACGCCGATGGGATCGAGCACGAACAACGAGTGACCCTTCGGAGGGAAATCCGGCCACGAAGGACACGAAGGACACGAAGCGCCGTTCGATCTTCGTGACACTAACCCGTCGCTCTTTGTTTTTTTGACACATAGTCATGCGGCTAGTTGCTCGAGCGTCGCTGCCCGGC
>JBOGIW010000555.1:0-7125 GCA_050748045.1 Vicinamibacterales bacterium | reverse complement strand
AGCGGCTTGTGTCTGCCGGTCGCCTTCCCACGCAGGCCGCCTGTGGCGGCCCGTCGAACGGCGTCCCATCTTCGTGACCTTCGTGATCTTCGTGGCTGACAAAGCTTCGTGGCCGGCAAGCTTCGTGGCCGGCTGCGCCGCCGGATCAGCGCTCGAAGCCAGCCCAGTCCATGCGATGCCGCCGGCGGAGGTCGCGCATCACACCGGGGTAGACGCCGCCCTGGCGTGCCAGCTCGCCGGCTTTCAGGATCTCGCGGCGGATCTGCTCGGCGTGCTGCTTCATGTCGTCGAGCCAGCCATGGCAGCCGGACACCTGCACGTTCAGACGGACGCCGCCCGGCTCGTACACCGCGAACCATCGCCGGTCGCCGTTCGCCGGCGACGAGGCCACGCAGATGCGGGCGTTGCGGTCCCAGGCCGCGTCGAGATCGGCCGCGTGGCGCGCGGCCCACTGCACGACGGCCGCGTACCGCTGCTCCCACTCGCCGCGCCGCCGTTCACCCTCGGACGGTCCGGCACCCCGAAGCATGTCGGCCAGTCCCGACGCCGGAGCCGGCGCGCTCACAGGAGTCTCTCCGCTGAGGAGCGGCCCCGCATGGTCGATCGCGACGGCGAAGCCAATCGACTCCGCCTCCCGTCCGGCCTTCAGCGTGTTCACGCCGATGACCATCCCCGACCGGTCCACCAGCGGCCCGCCGCTGTTGCCGGGGTTGATGGCGGCGTCGGTCTGCACGAGCATCACGTCGCCGGCGCGGCGCACCGCGCTCACAATCCCTCTGGTCACGGTGTTGGACAGGACGCCGAGCGCCGATCCGACGGCAATCACCTCCTGGCCGACGCGCACGCCGTTGACGGTGCCCAGCCTGAGCGTGGGCTGCTGCGGGTCCGCGTTGTAGACCCGAAGCACGGCGAGGTCGGCGCCGCGCGACGTGGCCATGACCCGCGCCGACCGCTTCGCGTCATTCACCACGATCTCGACCGACGTGTGACCCTCGACGACGTGCACGTTGGTGAGGACGTAGTCGGGCCGGACGTAGAAACCGGTCCCGCGCGACCGTCCGGCGTGAATCGAGACGACCGCTGGCACCACGGTGCTGACGACGTCTTCGAGCGACGCAAGCGTCGGCGCCGGCGATGGGGGCACGGACGAGGCGCCGGCCGCCGGCGCCTCAGCCACGCGAACATCAGACGTGCCGCGAGAGACCGGCAGTTCGTGCCGGACGGCCGGTGCCACATCGATGGTCGCCGGCGAAGGCGCCGGCCTGGCTGCGGCGCCGGTTCCCGTGGCCTGCGTCGCGGGGTGCGCCGCCGATGGGTCGGGCACGGTCCACACGCGGAAGGCGAACAGCGCCAGGATGACACCCGCCACCGCGCCGGCGAGCGCCAGCCGCGGGCCGCGACCACCGCCGCTGTCTCCGGCGGGCTCGGCCGGTTCCGAGGCCACGGCGTCGGGTTGCTGGAGCCCGCACCGGCACTCCGTGACACGGTTTGGCACCCGCCGCCCGCATGAAGGGCACGTCCAGACGCCGGTTGATGCAGACATAAGGCGCGGCACAGGACCGCGCTTACCGGTTATCGGGTCGTCGCTCCCGTAATCTTAGGTAGACACGAAGGATAGGCGCCCAGCGCGGGTGGTGTTTCTCGTAGAAGGCGAGCTGGCTGCGCCTGTAGGCGGCCTGGGTTTCGCCTGGCGCCCGCTGGCGAGACCGGCCCCGCAGATGGACGATCTCGGCCGAGGGGACGAAGAGCACCCGCCGGCCGCGTGCGCGGACGGCCGCGCAGAAATCGACGTCCTCCGTGTACATGAAGTAGCGCTCATCGAGGAGGCCCACCGCGTCGGCGTCTGCCCGGCGCACCAGCAGGCACGCGCCGGACACCCAGTCCACGTCGCGCTCGCGCGATGTCAGGCGCTCGACGTTGCCGCGCGCCCGCAGCTTCTGGCGCAGCTCGTTGAGCGGCGAGATCATGCGGCCGAACGAAAGCTCGGCCCGGCCCTGCGCATCGACGAGGCGCGGCCCCGCAATCGCCGCGTCCGGCCGCCGGTCGAGCGCCCGCACGAGCGCGTCGATCGCGCCCGCCGGCACGAGCGTGTCGCCGTTCAGCAGCAGCACCAGCTCGCCGGACGACTGCCGGATGCCGAGATTGTTCGCCTTCGAGAAGCCGAGGTTGGCTCCGGCCTCCACGAGGCGCACGCCCGCCCAACGTGCCCGTACCGCGTCCGCCGTGCCGTCGGTCGAGGCGTTGTCGATGACGAGAATCTCGTGATCGACGGCAAGCGCCTGGTCGGCAAGGGAGTGGAGACACCGTTCGAGATCGTCCCGCACGTTGTAGCTCACGATGATGATCGACAAACGGGGCATTGGCGATTGGGTGATTGGTGAATGGGTGATCAATCTGCGATGTGTCGATTGGAGATTTATGTGCTGTTTGGACTGCACTGACCCCGGCTATCCACTCCCAACTGACTGCAAGACGTCGAGCACGCGGCGTGCGCACGTGGACCAGGAGTAGCGCGAGACGACGCCTGCCGCTTCGTGCAGCACGTTCCGCCGAGCGTCATCATCGAAGAGCGCCCGCTCGAGCGCGGCCTCGACGAGGCGGGGATCGGGCGCGCCGACGTAGAACGCCGCGTTGCCGAACACTTCGCGCGCCACCGGCGTGTCGAGCATGACGACCGGGACCCCGGCGGCGAGCGCGTCGAGCGGCGTGAGCCCGAACCCCTCGTACTCGGAGAGGAACACGAACGCGCGTGCCCGTCGATACAACTCGCCGAGCACGTCGTCGGGCACGAACGCCAGGAGTCGCACGCGCTGGGCGTCGAGCGCGACCTGGTCGAGGTGGATGCGTGGGAAGGTCCGGTTGTCTCCCACGATCGTGAGGCTGGCCTCAGGCCGGCGCCGCGCCAGGCGCTCGAAGCCCTTGATGGTTTCCGGAACGTGCCGGCGGTTGAAGATCGAGCCGACGTACAACACGAGGGCTTCGGATGCTCCGGTGGCGCTGGCGTGGCGAACGCCCGGCCCGCTCCCGTGGCCAATGCTGGTGACGCCGGGATGGACGACCTCGATGCGATCCTCCGGCACGCCGAGGCGCTCGACGATCTCGCGCTTCGCGAAGCGCGTCAGCGTGAGCACGCGTGCCGCGCGCCGGGCAGACGCGCGCGTGATCACTCGCCGCCGCAGCCCTTCACGCCAGCCGAACCACTCCGGATGGGCCGCGAACGAGACGTCGTGCACGGCGACCACGAGCGGCGTCGAATCGAAGACAGGGCCCGTATAGCCCGGGCAGAAGAGGACGTGGGCCCGCGCCGCGCGCGCCAGCCGGGGGAGCGCCCCCTGTTCCCACCACGTGCCGGCGCCGCGCTCGATGGCGGTCGTCGAGCGCAGCGGCCCCGTGCAGGTCATCGCCGCCGGCGCGCAGAAGATGTAGTCGTGCTGCCGCGCCTCGGGCATCGCGCCCCATGCCCGGAGGATCTCGCCGAGATAGCGGCCGACGCCCGTGGGCTGCCCTCCGAGCTCGCGTGCGTCGATCGCGATGCGCATCAGTCGCCGGCCTGCCGCCGTGCCACTGCGTCGAGGTACATCTGCCGCACGGTTGCAGCCGTGCGCGCCCAGGAAAAATCGCGCGCGCGTGCCAGGCCCCGGGCTGAAAGATCCTCCGCCACCTCGCGATTCATGACGCGCCTGATCGCCGCGGCGAGGCCTTCGTGGTCGTGCGGCTCGACGAGCATCCCCGCGCCCCCGAGCACCTCCGGCAGCGAGCCGCGGTTCGACGCGATCACGGGGACCCCGGACGCCATCGCCTCGAGGACGGGCAGGCCGAACCCCTCGTCGAGGGACGGCATCACGAGCATCTTCGCCTGACCGTACGTGATCGCGCGTTCGGGCTCCCCGATGTAGCCCGTGTGCACGACCCGTCCGGCGAGCGGCGCGCGGCCGAGGTCCTCAAGCCAGCCTGCCGCATCCGGGGTGGCACGCCCGACGAGCCTGAGTGGAGGCGGCTCGTCGCCGCATCGCAGCAGAATCCGGTACGCCTCGAGGAGCGCGCCAACGTTCTTCCGCGCTTCCAGGGTGCCGATGAAGAGGACCACGCCGTCACGTGGCGGAGGCACAGGCCTGGTGAGCCGGTCATGGAACCCGGAACCCGGAGCATGGAACGCGGACCATGCCGGCGGGCCGGGCGGGCAGACGTACACGCGTGCCGGCGCGACGCCCAGCTCCCGCTCGATGCGCCCTGCCGTGTATCGGGAGGGGGCGAGGACCGCGTGCGCGCGCCGCGCGTGCGCCGGCGCGAGCGAGGCGTAATCGCGGCGAATCTCGGCCCGGGCGCGGGCGGGCGCGTCCAGGAAGAAGAGGTCGTGGATCGTGACGACCTGCGCGGCGCGCCTGGCGGGGATGAGCAGCGGGTGCAGGCCGTGGACGACGTCGGCGTCGCCGGCCAGCCACTCGATGGGCGGAGACTCGAGGCGGTGCCAGGCATAGTTCAGCAGCCGCACGGGCACACGCCGGTCGATAAGCCGCGCGCCCAACTGCCGTTCGACGGAGGCCGCCGGCCGATCCTTCCAACTGCTCGTGAACAGGCTGAGCTGGTCGTCGCGGGCCTCGGGGAGCGCCGTGTACGCGCGCACCAGCTCGTGCACGTACTCGCCGACGCCGGTCCGCTCCCGGAGCGCCGGCCGATAGTCGACGAGAATCCGCACGCCGGGAAAGAGTACCACAGCCGCAAGTCCTTTCACATCAGCGAGCTAGACACTAATCTGAACGATATGGTACCGTTCGGGGTTTCAGAGCGGCGATGAGACTCACCATAGTGGGAACTGGATACGTCGGCCTTGTCGCGGGCGCCTGCTTTGCCGAGAGCGGCAACGACGTGGTCTGCGTCGACAAGGACGAGGCGAAGATCCGGCTCTTGCGGCGCGGCCGGATGCCCATCTACGAGCCGGGCCTCGAGGAACTGGTGAGGCGGAATCGACTGGAACACCGCCTCACGTTCACGACGACGCTCGGCAAGGCGGTTGGCGGCTCGAGCATCATTTTCATTGCCGTCGGCACGCCGCAGGGCCAGGACGGCTCGGCCGACCTCCAGCACGTCCTTGGCGTCGCGCGGGATATTGCCAAGGCGATGAACGGCTACAAGGTCATCGTCGCCAAGAGCACCGTGCCGGTCGGCACGGCTGTCAAAGTGCGCGAGGTCGTGCGCCGCGAGACGACGCACCCGTTCAGCGTGGTGAGCAACCCGGAGTTCCTGAAGCAGGGAGCGGCCATCGAGGACTTCATGAAGCCCGACCGTGTGGTCGTCGGCGCCGAGGACCCGCGCGGCGCGGAGCTGATGCTCGAGCTCTATCAGCCCTTCACGCGGACGGGTGCCCCGATCATGGTGATGGACTGCGCCAGCGCGGAGCTGACGAAGTATGCGTCGAACGCGATGCTGGCCACGCGCATCTCCTTCATGAACGAGGTGGCGAACGTCTGCGAGCTCGTGGGCGCCGACGTCGACCAGGTGCGTCGCGCAATCGGCGCCGACCGCCGCATTGGCGCGTCCTTTCTCTTTCCGGGCGTCGGGTACGGCGGGAGCTGCTTTCCGAAGGACGTCCAGGCGATGATCCGCTTCGCGGCGGAGAAGTCGTACGACTTCAAGATCCTCCGCGCCGTGGAAGAGGTGAACCGGCGCCAGCAGACGCTGCTCCTCACGAAGATGCAGGCGCACTTCGGCAACCTGCAAGGGAAGACCATCGCCGTGTGGGGCCTGGCGTTCAAGCCGAAGACCGACGACATGCGCGAAGCGCCCTCGATCCCCCTCATCCAGGGGCTCGTCGACGCGGGCGCGAAGGTCCAGGCCTTCGACCCGGAGGCGCAGAAGGCGGCGCGTGGCATCTTCGGCAGCCGCGTCGCCTACGCCGCCAAGACCTACGATGCGCTCAAGGGCGCCGACGCGCTTGCCATCGTCACGGAGTGGAACGAGTTCCGCCGGCCCGACTTCGCCCGCATGCGCACGCTGATGCGCACGCCGGTCATCTTCGACGGGCGCAACCTCTTCGCGCCGGACCAGATGAAGACCAACGGCTTCACCTATTACTCCATTGGCCGCTAGCACCGTCCTCGTCACCGGCGGCGCCGGCTACATCGGCAGCCACGCCGCCAAGGCGCTTCGTGCGGCGGGCCATCGCCCGGTGATCTTCGACAACCTGTCCGCCGGCCACCGCCAGGCGGCGCTCGACCTGCCCCTCGTCGTCGGCGACATTCGCGATCTCGAAGCCGTCCGCCGCACGATCCGCCAGAGCGGCGCGACGGCGGTGATGCACTTCGCGGCGCGGCTGTCGGTGCCCGACTCGGTGCGCGATCCGGTCGGCTATTACCGGAACAACGTGCTGGGCGCGCTCACCGTGCTCGAGGCGATGACCTGCGAGCACTGCACGCACTTCGTGTTCTCGTCCACGTGCGCCGTCTACGGCGAGCCGGTCGAGGCGCCGATTCGCGAGTCGCATCCGACTCGTCCGATCAACGCGTACGGCCAGACGAAGCTCGCCGTCGAGCACGCGCTGCCGCACTTCGAGGGAGCCTACGGCGTCCGCTTCGTCGCCTTGCGGTATTTCAACGCGGCAGGCGCGGATCCGGAGGGCCAGCTCGGCGAGGATCACGACCCGGAGATCCACGTGATCCCGCGAGCGCTCCTGGCCGCCGCGCACGGGACGCCGATCGACATCTTCGGCGACGACTACCCGACGCCCGACGGCACGTGCCTGCGCGATTACGTCCACGTGATGGACCTGGCCGACGCGCACGTGCGCGCCCTGCAGCGGCTCGAATCGGGCGGCGCCTCGGCCACCTGCAACGTGGGCACCGAGCGCCCCTCGTCGGTGCGGGACGTCCTCGACGCCGTCGAGCGCGTGACAGGAAGGCGGCTCGATCGGCGCCCGGCGCCGCGGCGGCCCGGCGATCCCGCCGTTCTCTACGCCTCCGCCGAGCGGATCCGCACGGAGCTCGGGTGGACGCCGCAGCGGGCCGATCTCGACGTGATTGTCGGCGACGCGTGGAACTGGCACTCGACGCACCCGGGCGGGTACGAGGGGCGGGGCTGATGTCGCGGATCCGGGGCGTGCTCCGCGACCCGCTCCTCTCGGTGGTCATG
>JBOGIW010000554.1:0-4466 GCA_050748045.1 Vicinamibacterales bacterium | reverse complement strand
GGCTCCCGTGAACGCCACCCAGGTGATATCAGCAAAGACCGCGCCCGGCTCCGCCTTCTTGCCCCAGAGGTCCAGGAGCAGCACCTCGTCGGGCGCGATCGCCCTCGAGAGGGCTGCGGCGGGCAGGTAATGCGGGTTGCCGGCGTTCTCACCGGCAGCCACCACCGGCGCCGCGTCGCTCTCGAGCCGCTCTTCCTCGAACCACCGCACCATGAGCTGTTGGACGTCGTACTCGGTCGGAGTGGTGCGTTTCTTCAGCATCGAGGCGACGGCCTCGAAGGTCCGATCCTTGATGCGATAGAGCGACTCGGAGGCGCGTTCGTGCGTCTCGAGCTGGGCCGCCGTCCACGTGGCCTCGAACTGCTGCACGAGATCGCCCGACGACACGATGGCGACTCCGCGCTCCCGGACGGCCTCGGCGGTGCCGGCGTCGACGCGTGAGATATAGGGGATGGCGTTGGCGGGGGAATACTCCATCGCGACGACCTTCGTCCCCGCCAGCAGCGCATCGAGCCCCGCCTCGAGCTGCTGCCGGCCCGCGTACACCTGCTTGTCGCCGGGAAGCGCGTCGAGGTTGTGCCGCTCGATGGCGTGCACGAGGCCGCGCGGCTGGCCCGTGGCCGGCACGAGGTAGTACCACCGGCGCGTGGTCATGTGCGCGCCGTTGGCGAGTCCGGCGAGCCGTTGCGCAATCGGATTCGACCCGTGGAAATCGTAGAGCAGCCAGCCGTCGAGCTTCTGCCGCGTCAGCGCCTGCTGAATGGCTGCGACGTCGAGCGCCATAAGTGTTCAGTATACCGTTGGACGCTCGTCGAGGACCGAAGGCCGGTGGGCCGAGCGGCCAGTTCCGGCTACAATCGATCAGCCATCGTGCACGGAAGTCCTATGAAGAACGTGATCCGCGCGTCATGCCTGGGTGTGTGCCTCGCCGCCGCGGCCGTCCAGGCGCAACAGCCGGCCCCCGCACCTCAGCCGAGCGGCGTCCAGCCGGCTCCTCCCACGTTCCGTGTGGAGATCAACTACGTCGAGGTGGATGCCACGGTGACTGACGCCGCCGGGAACCCTGTGACGGACCTCACGGCGGCGGACTTCGACGTGCTCGAGGACGGCAAGCCGCAGACGATCAGCTCGTTCGCGCTCGTGAGCATCCCGGTCGAACGGGCCGAGCGGCCGCTCTTCGCCGCGGCGCCGATCGAGCAGGACGTGCAGTCCAACGAGCGCGCGAACGGGCGCGTCTACCTGATCGTGCTCGACGATCTGCACGTCCACCCGCTGCGCAGCCAGCGCGTGAAGCTGGCGGTGCGGCGCTTCATCGAGCGGCACTTCGGCGTCAACGACCTGGCGGCCATCGTCTACACGAGCGGGCGGTCCGACGCGGGGCAGGAGTTCACGAACAATCGCCGGCTGCTGCAGGCCTCCGTCGATCGTTTCATGGGCCGGAAGATGCGGTCGTCCACGCTGGATCGCCTGCAGCAGTACCGGAGCACCGAGGGCATCCGCGGGCCCGGGCAGCGCATCGACGATCCGAACATCGCCGAGCGCGGGTTCCACGCCCGCAATGCGCTCGACTCCGTGAAGAATCTCGCCGAGTACCTGTCCGGCGTGCGCGGGCGGCGCAAGGCGATGCTCTTCATCAGCGAAGGCATCGACTACGACATCCACGACGTGTTCAACAACCGGGACGCCTCGACGATCATCGACTCGTCGCGCGAGGCCATCGGCGCCGCCACGCGGGCCAACGTCAGCATCTACGCGATCGACCCGCGCGGCCTCACCTCGATGGGCGACGAGGGGATCGAGATCGACAGCTTCCCCGACGATCCGACGACCGGCATCACGTCCACGTCGATGCTGGACGAGCTGCGGCTCTCGCAGGACAGCCTGCGAACGCTCGCGGAGGAAACGGGCGGCTTCGCGGCGGTGAATCGCAACGACTTCGACGGCGCCTTCGAGCGCGTCGTGCGCGACAACAGCACGTACTACCTGCTTGGCTATTACCCTGCCAACGATCGCCGCGACGGGCGGTTCCGGAGGATCGACGTGCGGGTGACGCGGCCGGGGCTGCAGGTGCGCTCGCGCCGGGGCTACGTCGCGCCACGCGGGCGGGCGCCGGACACCCGGACGACCGACACTCCCAACGCGTCGGCCGCGATGCGCGACGCGATGAACAGCCCCCTGCCGATGGCGGGCGTCGGCATGTCGGTGTTCGCCGCGCCGTACAAGGGGGTCGCGCCGAACGCGATGGTGGCCATCGCCGTGGAGCTCGCGGCAGGCCGGTTCACGTACGAGGAGAAGGACGGCGCCTTCGCCAACGACCTCGAGGTCGGCTTCACCGCCATCGACGACAAGGGGAAGGTCCACCCGGGCGAGCGCAACACGATCAACCTGGCGCTGAAGCCCGATACGCTCGCGCGCGTGAAGGCCCGCGGCTTCCGCGTGATCTCGTCGATGGACCTGCCGCCGGGACGCTATCAGCTCCGCGTTGCGGCGGCCGAGCAGGGCGGAAAGTCGGGCAGCGTCCTCTACGACCTGGAAGTGCCCGACTTCTACAAGGCTCCGCTCACCATGAGCGGGCTGGCGATCACGGCGGCCTCGGCGGGACAGACGCCCACCGCGCGATCGAAAGACCCGCTGCGCGACTTCCTGCCGGCGCCGCCGATTGCCACGCGGGAGTTCGAGCGCACCGACGAGCTGGCACTCTTCGCCGAGGTATATCAGAACGCTCCGGGCGCGCCTCCGCACAAGCTCGACATCACGACGACCGTGCGGTCGGACGAGGGGCGTGTGGTCGTGCAGAACCAGGAGGAACGATCCTCGACAGAGCTCAAGGGCGGTCGCGGCGGATACGGCTTCGCCACGCGCATTCCGCTCGCCGACTTCGCGCCGGGCACGTACATCATCCACGTGGAGGCGAAATCGCGCCTGGCGCCCGACACCGGTGTCGGCCGGGATGTCGAGATCCGGGTGAGGTGAATTCAACTCCCAACTTCCAACTCCCAATGGGGCAACTCCCAACTTCCAACTCCCAAACCCCATTGGGCCAACTCCCAACTCCCAACTTCCAACTCCCAACCGCCTAATGGGTGGGCAGGTGGGAATTCGGCTTGCAGCGGGCGCACGGCGTGGATGCGGATAGCAGCACGGGGCTGACGACGCGCACGGCCTCGATGCTGGCGTATCTGGGCTGGTGGGTGACGGGTCTCCTCTTCTGGGGCGTCGAGCGGCGTGACGCCCTCGTGCGCTTTCATGCCGCACAGGCGACGATCACCTTCGGCGGCCTCGCGCTCCTCATCGGCCTGCTCGGGCTGGCCGGCCTCGTGATGCTCTCGTACGCGCCGGCCGGCTTCACGGTCTTCGTCGGCGCGGCGTTTGTCGTGTGGGTCGTGAGCGTCGGGCTCTGGCTGGCGGCGCTGTGGCAGGCGAGCCAGGGGAAGCGCTGGCGCATCCCCCTGGCGGGGCACCTCGCGGAGCAGTGGACTAGAACTTCTGCATCTGCTTCGTCTTGATCGTGCCGTTGGCGTGCGTGAAGTTGTACGAGTTCCGGTCCATGGCCTTGTTGTAGGGCGTCCGCAGCGTGATCTCGATCACTTCGCCCGGTTGCAGCGGCTTGCGATAACGGAAGGTGTCGCCGGTCACCGGATCGCCGGCCTTGTCGTACCAGTTCTCGTCGACCCGCAGTCCCGCAATGGCGCCGCTCGTCGAGAGGTTCTTCACCTTGATGACGGTGACGACGTCGCCGTTCTTTTCACGCTTGATCACCGGCTTGAGATAGCCAAGCTCAGCCTGACCACGGATCGGGGCGACGAACTTGGCCGGCGCCAGCGGGGCCGCCTGCGCCGGGGCCGCCGGCGTCGCCTGTTCCGCCGCCGCCACGCCTGCCGTCAGCAGGAACGCGCCAGCGCACGTGAGCATCAGGTGCTTTTGCATGTTTGAGTCCTCCAAGGATACGCTCCGGCTATCCGCGGATTATAGAACTCCCAACTCCCAATCCCCAACCTCCCAATCCCCAATCGGCCAATCCCCAATCGGCCAATCCCCCAACCTCAATCCCCGCAACCTCCCAATCCCCGAGATCCCCAATCTTCGACACGTCAAATCCCAGTTCCCGATGGGAGCTTGGTCGTCGGAGTTGGAATTGGAAGTTTGCGAGTTGGGAGCTCGATTCTCCACTCGCTCGCCAGGCGCCACCAATCGCGCCCCCGCCCGGCAGCCGATCCGGATCCCTTGCCATCACCACCCTCCTGCTCGGACAGTCGCTGCCGGCCACCCTCAATTCAAGACGGTGTTCGCCGGACACTTACGTCGAGCTGGGAGTTGAGGGTTTGGGAGTTGAGGGGCTTGGGAGTCGGGAGTTTACATTTCGCCGTTCCAGTCCTCCGGCTCCGGGTTCGCCGAGCGGAAGATCTCCAGGTGCCACTTGCCGCCGCCCCACGGCTCGATCACCTCCGTGGCGACGACGTCCACCA
>JBOGIW010000553.1:0-3352 GCA_050748045.1 Vicinamibacterales bacterium | reverse complement strand
GTGCTCGGAGGCGCCGCTCTGCTCGCCTGCCTCGTGCCCGCCCGACGGGCGGCCCGGATCGATCCGATTCAGGCGATTCGTTCGGACTGACTCGTGGTTCAGAACCTGGCCACGAAGAACACGAAGCGCCCAGCGCGGGCTTCGTGGGCCTTCGTGTCTTCCTCGCTTCGTGACTGGGTGCGTATCCGTGAATCGGCGGATTCAGTCAATCACCGCAATCGCCTCGATCTCGAGCAGGTACTCCGGCCGGGCCAGGGCCACGACCTGCACCAGCGTGCTCGCCGGCGGGCTGCCCGTGAAGTACTGCTGGCGGATCTCGCGCATGGCCGAGAGCTGCGACAGGTCCGTCACGTAGACGTTGATCTTGGCGATGTCGGCCATCGTGCCGCCGGCGGCGTCCACGGCGGTCTTCAGGTTCTCGAAGACCTGTGTCGCTTGCGCCTTGAAGTCTCCCTTGCCTGCGACGGCGCCGGTGCGGTCGGCCGCGACCTGGCCGGCGATGAACACGAGGCGTCCCCGTTGCGGCATGACGACGTGCGTGTAGCCGGTGGGGGTCGACAGCCCGGGCGGATTCAGATGACGGAGCCGGCCGCTCTGGGCGACGACAGCAATGGCGGCAGCGGCAAGAAGAGTGGTGGTCGCAGCCACAAGTCGGTGCATGATGTCCTCCATCTGGAGATTATGTGAAGAACGCGCTGGTGAGCAGCCTCGCGCTCGGAGCAATCGCGACGTTCGGCGATTGGATCTGGGCCACGTTCCTGTCGCGCCATCTCATGGGCGCCGGCCTCGTGCATGGCGGGCTGCTCTGTCTGGCCATGGGCGCCGCGGTCGGCCGGCCGGTGGGACGGGCCGGTGGGGGCGCGGCGTTCGGCCTCGCGATTGGGGTCACCGCGGCGGGGCTCTTCTACCTGCTCGCGCCGCTCGTCCGGTTCGGCGCGATGCTGCCCGCCTGGTTCGCGCTCTGGGTCATGCTGGCCCTCCTGTATCACAGGCTGGCGCAGGGGACGTCGCTCGGCCTGGCGATGGCGCGCGGCGTCATCGCCGGCGCCGCGTCGGGCCTGGCGTTCTATCTCGTGTCGGACATGTGGACGGAGTGGAATCCGCGGGCGATCCATTACCTCGATCACTTCGCCCGCTGGACGTTCGCCTTCGCCCCCGGCTTCCTGGCGCTCCAGGGGGGCGCGCGTCCGCTATCATCTGAGCGATGACCTCCTTCCCGCTGTTCGAGAGCTACGACGACCTGTCGCGCATCCTGCCCGTGTTCCTGGTGCGTTGCAGCGTGGCTGTGGTGTGCGGAGGAATGATCGGGATCGAGCGCGAGCTGAAGAACAAGCCGGCCGGCTTTCGCACGAACATCCTGATCTGCCTGGGCGCGTCGATCTACATGGCCATCGGCCTGCTCGTCCCCGACGAAACCGCGGACCCCACGCGCATCGCGGCACAGGTGGTCACCGGCATCGGTTTCATCGGCGCCGGCTGCATCATCCAGTCGGGCAGCCAGGTGCGCGGCCTGACGTCGGCGGCGACGATCTGGGTCGTGGCTGCCATCGGGATCGTCGCCGGAGCCGGCTACCCGGTGCTGGCCTTCATTGCCTCGGCAATGGTGCTCCTGACCCTGGCGGTGCTCGGTCGCGTGGAGAAGCGGTACTTCGATACCGATCGGCTCGACGAGTACGAGGCGGACCATGGCGACCCCCGTTGAGAGCGCCACGCTGATCCTGAAGCTCTTCGAGCTGCGTCGCGAGCCGGTGCTGCGCGAGGCGCGTGCCTGGTTCCTGCGCGACTTCAACCCCCTGACGCTGGAGGAGGCCCTGACGCTGGCCGGCGGCCCGCGCAACGACTGGTTCCGCATGGTCGTCGGCTACTGGGACATGGCCGCGTCCTTCGTCGTGCACGGCGCGATCGACAGCGACATGTTCCGTGCCGCCAACACCGAGATGGTGGCGACCTTCGCGAAGCTCGAGCCGTTCATCGCCGATATCCGCCGCGTCAGCCGGATCCCCGAGTTCGCCGCGAACATCGAAACCGTGCTCCGCGGGCAGGCCGGTGTTGAAGAGCGCATGGCGCAACTGCGCGATCAGTTCCGCAAGCTCGCAGGGACCGCACCAGCGCCCTCGCCACACACGTCTTCTTGACACTTCGCCCGGGACGATGCCATCGTCGTCGTCACACCTGTCATGGCGCGATCGACAAGGAACCCGCGGCGCGCGAATCCACCGCTCACGACCGCTGCGCGGCTTCGCGCCGTCGAGCGGAGAGGGGAAGGCCTCGAGGCAAGCATCGCGACGCTCGCAGCCGCGATGCGCGACGGATTCCAACAGCTTCGCGAGGACATACGTGTCGGCTTTACTGACATACGGCAGGACGCCAAGAACCTGCGGCAGGAATTCACTGGCCTTCGGCAGGAATTCACTGACCTGCGGCAAGAATTCACCGGCCTGCGGCAGGATGTCACTGGCCTGCAGCAGGAATTCACTGCCCTGCGACACGATGTCACTCGCCTGCAGCAGGAATTCACTGCCCTGCGACACGATGTCACTGGCCTGCAGCAGGACGTGACCGGCCTGCGCCAGGAAACGACGAGCCTGCGGCACGACGTCACTGGCCTGCAGCAGGAAATGACTGACCTGCGGCAGGAAATGCGCGGCCGATTCGCGCAGGTGGATCGCCGGTTCGACGTGGTCCACGAGCGCATCAACACGTTATCCGCGGTGATGAACCAGCGGTTCGACGCCGTTCACGAACGCATCGACACGTTCCGCACAGAAGTGAACCAGCGGTTCGACGAGGTCGGCGACGTGATGCAGCGCATCTACACGGAGCACGGGCAGCGCCTGAAGGATCTCGAGGATCACCTCGTCCGCCACCCGGCGGCCTGATCATCGCCGCCGCTACGGCGGCGGCGCCACACTCACCTTCACATCCTCGCTGCTCACGTTGCCGGCGCTGTCCTTCGAGATGATCGTGATCGTGTAATTGCGGCCTTCCTTCGCAAAGCCTGCGTGCGTTCCTCGAAGCTGCACGAGCTCCTCGCTCACGACAGCCCAGTCGTCGCTCAGCGTGCTGTCCCCCTCGCCCTTCATCGGCTCGTTCATGCGGACAAAGAGCCTCGTCCGCAGCGGCCCGCAGTTGTCGCTGAGCGAGTACGTGACGCGCACGAGGTGGAGCTCGCCGTCGGGCGGGAGCACCGGCTGGTCCACCGTGGCGTCGCCGATGACCGGCGCCGGGTTGGCGATGGCCCCTGTATCGCCCGACGCGTTGTCGGCCCTCGCCGCCTCGCGCTCGGTCGGCGAGGCGGCGGTGGTGGTCGTCGCGAGCGCCACGCCATCGGCAAGCGCGCACGGCGCAGACA
>JBOGIW010000552.1:0-5186 GCA_050748045.1 Vicinamibacterales bacterium | reverse complement strand
TCGTCGAGTACCAGTCGGACCGCCTGCGCTTTGAAATCGTCATCGAATTGCCGGCGCGGCCGCCGGCGCTTTGTGTCGGCCATTCGGGACATCGTATCCACCTTTCGAAAGATGGCCACGAAACCGGATCAAGCACAGCGGGGCGCTGGACCGCCTGCTCGGACAACTCGCCGAAGGCCTCGTGGCCTTCAGAACCGAGATGGGACCGGCATGGCCGAAGACGACCGTCGTCGTCATGACGGAGTTCGGGCGCACGGCCCGGCCGAACGGCACGCGGGGCACGGACCACGGGACCGGCGGTGCGGGTTTCCTGATCGGATCGCAGGTGGCACGCTCCACGGTGTTCTGCGACTGGCCGGGGCTCCGCGACGCCGCGCTCTTCGAAGGGCGAGACCTGAAGCCGACGCTGGATACGCGCGCAGTGCTGAAGGCGGCGATTGCCGGCACGTTCGACCTCACGATCGCCCAGGCCGATCGCGTGTTCCCCGACTCGGCCGCGGTTCGGGGCGCCTACCACCTGATGGTGTGAACGACGGTCACGTGCGCTGGCAATCGAGCCGAATCAATCGGCTGGATGCGCTGCTGGCCCGAGGTAACAGGCGTTACCATCACGCACGCCACAGCAGGCACAGGAGCAACAGACCCAGGAGCACGATCAGGCCAAGCTGCTGCGTGCGCGTCGGCATCCAGGCCCGATGTTGCCGTAACAGATGTCCGCGCTGCAATCGAGAGGGCGCCATCTCACCCGACGGTGCACCAGGAGTGCCTTTCGGCGACGAAAGTCGGGCTGCACCGAGACTCGGCCTGCCGCTCCGCTCCGAGGTGTCTGTTTCGCGAGGTTTCGCGTCTGGCGCGCGGGGCACAGTGATTGCTCATAGGCGCTGACTGCCCGGTGTCTCAACCCCTCGCACCAGCGTCTCGAAACGGAGTCGCCATGACTCGCCGGACCGGTGCGGTCGTTGTGATGCTCTTGACGTTGGCGGCGTCCCGCGCCGGCGCGGAACCCGTCATGTTCACGTACGAGGGGACTATTTCGAGCAGCTTTTCCGGGCTGCTCGGCGCCCTGGGCATCAATCCAGCCGACCGCGTCGTCTTCTCCTTCATCGTCGAGCGAGAATCCTCGGACCCGCTTCGAACGGCACCCGCCTACGCGCACCGGGACGTGCTTGCCTCGATGGTCACCATCGGCGACTACTCGATGCGCGGGAAATCCGGGCTGACGCAAATCTTCAACGGTCCGCTCGGTTCAGTGGATTACGACCAGTTCTACGCGTACTCCGATTGGCGGGGCGAGGCCGTCGCCTTCGACGGGCGGTGGCTGCAACCGAGGCAGGCGTATCTCACCTTGCAGGGCCACGCGCAGGTCTTCGATTCCGGCGCCTACCCGCTCACCGCCCCGGATCCTGGCCTGTTCGGGATTCACCGGCTGCAACTGAGCTATGCGTGGGCCGATGACCCGAGCAGCGGCGTCGCGATTACCGTGAATGTAGACCGCGCCAGCACGACGCCAATCTCGGTGCCGGAACCCGGCACGATGCTGCTGGTAGGCGTCGGAGCGATCGGGTGGTTCCTGCGACGACGATCCACGCGCTCGCTCATCGTGGTGCCAATCTCGGTGTGCCCCCATTCACGGCCCGATCGTCCCCATCGTGAGTGACGTGAGCTCGGTGTCGAGCCGCGCGCTCGACTCCCACGGCCCCGTCAGAGATACTCGTCTAGTCAGCTAGACGCATGAAGGCCCTCACCGGCAGGCTCTCCTGAAGAACCTTCGCGCGCACGGCTGTGTCGAGGTCCGGCAGAAGGGCTCACACGTGCGTGCGGTGCGCAGTCTGTCACACAACGGTCCCTGTCCACGCCGGTGAAACGTTGCCAGCCGGGACACTCAGGAGGATCGAGCGCGATTTGGAGCCGTGCCTCGGGAGTGGTTGAAGCCATGAAGTACACGGCAGTCTACGAGCGAGAGCCCGACGGGCGGTGGGTCGTCGAGATCCCCGAGGTAGAAGGGTGTCATTCGTACGGGCGCACCATCGAGCAGGCGCGGGAACGCGTGCGCGAAGCGCTGAGCCTGTTCGTGGAGAATGCCGACGCCGCGGAGATCGCAGACGACATCCGTTTGCCGAAGCGCGTGCAGCACGACATCGTGGCGGCGCAGGAGCTTCGCCAGCAGCTCGAGAAAACGCGCTTCCGGCTGGCCCAGGTCGAGCAGCGCGCCGTCAGGCGCCTGCGGCGGGAACTGCACCTCGGGCATCGGGACGCCGGTGCCATCCTCGGCCTGTCGTTTCAGCGAGTCCACCAGCTCGAGAAGAAGAAGGCAGGGTAGGTCCGAGACTCGCCCATCACCGCCCGGGCGGTTCTTCGTTGTAATAGAACGTGACCGTGAAGAACGCCTTGTCCGCCGGATACTCTGGCGGCAGCGGCTCGGTGGGGTCCGATGTGAGGATCGCGTTCGCGGCGGCGTTGTTGAACGCGTCCACGCTCGACGGGCCGACGACGGCGAGGTCGGTAATGCGGCCGTCCTTGTGCACGTTGAACTGCAGCACGACGTGGCCCCGCATCGTCATCGCGGCGTACGGGATGAACCAGTTGCGCTTCACCTGCGCGACGAAGCGGCGCACCCACGGGCCGAACTCGACACCCTTGGTGTCGAACTGGATGAACGGCCCGAACTGGCCGCCGTCGCCTCGCTGGTTGTCGAACGACTCCCGCTGCACGTAGCGCTGCAAGTTGCGAAGCGCCTCCCCGAGCGCCCCGCTCCCGGCCCGCGCCTGCTCGGGCGTCTCCCGGGGAAGCGTCAGGCCGTTGTCCGACGGCGGGAGCGGCTGCGTGACCTCGCCGGTCGGTCGCGGAGGCGCCACCTCACCGGGAGACGGGGGGGCGGGCGACTCCGGCCCGCGCGCGCGCTCCATCTCGGAGGCTTCGACGCGCTCGCGTGAGTTGCCCCGCGCGAACGGCAACGGATTCGTCGGGTTCACCGCACGCTCGGGCGCCGTCGCCATGCGGTCCTTGTCGGAGAGCTCGGCACGCTCGGGCGGCCGCGCCGCCTCGAGGTCGACGCGCGGCTGGACGAAGACGAACGTCCTGTTCTCTTCCGGCGGACGCATGCGCTGCTGCCGCTCGATGAGCGCCTGCAGCTCCTCCGGGCTCCGCTGAAACGCGGGCACGGTCGGCGCGAGGATGAGCGCCAGGGCGATGAGCCCGTGCACGACGATCGAGATAACGACAGCCTCGCGACGCGGAATCGCGGTCCCGACCAGTGGCTCGTCCTGGTACCGATCGTCGAGGTCGAAGCGAATCAAGGGTGATCAGCGATTATAACATCCGCATTTAGAGATATTTACGGACAGCGCGGAGCGTCAGGCACGGCGGGCGACGTACAGATAGACGATGCCGAGGGTCAGGGGGACGGCCTCGACATCGACAAAACCGGCCCGCCGCAGAATTGTCACGAACTGCGGAGGCGGCGGAAACGCGCCGACCGAGGCCGGAAGATACGAATAGGCCTCCGTATGGCCCGACACGGTGCGCCCCACACGCGGCAGCAGGTACTTGAAATACCAGAGATACAACCGGCTGACACCAGGAATGCGGGGCACGCCGAACTCGAGAATCGCCAGGCGCCCGCCGGGCCGGATCGCACGCGCCAGCTCGGCGCAGGCCAGCTCGGGCCGCTCGACGTTGCGGATCCCGAAGGCAACGGTTGCTGCATCGACGGCGCCGTCGCGCACGGGCAACCGGGTCGCGTCGCCGCGAAGGAGCGCGATGCGGCCATCCTCCCGCGCCGCGCGAACCTTCTCGCGCCCGATCGCAAGCATCGCGCCGGCGAAGTCCACGCCGACAACGCGCGCCGCGCCGCCGGAGGCACGGCCCTCGAGCGCCACGTCCGCCGTGCCAGTGCAGACGTCGAGCAGCACTTCCCGGCCGGTCAACCCAAGCGATGCGATCGCACGCCTGCGCCAGCGGCGATCGATGCCCACGCTGAGCACGCGGTTCAGAAGATCGTACCGCGGCGCGATCGCATCGAACATCCGGGCAATGCGATCCGGCTGCTTGTCGGGCGCGGCGCTCACCGGCGGCGATGCCACGAAGGGCACAATAGGTGCATCGGGTGCATCGGGTGCATCGGGTGCATCGGGTGCATGAGGTGCATCAAGTGGATGAAGAGAGCATTCCTCGATCTTCGTGAACTTCGTGACCTTCGTGGCTACGATTTCGTGACCTTCGTGGCTGCCATGTCGTGACCTTCGTGGCCGGGGCTCACGCGAAGTACAGCGACGCGGCGGTCGCGGCGAAGTAGACGATCCCGACCCACCCGTTCAGATCGAACGCCCGCTTCACCTGTGACAGGTCGTCCTCGCTCACGAGTGATTGCTCGTAGACGAGCAGGACGGCGACGAAGAGGACGCCGGCGAGATACAGCGCCGGAAGATCCGCCGCACGCCACAGGAGCCCCATGCAGACGACGGCCGCCACGTGCATCGCCCGCGAGATCCGGATCGCGCCGGTGATGCCGAAGCGCGTCGGGATCGACCGCAGGCCGTGGGCGCGGTCGAACTCGTAGTCCTGGCACGCGTAGAGGATGTCGAAGCCGCCGACCCACAGGCCGATGGCGAGGCCGAGCAGCCACGGTTCCGCTCCGCCCCGGCCTCCCGCGGCGATCCACCCGCCGACGGGCGCCACGGCCATCGCCAGCCCGAGGAACAACTGCGTGTACGGCGTGTACCGCTTGGCCAGCGAGTACCAGAAGACGATCGCCAGCGCCACGGGCGCGAGCGCGAAGCAGAGCGGGCTCAGGCGCCAGGCCGCATACACGAACACGGCCGACGCGACCGCCACGAAGGCGCGCGCCTCGGCGGGTGACATCGCACCGCGCGGAATCTCACGCATCGCCGTGCGCGGGTTCAGCGCGTCGTGGCGCGCGTCGACGAGGCGGTTGAACCCCATGGCGGCGCTCCGCGCGCTCACCATGCAGGCGACGATCCAGCCTGCCTGGGTCCAGGTGAACGGGTGATCGCGCCACGCCAGGAGCGCGCCCGTCAACGCGAACGGCAGCGCGAACACGGAGTGACTGAACCGCACGAAGGCGACGTAGGTGGCGAGGCGCATCCGGTCAGCGGGAATCCAGCCATCGGATCATCGCCGGTTCGATTCCCGTCAGCAGGTATTCTTCCACATCGGCCCCCTCCGCC
>JBOGIW010000551.1:0-5699 GCA_050748045.1 Vicinamibacterales bacterium | reverse complement strand
GGTTAGTGTCACGAAGGTCACGAAGATCACGAGCATCGGCGCTTCGTGTCCTTCGTGGCCAGATCATCGTTCGAGTCCGGGATGGCCGACGACGAACTGTTGCTCGTCGCTGCCGCGGATGTGCGCGTGGGATCGGACTTCGGCGCGCACGACGTAGTGTCCGGCCGGGAGGTTCCTGAACTCCACGGTGTGAATCCGCTGGCCGTTCTCGCCGTCGAGCGCCAGTTCGCTCGATCGAAACAGCCGATCGCCGTCGGCCTGGATCACGAGCGAACGGTTCTCGGCATCGGGCTCCACGGCCACGGTGATGCGGATCGTGGCGGGCTCGCTGAAGTAGCGCCCCCGAATCCGAATCTCCACCACCTCCTGCGCCGCAGGCACGAGGGTGCTGACGGCGATCAGCGTGGCGGACGCGACGATGAGCCCGAGGCGGCGGATCTTCGAGACGGTCACGGCATGGCTCCCTGCACCGTCTCGTGCAACAGCAATGCCGGGCTACTGCTGACGTTCGAGGATCCAGCAGATCGGACCGACGAGCTTCTCCAGCAACGGCCGCGATTCCCACTCCGGCAGCCGCACGTCGTCGCTCGCCTCGAGGTCGGCCTCGAAGTCGAGCCGGAGGCGTTCCGCCACGCCGGCGTTCCGCGCCGCGACGTTCACCTCGTCGTTGTGCTCGAACGAACGGTTGTCGACGTTCGTGGTTCCGATCACCGCCCAGATGTCATCGACGATGAGGGCTTTCACGTGCGTCATCGAGGGCCGGTACTCGAAGATCCGCACGCCGCCCGCGAGCAGCTCGCCGTACATCCTGCGGCTGGCGAGGCGCACGAGCTGCTGATCCGTCACGGCTCCCGGCACGATCACACGCACGCGGACGCCGCGGCGGGCCGCGCGTACGAGCACGCGCCGCAGGGCGCGGTCCGGCAGGAAATAGGGCGTGCTGATGTCCACCTCGCGCACCGCGCCCTCGATGAGCATCTGGAAGACCACGCGCGATACGGTGGCGCGGTCCGCGGGCGAGCTCTTGACGAGCATCGCCTCCACGGGGCCGGCCTCCTCGAGCGCCGGGAAATGCCGCGGGCCGGTCAGGATCTCGCCGCAGCATTCGAGCCAGTTCTCCGCGAAGACGCCCTGCAGCGCGGCGACGATCGGTCCTTCGAGCCGCACCATCGTGTCGCGCCACGCCGGGCCGCGCTCCGCGGGCTTCAGCCACCAGTCCGCCACGCCGGCCCCGCCCGTGAACGCCACCCTCCCGTCGACGACGAGCAGCTCCCGGTGGGTGCGGTTGTTGAGGCGGTGCAGGCGGTACCAGGTCATCGGCTGGTAGAAGCGCACCTGGCATCCGGCATCGCGCAGCCGGGCGCGGCAGGCGCTTCGCAGCCCGGAGCTGCCGATCGCGTCGAGCACGATCCGCACCTCGACGCCGGCGTTCGCCCGCTCGATCATCGCGGCGACGAGCTCGTCCGCCACCTCGCCGGAACTGAAGATGTAGGCCTCGAGGTTCACGGACGACTCGGCGGCGCGGATGGCGTCGCGCATCGCCGGGTAGAACAGCACCCCGTTGGTGAACACCTCCATCCGGTTCCGATGGTGCACCGCCGCCTGGCAGGTGGACTGGATGACGTGCAGGAACTCGTCGCTGTCGGGGCGGAGCGGAATCGTCACGTGGTAGTCGATGCGCGGCGTGAACAGCACCACGAGCACGAGCCACGTCACGAGCGCGGCGACGAGAAGGGCCCAGAACATGAATTCGGGATTCCTATTCGGTATTCCGACTACGGATCCTGATGCGCATCCTGGATTCCGGCCTTCTCATTCTGGCTGGATTCCGGGATTCTCATTCTGGATTCCATGGTGAGAGTCACGAATCACGATCCTGCGCTCCCCGATCCGCTCTCCGCCATCCGCCATGCGCGATGCGGGCCGTGGATTGCGGACCGCGGGTCGCGGAGTGCGGATCGCGGAAGGCAAGAATCACGAATCGGAATCAGAATCGAGCACCGCCACCGGCGCGCGCGCGAAGACGGCGGCCAGCTTCAACGAGCCATTGGTGCTCGGGAGGCACTCGCCGGTCAACACGTGACGATAGCCCGCCGCGGCCCGATGGGGCACGAGCGCACGCGTATCGCCCCACACCCGTTCGCCGAGCGGCGCCACGTCGGCGTCGGGCAGCAGGCCCGCGATGAGGCGAGGCACGATCACGAGCACGTCCCGCCCGTCGTGGCGGCGCGCGAACCCGAATGCGTGGTCGCGCCTGGACCCCTCGAAGGCGATCGGCTCGTACCCGCCGACGGCGAACGTGTCGTGGCGCTCGCGACGGAAGCCGAGCAGGCGCGCCGTCACCATCAGCTTCAGCCGGTCGTCGCCGGGATTCGCCATCACCGCGTCGATCGTGAGGTCGCGCACCTCGGCGAGGAGTGCGGCGCGCCGGCGGTAGTCGACAGGGCGCCGGTTGTCGGGGTCGACGAGCGAGAAGTCCCAGAGCTCCGTCCCCTGGTAGAAGTCGGGGACGCCGGGCGCGCCGATCTTCACGGTGAGCTGCGCGAGCGAGTTGTAGATGCCGTAGCGCGCAATCCGCCGCGCGAACGCCAGGAAGTCCTCACGGAAGGCCTCGTGGTCGGGCGCGAGGATCGACTCGACGAAGGCCGCCATCGCCGCCTCGTGACGCTCGCTCGGATTGATCCAGCTCGTCACGACCTTCGCCTCGCGCATCGCCTTCTGCATGTAGGCGACGATCCGCGCGCGGTAGCGCGCTTCGCCGTCCTCGTCCATCGGCTCGAGCGGCCAGCTTCCGACGAGCGTCTGGTAGAGCAGGTACTCCTCGTTCCGGCTCGGGTACGAGAGGCCGTCGATGGTCGTCCTGCCCCGCCGGTTCGTGCGCGCCCACCGCGCGATCGCCTGCTTCCAGGCGCCGGGCAGCTCCGACAGCACGTTCAGCCGGGCGCGCACGTCCTCGCTCCGCTTGGTGTCGTGCGTCGAGGTCGCGGAGAGGGCGTGGGGCCAGCGGGCGGCACGCCCGCTCATCCACGCGTGGAGCCGCGCGGGCGCGACGCCGAAGTGGTCGGGCTCGCCGCCCACCTCGTTCAGCGAGACGAGCCGGTTGTAGTTGTAGAGCGCGGTGTCCTCGATCCCCTTCGCCGTGACCGGGCTCGTCACCTGCTGGAACTTGCCGACGAACGCGAGGTGATCGGCGCGCTCGTTCACGGGAATGTAGTCGGCCTGCTTCAGCAGCAGGTCGCGGACGAAGTCGAAGACCGCCCGCGGCCGCGCGGGGTTCCGCCGCTTGGCTTCGGCCACCGCATGCTCGATGTACTGGCGGTCGCGCGCGCCCACCGCCTCCTCGCGCTCGTTGACGTACGTCCGGTACACCGGGAATGCCGCGATGATCTCGCGCATCGCCTGCGTGAGGCTGTTCAGCGTGAAGTCGCGGTAGTGACGGTTGCGCTCGGAGAAGCGGTTCAACTGGTACGCGAGCACGTTCAGCTCGCTGGCCATGCTGAGGCGGAGGATGAGCTGCTTGCTCCGGTACGCGATCTCCCGGAACGGCGTCTTCACCCGCGTGAAGTTCTCGTACACGGCGTTGAACGGTCTCTCGTTGCGCGCGTCGACGAACAGCCCGTCCACCTGCGCCAGGAAGTCGTAGCCGGTCGTCCCCTGCGCCGGCCAGTCGGGGAGCAGCTCGTCCAGCGCCAGGATCTTCTCGACGACGACGAAGAGCGGCCGATCGATCGAGAAGAGATCGGGCCTGGTGTGGCGGGCGCGCCACTGCAGCCGCTCGAGGTAGTCGCCCGGATCGAAGAGGCCGTCCACGTGATCGATGCGCAGGCCGTCCACCAGGCCCTGCTTCACCAGCTCGAACGGCAGCGCGTGCACCTCGGCGAAGACCGCCGGATCTTCCGTGCGGATGGCGGCGAGCTCGTTGATATCGAAGAACCGGCGATAGTTGATCTCCTCCGCGGCCACTCGCCAGTGCGCGAGCCGGTAGGCCTGCGCCCCGAGGAGGTCGTCGAGGCGATCGAAGCTGCGCGGCTCGCCCCTGGTGCCGTTGAAGAGCGTCACCACGCCGGCGATGTGCTCCCGCACGACCGGCGACTCGCGCGTGAGCGCCGCCAGCCGTCGCTTGATGACCTCCTTTTCCCGGGCGCGCTCGGCGCGGGCCGCCCGCGACGCCTCCGCGCGTCCGGGCAGTCGCCGAATGGCCGTCAGGATGCTGAGGTACTCCGCGGCCTCGAGGCTCTCGTCGCCGAGCGCCGCGATGAGCGGCTCGAGGCCGGTTTCGAGCACCCGCGAATAGCTGCCGGGCGCGACCGGCAGCGTCGTCTCGTGGTAGCGCAGCGTGAACGTCCCGTCGCCGTAGCAGAGCGCGATCTCCTGTCGTTCCAGCACGGCGCCGTACAAGTCGCCGAGAATCGGGAGCAGGACCTTGTTCTCCAGCTCCAGCTTGAGCGGGTGCCAGTCGATGTCGAAGACGTGCGCGTGCTGCGAGCTCGGGCCGTTCTCCAGCACGTCCTGCCACCAGGGATTCGCCGACTTCGCGATGCCCATGTGGTTCGGCACCAGGTCGATGATGTGCCCCATTCCGCACGCCCGCAGCGCCGCGACCCAGGCGCGGTATGTCGCCTCCGTGCCGATCTCGCGGTTCAACCGCGTCGGGTCGGCCACGTCGTAGCCGTGGAGGCTTTCCGGCACGGCCGCCAGATAGCTCGACGCGTACACGTGCGAGATGCCGAGCGCGTGCAGGTAGTCGACGATGGCCGATGCGTCGGCGAAGGTGAATCCCGCGTGGAACTGCAGGCGGTAGGTGGCTGCGGGTATCGTGGCCGGCGGCATCGCGGGCAACCTTACGTCAGCAAGCAGGGTACCCGGTATCCGGTCGGAACGTGATTCTCGTTCGCGCCTCGTCGCCTGGAGGCCATCCTGGTTCCTGGTTCCGGGTTCCTGGTTCCATCCTGGTTCCGGGTTCCATCCTGGCTCCTGGTTCTCCTGCGTCACCCTTGCTCCCTGACTCCTGACCCCGCCCTTGCCGTGCCCCATGCCCTGCCCTCTCGATCGTGGAACGCTCATTGCTCACGACTCGTGATGACGCGCCGATTCACCTCGGCTGTAGTGCTCGCGTCGTTGACCCTGGCATGCGCGGGGACCACGCGACTCATCCGGACGCCCGAGGCGCCGCCGGCGCCCGAGCGGATGGCCGAGTTCTGGGTCGATCCCGGGTCACGGCCCCGAGAGCTCGTCTATGGCATCGGCGGTCGTCAGCTTGCGCCGTCCAGAGACGCACACTACAGGTTCAAGGACAAGGACGAGCGCGGCTTCAGCGTCAGCTACGACGTCATCGGCCCCGATGGGACCGAGTGGAGCGCGAAGATCGGACCCGAAGCGCAGACCGAGGTCGTCTTGTCGCGCATACTGTGGGGTCTCGGCTATCACCAGCCGCCCGTCTACTACTTGCCGTCGTGGCGACTCGATAGCGGAAACGGCGCGCCGACGGTCGTAAGCGAGGCTCGGTTCCGACCCAAGCTTCCAAATCTGGTTCGCGCCGAAGAGGTGTGGAATTGGGCCGACAATCCTTTCAGCGGCACTCGTGAATTGAAGGGGCTGCTCGTCGTGTTGCTGATGCTGAACAGCACCGACCTGAAGGATTCGAACAACAGCATCTACGATCCCAATCCGCCGTGGGACGGTGCGTCGCGATGGTATGT
>JBOGIW010000550.1:0-5593 GCA_050748045.1 Vicinamibacterales bacterium | reverse complement strand
CTCTATTCGATTGAAGGGCCCGTCTTCCTCCGCCTGTTCATGCTGACGACCGCCGGCTTCGCCACGAACCTCGTGCTGCCGCTGAAGCACCGGCTGCCGTTCTTCGCAGTGCTGTCGCTTGCGGGCGCCGTGGTCATGTTCGGCGCGGCCGACGCCGCGTGGCTCGTGGGGTGCGGCCTCGTACTGATCGGCCTGTGCCACCTGCCGTTCAGGATGACCGCACGCGTCGTCGCGCTCGTGATGGCCGGCTCGCTCCTCGCCGTCGCGCGCGGGGGACTGCTCGCGGCGCCCTGGTCCATGGCAGTGTGGCCGATCCTCGGCTCGATGTTCATGTTCAGGCTCGTGCTGTACATGCTCGCCATGAAGGGCGGCCGCGTGGAGCGGAGCCTCCCCGGCGCGCTGGCGTACTTCTTCATGCTGCCGAACCTGGCCTTCCCCTTGTTCCCGGTCATCGACTACGAGACGTTCCGCCGCACCTACTACGATCGGAACGACGTGGCCATCTACGAGCAGGGGCTCGTATGGATTGCACGAGGCCTGGTCCACCTGCTCCTCTATCGCTTCGTGTACCACAGCGTGCTCAACGATCCGACCGACGTGGTGCGTCTCGGCGATCTCGTCCAGTTCCTGCTCGGCACGTTCCTCCTGTACCTCCGCGTCTCGGGGCAGTTCCACCTCATCGTCGGCCTCCTGCACCTGTTCGGCTTCAGGCTGCCCGAGACGCACAAGCTGTATTACCTGGCGCACAGCTTCACGGAGCTCTGGCGGCGCATCAACATCTACTGGACCGGCTTCATGGAGAAGGCGGTCTTCTACCCGGCGTACTTCAAGGTCAAGAAGCTCGGGCCCACGAGCGCGCTCGTCATCTCGACGGTGGCGGTGTTCGCCACGACCTGGATCCTTCACTCGTACCAGTGGTTCTGGCTCCGCGGCGGCTTCCCGATCACGATGCAGGACACGCTCTTCTGGGGGATGCTCGGCGGACTCGTCGTCATGGGCGCCGTGAAGGACCTGAAGGCGCCGAAGAAGCCACGGCAGCGGGTGGCGGGCTGGAGCTGGCGGCTCGGGCTGCGGGCGGCCACGACGTTCGGCCTCTTCTGCTTCCTGTGGTCGCTCTGGAGCACCGAATCGGTCGGTCAGTGGCTGTGGATGCTCGGCGCCGCCGCCAACGTGGATGGCAGAGGCGTGGCGCTCATCGCGCTGACGGTCACCACGCTCGTGCTCCTCGGCGGACGCGACTGGGACGCTCCCTCGACGAAGCCCAGGCCGCAGTGGCTCGAGCTCATGACGGCCCCGGCCGCGCGGACGATGGCGCCGCTCGTCCTGCTGCTCGTAGCGGCGCAGCCCGCGGTTCAGGCGGCGGCTCCCGACGCCCTGGCCGGCGGCCTGCGCGCCATGCAGACGACCGGGTTGAATGCGCGCGACGCGGCGCTGCAGCACAGGGGCTACTACGAGCAGCTCGAGGTGCGGGCGCAGCCGGGATCGCAGGTGCTCGACGTCGTCGGGCGGCGCGACGAGTGGGACGACCTCGCCTCGATCGGCATGCTCCGGGAGCGGCAGGACCTGCTCCTGCGGGATCTCCATCCCTCCAGGAGCGCCATCTGGAACGGCAAGTCGTTCAGCACGAATCGCTGGGGCATGCGCGACGCCGAGTACACGAAGGAGAAGCCGGCCGGCACGCTCCGGATTGCGCTGCTCGGGCCGTCCCATGTCATGGGGAACGGCGTGGCCGACGGCGCCACCTTCGAGGCCGTGCTCGAGGCGCGTCTGAACCGCGAGCTCACGCACCCGAGGTACCGCCGCTTCGAGATTCTCAACTTCGGCGTGGACGGCTACTCGCTGACGCAGCAGGTTGCGATACTGGAGGACCGCGTCTTCGACTTCTCGCCGGACGTGGTTATCGCCACGCACTATCAGCGCAATCGCTTCATGACCGAGCGCTACCTCCAGAAGGTCGTGTGGGGCGAGGTTCCGGTGCCACACGAGCCGCTGAGGGCGCTGCTCGCCGGCGCGGGGCTGGCGGAGCTCGATCGCGGCACCGTGCCGGTGCCGTTTTCGGCCGGGCGCCGCGTGGCGAAGTGGGTCGGGCTCGATCCGCGCATGCCCGAGGGAGAATCGGCGGCGCGCATCCGCTGGATCGCCGACGACGTGCTGTCGTGGTCGTTCAGGAGATTCGGGGACCTGACGACGTCGCGCGGCATCGCGCCGCTCGTCCTCGGGCTCAACGCCGTCATCGACGACGTTGCGGCCGACGTGCCGAACCGGCGCGCGATCGAGGAGAGCGGCGTTCCGGTGATCGACCTCTTCGACATCTTCCCGGAGGCGGAGCGGCCCGCCCTGCGCGTGGCGCCGTGGGACGACCATCCGAATGCCGTGGGTCACCGGCGGATCGCCGATCGGCTGTATCCGCATCTGACGGCATTCCTCGAGACCGTGAACGATTGATCGGAGGCGCTGATTCGATGGACAACGTCCGGGAGCTCGTCCACCACTTCATCCTGGAGAATTTCCTGCCGGGAGAGGACCCCAGGAACCTGACCGACGACACCGAGCTCAAGGAGAGCGGCATCCTCGACTCGCTGTCGACGCTCAAGCTCGTCTCGTTCCTGGAGGAGCGCTTCCAGGTCGAGTTCGAGGCGAACGACCTCGAGGCAGGGAACCTCGCATCGCTCTCGAGCATCGAGCGCCTCGTGCGATCCAAGATGGCAGCCCGCTCATGAAGAGCCCGTACGGCCTCGCGGACCTGCTCGGCGAATCGGCGACGCGATTCCCCGGGAAGGCCGGCGTGGCGGTGGCGGAAGGCACGCGCATCACGTACGCGGAACTCGATACGCTGTCCGATCGGCTGCGCGACCGGCTCTGGCACCTCGGTGTCCGCCCAGGCGACCGCGTCGGCCTCCGGCTGCACAAGTCCCTCGACGCGGTCATCGCGATCTTCGGGATCCTGAAGGCTGGCGCGGCGTACGTGCCTGTCGACGCGGAGTCGCCGGCGGCGCGCGGCGCCTTCATCCTGAACGACTGCCAGGTCAAGGCGCTCGTAACGGCACGGCAGCTCGAAGACGCGCTCGCCGTGGAGCTTCAGACGCTCGGCGCATCGCCTGCCGTCCTGGCCATCGACAGCAGCGATCCGGGCGTAGCCCTGCGCACACTGCTGGACTCGCTGCAGGAAGCCGACCCTGCGCCCGTTGTCCCCACCGTGCCGTCGAACGAGGACGACATCGCCTACATCCTGTACACGTCCGGTTCGACCGGCAACCCGAAGGGCGTCGTCCTCTCGCACCGGAACGCCGCCAGCTTCGTCGACTGGTGCTCCGAGACCTTCCAGCCGCGCGCGGACGACGTCTTCTCGTCGCACGCGCCCTTTCACTTCGACCTGTCGATTCTCGACCTCTACGTCGCCATCAAGCACGGCTGCACGCTCGTGCTCTTCGGCGAGGCGATCGGGAAGGAGCCGGTCCGCCTGGCATCGGCGATCGCCGCCGAGCGCATCACGATCTGGTACTCGACGCCGTCGATTCTCAACTTCCTGGCGCTCTACGGAAAGCTCGACCGGTACGACTACTCGGCCCTGCGCATGGTGTTCTTCGCCGGCGAGGTATTCCCGGTCCCGCAGTTCCGCGCCGTGAAGCGGCTGTGGAGCCGGCCGCGCTACTTCAATCTCTACGGGCCCACCGAGACCAACGTCTGCACGTACTACGAAGTGCCCGACGACGGATCGTGGGAGCGGATGGACACGTTCCCGATCGGGACCATCTGCCAGCCGAACGCCGGCATGGTCGTCGACGAGCGCGACGAGCGCGTCAGGACGGGCGAGCCGGGGGAGCTGCTGATATCGGGTCCGAACGTGATGCAGGGCTACTGGAACCTGCCCGAGCAGAACCGGTGCGCCTTCTTCGTGGACCGCGAGGGCGTGCGCTGGTACCGGACGGGCGACATCGTGACGGAGGGGCCCGGCGGGGAGTACCGGTATCTGAACCGGCACGACCGGATGGTCAAGCGCCGCGGCTATCGCGTCGAGCTGGGGGAAATCGAAGCCGGGCTGCTTCGCCATCCCGACATTCGTGAGGCCGCCGTCGTGGCCGTGCCCGACAAGGACTCCGGCGTGCGGATTGCGGCGTTCGTGAGCTGCCAGGTTGACAAGTCGCTGACGATCATTGCGCTGAAGACCCTGTCGTCGAAGAGCTTGCCCCCCTACATGATCCCGGACTCCTTCACGGTCGTGGACAGGCTGCCCCGCACGTCGACGAACAAGGTCGATTTCCAGGCCCTGAAGTCTCGCGCCTGATCCCTATCTCACGCCGAATCGCGCCGCCGGGTCGGCGGGCGCCGGCGTGGCCGTCTTTCGCGGCCGCCACTGGTTGTAGCCAAACGCGATGGAATCGGGTGGAACGTCCCTGCTGATGATGGCGTTCGCCCCGATGATCGAGCGCGCCCCGATGGTGACCGGCCCGAAGATGACTGCCCCGGCATAGACGAACACCTCGTCACCCAGGGCCGGGTACTGGGAGACGTCCGCACCCACGACGTTCTCTGTCAGGCCGATGGTGACGTTCTGGTAGATCCGGACGTCCTTGCCGATCCGGACGCCATCGCCGATCACGATGCCCACGGGATGGGGAAACTTGACCGTCTTCCAGTACCGCGAGGGGATCTGGCAGCAGAACCACTTCTGCAGGTGGTGACGAAGAATCAGTAGCCGTCGCTTCATCCTTGACGTGCGCTTTCTCCCGCGGGGCGAATGTTACCATCGGAAACGGGGCTCTGCGGACGGTGCGGGGCGGCGTCCGGGGACAGGACGGGACAGATCCGTCAGGCGGACGACAGGGCCGTGCTTACCCTCCGCGTTCGACTTGCCCTGGATTGCCCAGATTGCCCAGGCTCCCCTCTGTAACATGCTCGTTTCGCGACCCGGCACGCCGCTTGCCATTTTCCACCCGGCAGCGGGACGTGCGGCTGAAGATCGCAGCGAATCGGCTGCGTTCCCGGCTGGCCGGGCAGGACTTACACAGTTCGGTTTACACGATCGTCTGTCCCGGGTATGGTCTCAGGTCATCGAGCTGGGGAGAGTCATGCGGACGAGCATCTTTCGGATTCTGTGCGGACTGGTCGTCGCGGGAGCGGTCTCGGGCGCCGAACTGGCGGTTGCGGCGAACTACCCGTTGGAGCTCTCGAACTTCCGGTCGGGCATGAGCAGCAACCACCGGCACGCCCGCGCCTACCCTGGCATCGAGTACAACGTTCGAGCGGGGGTTGTCGGCGGGGCGTATCCGTTCACGTTTTCCCTGTCCAACGCACCGAGCGGGATGACGATCGACAGCCGCACCGGCACCATCACGTGGCCGAACCCGCAGGCGAACGCCAGCCCCACGATCACGGTCGTGGATTCGGAGGGGACGCGCATCTCCGCGACCTGGACGATCACGGTCACGACGAACGGGTTCAAGTTCATCGACGCGAACAACGGGCGGAACGCGGCGAACAACGGCTGCTCGAGCTCGTGCGGCACGGGAACGCTGAGCAACCCGTGGCGGACCGTCCGGGACATGTACCAAAACGGCGTTCCCAGTGACTTCATCTATTTCCGGAACGGCAC
>JBOGIW010000549.1:0-4468 GCA_050748045.1 Vicinamibacterales bacterium | reverse complement strand
GCGGAGGTGCTCGGCCAGCACGACGAACTGGGCGTGCTCGTCCGTGCACAGGTGCGTGAGGAGGTTCTTGCGGCGCTCGACGGCCGCGCGGTCGCGCGGCTGGGCGATGACGCGGTGCGCGATGCCGAGCGCGGCGCAGAGATCGCCGGCGATGAGCTCGTCGTCGTTGGCGCGCGGCGGGAAGTGGCGCACCGTGACGCACGCCTGTGGAGCGTGGCCGGCGTCGCAGAGCGCGAAGAGGATGTGCCGGGAGTCGCGGCCGCCGCTGAGCGGCATGACGAAGGGGCCCGACGGGCGCCGCCGCGCCATGGCGTGCCGGAAGAGATCGATGAAGCCGTCCACCGCGCGGGGCCGGGACACGTCGAGGCGGCGGGGCGGCAGGAGCGGCGGCAGCACCGCGCGGATGTCCCGGAAGGGCGTGTCGGCGCCGACGAAGAAGCCGGTGCGGGCGAACACCGCCAGCGCGTCAATATCCAGGTCGGCGGGAGCGCCCTGTTCCAGGAGGGCGACCAGGTCGGTCGAGACGACCCGCGTGTCGCCGGCACGCCACTCGAACAGCGGAAAAAAGCCGTAGCGATCCTGCTCGATCGCCAGCGCGCGTCCGTTCCACGTCCAGCCGGCGAAGACGCCGTCGACGTCCCCGTCGCCGAGCCGGATGCGATGCCCCGCGTCGCACGAGAGATCGCCCTCGGCCGTCCCGCCTCGAACCCGAATACAGTGCGCGCGCACGGCAAGAGCATGCCGTACTTTCAAGCGAGTGCAGGCACGCCGGACGGTATGGGGCCTCGTTATGGGCGCAGACAATGGCGCTGATCCTCAGCGCCATTGCTGCACCAGGGCGACAGGCTGCCGTGGTAGCCGGCGGTCTGGCCGCGGCGCTGTGTCAACGACTGGACGGGCGCGCAAAGATTGCGATCACGGAGAGCAAAATGGTTGTGTTAAAACCGGCGGAAGGTTTGCAGCATGGCACGACGGCCCATGACATCGGACACGCTGGCCATCATCCTCGGAGGGGGCCAGGGCACGCGCCTGTTCCCGCTGACCGCCACGCGCTCCAAGCCGGCGGTGCCTATCGGCGGGAAGTACCGGCTCATCGACGTCCCGGTCAGCGGCTGCCTGCACGCCGAGGTCCGGCGCATCTTCGTGCTGACGCAGTTCAACTCGGCGTCGCTCAACCGGCACATCGCCAGCACCTATCAGCTCGACATCTTTTCCGGGGGCTTCGTGGAGATTCTCGCGGCCGAGCAGACGCCCGACAATCCCCACTGGTACCAGGGCACGGCCGACGCCGTGCGCCAGGCCCAGCGGCACTTCACGCCGCACGAGGCGGAGCACGTCCTCGTCCTTGCAGGCGACCACCTCTACCGGATGGATTACACCGAGCTCGTCGAGGCGCACAAGGCGCAGCAGGCCGACATCACCATCGCCGCGCAGCCCGTGGACGCCGAGACGGCGACCGGGATGGGCATCTTCCGCTTCGCCCGCGACGGCCGGATCGTCGCCTTCGAGGAGAAGCCCAAAACACCGCGCCTGCAGGCGATCGGGCGGAGCATTCCCGAGGGCGCGACGTTCGCGCAGCACAGCGACGCGCAGCCGTTCATGGCGTCGATGGGCGTGTACGTGTTCGCGCGGCGCGTGCTGCTGGAGATGCTCGAGCGCGAGCCGGGCGTCGACTTCGGCCGGGAGCTGATTCCCGCGGCGCTCGACAAGTACGCGGTGAAGCCGTTCCTCTACCGGGGGTACTGGGCCGACGTCGGCACGATCGAGTCGTTCTACGAGGCCAACGTGATGCTCGGCAAGAAGGCGGCGCCCTTCCGCTTCTGGGACCCGCACCGGCCCATCTTCACGCACCTGCGCCATCTGCCGGGGAGCCGCGTGACCGACGGCCACGTGCGCGACTCGATCATCGCCGAGGGGTGCTTCCTCGATCGCTGCACGATCTCGGAGTCCGTCGTCGGGGTGCGCTCGCACGTGCAGGCGGGCTCGACGATCGGGCGATCGGTCCTGCTCGGCGCAGATGTGTATGACAGCGACCCGAAGGCCGACGGCATCGCGATGGGCATCGGGCGCGACGCCGTGCTCGACCGCGTGATCGTCGACAAGAACGCACGGATCGGCGACGGCGCCCGGCTCGTCAACGAGAAGGGAACCGAGCAGGCCGACGGGGATGGCTACTATATCCGGGGCGGGATCATCGTCGTGCCCAAAGGGGGCATCATCAAACCCGGGACGGTCGTCTAGTACGGGATAATCGACGGGCGATCATGGACACGCCTCCGCGCCACCGCGCGGGCCGGGAACGGCCCCTGGTGCTCATCGTCGAGGATCAATCCGAGCTGCGCCAGTTGTACGCGCAGGAGCTGGCGCTGGCGGGCTTCGACGTGATCGAGGCCGCCAACGGCGCCGACGCGATCGCGCACACCTCCGAACGCTCCCCCGACGTCGTCCTGATGGACTTGAGCCTGCCGATCATGGACGGGTGGGAAGCCACGCGGCGGCTGAAGGACGACACCCGCACGTCGCACATCCCGGTCGTCGCGCTCACGGCGCACGACGGGTCCGGCGAGCTGCAGCGCGCCACGCGAGCCGGCTGCGACTGGTTCGTGCCGAAGCCCTGCCAGCCGCGCGACCTGATCACAGAGGTCCGGCGCGTGCTGGCCGGCCGGCTCGGCACCCAGCGCATCTGACCACCGGCCTCCCCCGCGCGACCGCCGCGTGCGCCAGGCTCGCGCTGAACGCCACCAGATCTGAAACGTCGACGCGCGCGCCTGGTAACGCAGATTTAACACGCAGGTCACGACTCGGAAACCTGCCGCCCGTACCGTGGGACCATGATTCGACTGGCCGCCGCGCCGCGGGTCCGCGTGCTCGTCGTCGAGGACGAGCACGACATTGCCGCCCTCATCAAGCACACGCTCGAGCGGGGCGGCGAGATGGAGGTGGACACCCTCGCGAGCGGGGACGCGGCGCTGAAGGCGGTGCTGGATCGCGCCCCGGATCTGATCATCCTCGACCTGAACCTGCCGGTCCTCGGCGGCCTCGAGGTGTGCCGCATCCTGCGCGCGCGTCCGAATACCGCGCGCACGCCGATCATCATGCTCACGGCGCGCACGAGCGAGGGCGATCGCGTGACCGGTCTGGACGTCGGCGCCGACGACTACGTGACCAAGCCGTTCAGCCTCCGCGAACTCGCCGCGCGCGTCCGCGCCGTCATGCGGCGGAGCCGTCAGCCCGGCGCCGACGCCGGCCCCACGCCAGCCGCGCTGACGTTCCAGGGCAAGCATCTCTTCGCCGACTTCGACGCGGTGTCGGTGAGCGTGGATGGCACCGAGGTCAGGCTCACCCGTCGCGAGTTCGAGCTGCTCCGATACCTGGTCGAGAACCGCAACCGCGTGCTCTCACGCGATCGGCTGCTCGAGCGCGTCTGGGGCTACGACCGGCTGATCGAGACCCGCTCGGTCGACGTCCACGTCGGCCGCCTCCGCAGCAAGCTCGGCTCCGCGGGACGGCAGATCGAGACGGTCGTCGGTCTCGGGTATCGCTTCGTGGAATGAGGCGAGCCGGCCGCCAGGCCTGGCAGCAGCCCCCGGATCAGCTCTCGATCCAGCCCGCCTCGCGCAGCATCGACGCTTCGGCCGCGAACGTGGCCATCGCGCGCTCGACGCGGTGCCAGTCGTCATAGAGCACGCTCTTTACGACCTTCGCATCCTGCTCATCGAGCACTTCCCAGCCCGACGTGCCCGTGGCGCGAATGGTGAACCGGCGAACGTGCGCAGCCTTGCGAAGTAATCTCGCGTACATGAGTCCCGATCCGGATAGGAGTGTGTGAAAGGGAAACTGCGGCGATCTTTGATCAGATCCGGGCACTTCAGGGTGTAAACAGTATGTAAAACACGCCGTATTTCCTCAGCCAACAGCCCTAAGCCGGCGCTCTGCCGCACCTTCGGGCACACACACGCGGAGCGCCGCGGGGCGCACGCGTCCCTGGATCGACGCCCCGCCCACGAACGGCTCGCCATCGACGTGATAGATCAGGGGACGCGCGGACGTGATCTCGATGGCCTCGCCCCGGCGGATGGTGACGCCGCGCACGCGGTCCACGCCGCCGGTGAAGAGGCGCGGGACCTGCACGAGCGTCGCCGCCACCGATCGCTCCTTCACGACGACGACGTCGAGCCGGCCGTCGTCGAGGCGCGCATGAGGCGCGATGATGGCCCCGTTGCCGTACTGGCGCCCGTTGGCAATCACGACGACGAGCGCCCGCACACGCTGCCGATCGCCATCGACGACGACCGTGTGCTCGCCGGGCCGGTACGTGCATATCTCCTGCGCGGCGATCTCGAGGTAGCGGAGGAAGCCGCGCCGCCCCAGCCCTCCCGTGGCAAAGCGGTGGGCGACGCGCGCGTCGAGCCCGATGCCCGCGAGGTTGAAGAACAGGTGCCCGTCGAGCTCGCCCGCATCGACCAGG
>JBOGIW010000548.1:0-8204 GCA_050748045.1 Vicinamibacterales bacterium | reverse complement strand
TCGCCCCGCATCGTCACTCTGACCCCGTTCTGACCCCGGTATTGAAATGCGGGTGATCCAATACGGGACATCCGGACGCAGACCTGCCGGGCCCTCCCGGACCCTCCGTCGCAACGCGCTGCGCGGCAGCCACTTAGCCAACGTGCAGATCAGTGCTCGCCCCGGAACGCCGATTGCCTCACGGGATGGGTTCCACGAATTGCCCAATACGGATCAGCGGTGGGAGCGATGAACACCAACAACTGCCTTGGCAGGCTCGAGCAGATCAACAAGGAGCTGCTCCTCGTCTTCTCGTTGTTCGTGATTGCGCTGGTGCTCAACTACCTGCTGGCGTCGCAGCGGATGGTCCTGAGCTTCTACACGCTGCCCACGATCGCGTCGGCCTATCTCTACGGCAAGCGGCACGCCACGCTGACGGCCTTTGCCAGCGTGCTGCTCGTGACGCTGCTCCTGTGGTTCCCGGAGGTCCTGCCCAAAGCGCCGGCGGACGCCTTCACCAGCCAGTGGCTGGAAGTGGCCGTCTGGGGCGGGAGCCTGATCATCACCGGGTACCTGATCGGCACGCTGTGCGAGCACCAGCAGGCGCAGCTCGGGGAGCTCCGCGACACGTACCACGGCGTGCTGATGATCCTCCGGCACTTCGTCTCGAAGGACACGTACACCGAGAACCACTCGTACCGCGTGTCGGTATACGCCGTCCGCATCGCGGCGCACCTGCGGCTCAGCCCGGAGCGCATCGAGGACGTGCGGGCGGCGGCGCTCCTGCACGACATCGGCAAGCTCGAGATCAGCCGCGACATCCTCTACAAGGCCGCGAAGCTCACGGCCGACGAGTTCAACGAGATGCAGAAGCACGTCGTGCGCGGCGTGGAGATGCTCGAGCCGGTCGGCGGATCGCTGCGCCGCGTGATCCCGATCATCCTCGCCCATCACGACAAGTTCGACGGCTCAGGCTACAACCCCACGGTGGGCCACGCCATTCCGCTCGAGTCGCGCATCATCTCGGTGGCCGACGTCTACGACTCGCTCACGAGCGATCGTCCGTACCGCAAGGCAATGTCGCCCATGGAGGCCAAGGAAGTGATCGCCAAGGGCGCCGACACCGATTTCGATCCGCAGGTCGTGACCGCGTTCCTGACGGCGTTCCGCCGCGGCGACCTGGAGATCTGGTCGGCGCCGCTCTCGGCGGCCTGACCCCGGCGCGCCAGGCCGCTCGGCGGCCCGGACTGCGAAGCTCGTCTCGCTCCGAGGCCCGGCGCCCGGCGGTCCCGAGACCCTCACCCTACTGTGCGGCCAGGTTCGCCCGCCTGCCGCGCAGCACGTACTTCTGAATCTTCCCCGTCGCCGTCTTCGGCAGCTCGGCGAGGAACGTGAAGCTGTGCGGCGTCTTGAAATGCGCGAGGCGCGACCGGGAGAACTCCCGCAGCTCCTCGGCCGTGACGGTCGCACCGGCCTTCAGGACGACGAAGGCGTGCGGCGCTTCGCCCCATCGCGGGTCGGGCAGCCCCACGACGCCCGCTTCCTGCACGGCCGGGTGGCGGAGGAGCATCGCCTCCACTTCGACCGACGAGATGTTCTCGCCCCCGCTGATGATCACGTCCTTGAGGCGGTCGCGGATCTCGATGTAGCCGTCCGGGTGGACGACGGCCGCGTCGCCCGACCGGAACCAGCCGTCACCCATCGCGGCGCGCGTGGCGTCGGGATCGTTGTAGTACCCCTCCATGACGACGTTGCCGCGGACGACGATCTCGCCGAGCGATTCGCCGTCGCGCGGAACGTCCCGCCCGTCGTCGAGGACGACCTTCAGCTCGCCCGACGTGACGAGCTCCACGCCCTGGCGCGCCTTGATGGCGCTGCGCTCGGCGCGCGGGAGGGCGTCGTGCTCGGGCCTCGGCTCGCAGATGCTGATGAACGGCGCCGTCTCGGTGAGGCCGTAGACCTGGGTGATCTCCCAGCCGAGGTGCTCCTCGATCCCTTCGATCGTGGCTGCGGCGGGCGGCGCGCCCGCCGTCAGGACGCGGACGCCGCGCGGCGCGCCGCGGCGGATCTCGGGCGACGCATTGGCGAGCGAGATCAGCACCGTTGGCGCCGCGCACAGCACGGTGACCCCCTCGGCGCGGACGAGGTCGAAGACCTGCGCCGGGTCCGGCCGCCGCAGGCAGACGTGCGTGCCGCCGGCCGCGGTGACAA
Source organism: Vicinamibacterales bacterium (assembly GCA_050748045.1). GTDB lineage: Bacteria > Acidobacteriota > Vicinamibacteria > Vicinamibacterales > UBA2999 > CAVYVZ01. The sequence continues at coordinate 6,014 of JBOGIW010000548.1, read as the reverse complement.
TCCAGACGAACGTCCAGCCGTTGGCGTGGAACATCGGGAGCGTCCAGAGGTACCGGTCTGCCGGCGTCATATGAAAGTGCACGAGCGTGCCGACGGCATTCGTCCACGCGTTCCGATGCGTGATCATCACGCCCTTCGGGCGGGAGGTCGTGCCGCTCGTGTAGTTGATCGTCAAGAGACCCGATTCCGCGATCGGCGCGCGCTCGAAGCTGTCGGAGGATCCCGCGAGGAGCGCCTCGTAGTCGAGCCAGCCGCCGCGCGGTCCGTCGAGCGACACGAACTGTTCGACGTCCGGCAGCTCGCCGCGCACCGCGTCCACCTGTCCCGTGTGCGGGTCGGCGGCGCACACCACGCGGGCGCCGCTGTGGTTCAGGATGTAGGTGACCTCGTCGGGGGAGAGGCGGAAGTTGATCGGCACCAGCACGGCGCCGATCTGCGGCACGGCGTAGAACGACTCGAGCTGGGCGTACGTGTTTGGCGTGATGTAGGCGACGCGGTCGCCCCTGGCGACGCCGAGCCGCTGCAGGGCGGCCGACCAGCGGTCGCAGCGGCCCCCGAACTGCTCGTAGGTGGCCCGGTGCCCGCCGTCCACGACGGCGGGCCGGTTGCCGTACAGCGCCCGCGCGCGGCGCATGAAGTCGAGCGGGGTCAGCGGCACTTCCACGTCGAGCGCTCCTCCGGAGCGCGCAGTATAGCGGGAAACGCCGCGCTACTTCGTCAGACGGATGATCTGGGCCTGCAGCGCCTGGAATGCCGGCCCGACGTCGGCGGCCGTCCGTGCGTAGTAATACCGTCCCTCGAGCTGGTCGTCGTCGAAGTCCGGCGAGCGTGGGTCGTTGGCCATGCGCATCAGGATGCTCTCGGAGGTCTCCCGCTGCGTGCCCAGCTCGTATCGGACCAGCTCGCCCATCCCGATGGTATAGATGCGGATGGGATAGTCGCCGGCGTCATCGTCGCGGGCCTCGTTGGCGATGATCTCGACCAGGTTTCGCGCGGCGTTGTTGATGTTGTAGATCTGGGCCGGATAGCGGTCCGCCGTCGTGTCGAACTCGCGCAGGCCGCGGCGCGTCGATTGCGCCGTGCCGTTGACCCTGAGCGTGTTGCTCTGGAACGCGAACGACGTCGGGATGCCGCCGCTTCGATGGTGCTGGTGGAAGCTGGCGGTTGGCATGAACGGGATGGTCGTGATCGTGTCGCGGCTGTCCCAGGGGAGCGTTCGCGAGACTAACGGGCTCGCGCCGCCGCCTTGCGTGTAGAACAGCCCGACGATTGCCGGGTTGTCGTGCGTCTGGTTGTCCGGGTCGGGCGGGTGCTCGGGGAAGTCGTAGGTCCGGAGCCCCTTCGACGTGCCGGTGGCGTCCCACAGGCCGGGCACGCTGTTCGACGCGCCGTCGGTGAAGAGCACGATGACGCGGAGGCTCGACTGCTGGCCGTTCGAGACGGATCGCAGCTCGTCCCACCCGCGATACAGCCCTTCGACCATCGCCGTGCTGCCGCCCGGGAGGTTGTTCGGAATGGCGGAGATCATGCCGGGCTTGTCGAAGCCGCGGCTCGAGGGCATCGCCCGGGGCACGTTGGCGCCGTTCGAGTAGAGCACGAGGGCCAGGCGATCGCTTGCCGCATCGAACGCATTCACGAAGGTGCGCGCCGCATCCCTGACCGCGCCCCAGCTCGAGGCGATGGAGCTGGAGACGTCGAGCACGAGCGACAGGTCGACCATCCGCCGCGTCGCTTCGCCGGTGCTGCTCACCGTCAACTGCTGGAAGTTCCCGAGCCGCATGAACGTCGTGGGCAGCGTGGCGGAGGCCCGGACGGTCACCACGTTGACGCCCGTCGCCTGCTCGGTCGTCAGCGAGAAGAAATCCTCCTCGCTCGGATCGGTCACGCTGATGATGCCCATGTAATCCGGCGGAAAGTTCGCCCTGAAGATCTGGGCGGCCTCGGTCCGGGGATTGCCGCTGTTGAGATTGCGTGCCGCGCCGAGGGCCGCGCCGTCGACGGCTTTCGTCAACTGCGCTTTCACGACGTAGGCCCGTCCGCTGTCGACGGCCAGGCCCGTGAAGAGCAGCAGCCCGGTCAGGAACACCGCCGTGTAGATAAGGGCGAACCCGCGCTCGTTGGAGAGAACAGCACCTCTGGTCATGGCCGTCTGCCTTCTAGAAGTACGCAATCGAATAGAGCCTGTTCGGCAGCGTGATCCCGAACTGGTGCAGCGGGGTGAGCAGTTGATGCGTGGTGTAGATCTCGGTCACGTAGACCATGCCGCCGGGCGAGACCACGAGGTTGCTCGGCATGTCGGTCAACTGGAGCCTCGTATCCGAGTCGGCGTTGATCGCCTCGTAGTCGGGCGCGCCCCGGTAGGATCCCTGCCCGGAGGTCGTGATACGGCTCGGGCCGCCGCCCGGGACCGACCCGTACTCGTAGCGCTGATACAGGATGTCCTGCTCGAAGTTCGGCGTGTTCGCCGTGCTGCCCTTCCTGATGACCGAGAAGATCACCTTCGAGCCGTTGTCGAAGTTCACCGGGCGGGTGCTCATGCTCCGCAGCGCCGTCATCGCCCGCTCGATCGTGCTGTCGCGCGAGATCAGGTTGGACCCCTCCCGCGTCAGCTTGGTGACGACATGCTGATCGAGGAGCGCCCACCCGAACTCGATGACGCCGAGCGCCACCACCAGGATGAGCGGCAGCATGATGGCGAACTCGACCAGGCTCTGGCCCGTTGAGCCGGCAAGGCGCTTCGTCATTCGTAGCGCTCGTTCATCATCGCCGACTCGACGACGAGAGTAATGCGGCCGTCGGTGAAGAACGGCCGGATCAGCGGTGTGAGGAACACCCAGGTGTAGTTGACCGTCACCTTTCCGATGTCGCTCGGGCCACCGGTCCCCGGAAGCCAGTCGGGTCCGTTTGCCGGAAGGTGGCTGAAGTCGAAGGCGCCGTCCTCGATGGTGAGCGTCGGCGTGGCGTGCCGCATCGCGTGCCTGATCGACTGCTCCCGCGTCATGCCGCCGAACTGCTGGCCCGTCACGGCGTAGCGCGTCGCCTGGCTGACCCCGTTCTCGAGGGACAGATAGACGAAGAACAGCATCGCGAAGTCGACGATGGCGAGCGTGAGCAGGAGGAGGAGCGGTGTCAGGACCACGGCCTCGACGAGGTTGACGCCTCGCGCATCGCGGAGCCGCCCGACGACCCTGCGGAGAACGCGTGTCATATCGGGCGGTGACGAGTGCAGCCGCTGTGCCACCGCTCGAGCGATTACAGAAACCTGCCTCGCAGCACGATTTTGCACGAGGGGCGCGCCGGCTCCCGAGCGCGCCACACTTCGTAAGTACCGGAGGCCCAATGAGTTCAGCGGCCCGTACCTGCGCGGCGCCACCGCGCCGGCCGGCGGGCGTGCGGCTCGTCGCGGCCGGTGCACGAGGAGGACCGCGAAGAAAAGTGCAAGCCGTCTTACCGTATCGTCCGCGAAGGGGCCGCGACGTATGATGCGCACGGCGCGGAGGCGCGGAGGAATCGGGACACGAAGGCCACAAGGACACGAAGGGCGTTCGCTCTTCTCCGCGACTCAGCGTCTCTGCGCCGCGCACGTGACAAGTGATGTTCTCCGATCCGGAGGAACGGCATGACGCTTCGAATTCTCCCGTGGGCCGGTGTCACGCTCGTCATCGCGCTGGCCGCCGGCCTCGGCGGCGCGGCGCGCCAGGCCGCTCATCGGGCGGGATCTGCGGCGCAGCTTGACGACGCCGCGCTGCAGGCGGCTGCGACGCGCACGTCGGACTGGATCACGCACGGCCGCACGTACGACGAGCAGCGGTTCAGTCCGCTGGATGAGATCCGCGAAACCACCGTCACGCGCCTCGGCCTGGCGTGGTCGTTCGAAACGGGCACCGATCGGGGCCTCGAGGCCACGCCGCTCGTGGCCGACGGCGTCATGTACACGACCGCCGCGTGGAGCATCGTGTACGCGCTCGACGCGCGAACGGGACGATTGCTCTGGAAGTGGGATCCAGGCGTCGATCGGAGCCGCTACGACGCGCTCGCCTGCTGCGACGTCGTGAATCGCGGCGTGGCGCTCTACCGCGGTCGCGTGTACGTCGGCGTCCTCGACGGCCGTCTCGCGGCGCTCGACGCGGCCACGGGCGCCGTGGCCTGGCAGGTCACGACCGTCGATCAGTCCAAGCCGTACACGATCACCGGCGCGCCGCGCGTCGTCCGCGGGCTCGTCGTCATCGGCAACGGCGGCGCGGAGTACGGCGTGCGCGGCTACGTCACCGCCTACGACGCCGGGACCGGCCGGGAGCGGTGGCGCGTCTACACGGTTCCCGGCGATCCGTCGAGCCCGCCGGAATCGGCGGCCATCGCCAAAGCGCTGCCCACCTGGAAGGGCGGCCGGTGGTGGGAATACGGCGGCGGCGGCACGGCGTGGGACTCGATCGCCTACGACCCCGCGCTCGACCTGATCTACGTCGGCACGGGGAACGGATCGCCGTGGAACCGTCACCTGCGAAGCCCCGGCGGCGGAGACAATCTCTACCTCTCGTCGATACTCGCCATCCGGCCGTCCGACGGCGAGCTCGTGTGGCACTACCAGACGACGCCCGGCGACAACTGGGACTACACGGCCACGCAGCACATGATCCTGGCGGACCTGCCCATCGGAGGACGCCTCCGGCAGGTCCTGATGCAGGCCCCGAAGAACGGGTTCTTCTACGTGCTCGATCGCCGGACAGGCGAGCTCATCTCGGCGAAGCCGTACGTCGCCACGAACTGGGCATCGGAGATCGATGCCCGTACCGGCCGTCCCCGCGAGATCCGCGGCGCCGACTATCGCGAGCGCGGCCTCCAGGTCAGGCCGGGCCCGCTCGGCGGGCACAACTGGCAGCCGATGTCGTTTCACCCGGGGACCGGGCTCGTCTACCTGCCCGCGCAGGAGAACGCGCGCTATTACGAGCAGCCGGCCGCCTTCACGTTCCGGCCGGGAGAATGGAACCTGGGGCTCAAGGGGGGCCGCCTGCCGGACGAACAGCGCAGGCTCCCGTGGCCATCGGCGGGGCGCTTGCTGGCATGGGACCCGGTGCGGAACGCCGAGCGCTGGCGCGTCGAATACGGCAACTACTGGAACGGGGGCACGCTGGCGACGGCCGGCAACCTGGTGTTTCAGGGCACCGCGGCCGGCGAGCTCATCGCCTATCGCGCCACCGACGGGCAGAAGCTGTGGTCAACGTCGATCGACACCGGGATCGTGGCGCCGCCAATCTCCTACAGTGTCGGCGGTCGCCAGCACGTCGCCCTCATGGCGGGCTGGGGCGGCGCGTTCGCGAGGAGGGCACGGTCGACCGGTCGCGTCCTCGTCTTCGCGCTGGACGGCGCGGTTCAACTGCCGCCGCGGCCCGCCGCCCGGCCCGTGACGCGCATCGACGAGCAGCACGCGCCCGAAACCGTCGCGGCCGGCGGGGCGCTCTTCCGCACGTACTGCGAACGGTGTCACGCGACCGGGACGCTGCTGCCGGACCTCCGCCGCTCGCCGGCCGGCATGTTCGCCGCTTACAAGAACATTCTCCTCGAGGGCACGCTGTTCGACAGAGGCATGCCGTCCTTCGCCGATCAGCTCACCGGCGAGGAGGTGAGGGCCGTGCGCGCGTGGGTGATTGCCGAGCGCAACAAGCTGGCGGGGATCTCCGGGCGGGACCGATGACAACACGGACGACCGCCGCCGGCAGGCGGTGAATCAGGGAGCGGAGCGCACGGAGTCAACGGGTCCACAAGAGAAGCGGAGAAACAGAGACAGCGTGGAAGCCTTCCATATCTCCGTTTCTCCGCTGCTCTGTGTGATCCCGTTCTCTCCGTTCTCTCCGTTCTCTCCGCTGCCTCCGGTTCTAGGACTGGCTTCTCAGGTTCTTCTTGAAGAAGGCCACCGTCCGCGACCACGCGAGCCTGGCGGCCGCTTCGTCGTAGCGCGGCGTCGTGTCGTTGTTGAATCCGTGCTGCGTGCCCGGGTAGAAGAACGTCTCGTACCT
>JBOGIW010000547.1:0-17924 GCA_050748045.1 Vicinamibacterales bacterium | reverse complement strand
TGCCACACCCTCGGCATCCCGATGATTGTCGTCTCGATTCTGATGATCCCCCTCGTCTGGGCGGGTGTTCTCGACTGGCGACTGGCGGCGTCGGTCTTCGTTCTCGGCTGGATCCTGCAGTTCATCGGCCACGCCTTCGAGGGCAAGCCGCCGGAGTTCTTCAAGGACTGGCGCTTTCTGTTCGTCGGCCTGCGCTGGTGGCTCGCGAAGGTCCGCGGCCGCGCATGAACGGGGAACCGCAGACGCTGGCGAGCATCTGGCGGGTCCTGCAGCCGCTGCTGCTCCCTGTGTATCTGGCCGGCGTCGCGGTCGGGCTCCTGTTCACCGACGCGCGCGGCCCCGCGCGTCTCGCCCTTGCCCTGCTCTGGCCGCTGGGCTTCCTCGCCTTCGCGATCACGGTGTCCATCCTCTTCGTCGCCGCGCTCGTCGCATTCCCCGTCTTCGGCGCCATCGTGATTGCGGGCGCGCTGGCCGCCGCTGCCTTCGCGCAGCCGCTCGGCGGTGGGCCCGTTCTCGAAGCGCGCTTCATCGGCAATATGGCCTACGCCATTACCGACGGCACGACCACGCTCTTTACCGATTTCCCGTACCAATCGGGCTATCGCGGCTACATGGAGTACGACGAGCGCGAGATCCGATCGACGACTGCCCACACGCTCTCCCTCATCACGCATCGTCACGCCGATCACTGGGACCGCTCGCTGTTCGAGAAGACCGGCTGGAAGGTCGTCGGTCCCGAGGACGCAGTGAGCGGCGTCCCGCCGGATCGCGTGGCGCGGTCGCTTCCGGCCGCGCCGGCGCGCGCGAGGGTGACGGGCGGCGACATGACCATAGAGGCGTTTCCGACGCCGCACGGCCCGACCGGCCACTACTCGTACCTGGTGACCTGGCAGGGCCGGCGGCTCTACTTCACCGGCGACACGGACGACGCCGCGCAGTTGCTGGACATGAAGGACCTCGACGTGGCGTTCGTGTCGCCCTGGCTGTTCCAGCGCGCGGCACGGAGCGGCCGCCGGATCGACGCTCGCAGGATCGTGATCTATCACCAGACCGCCGGCGAGAGCGTGCCTGGCTGCACCGGTGTCTGCAGCGTGCCCACGCCGGGAGCGATCCTGCCCCTGCGATGACGCGGAGCGGGCCGGGCCGCCATCACGATCGTCGTCCGCCCGCTGAGGCTCGCAGGCCACTGGCGCCAATTCTCAGTTGCGGGCAGTCCTGAGCGTCGTCTCGTTCGACGGCTGCCCCGCGCCGGTGCCCGATGTCGAGGAACAGTCTCCGGCTGGTCGTCGACACGGAACTGCAATATGATCCATGCCCGCTCGCGCGCGAAGGCGCGATGGTCGGAGTGACGCATGGACCCTTGCGCGGCGTCATCGGACGGCTGCTGCGGAAGGATGCGCGCCACGCGACGGTCGTGCTGTCGGTCGACCTGCCAGGGCCGGCCGTACGCGTGCAGGTGGACGCAGCAGACGTCGGTCCGAACCGGAAATAGCGCAGGTGGGCCACATGGCGACGCCGCGGCTCTTCCAGGCCACTGCCTCGTCCCTCGCGAGGATTGGCCGCCGCTTCAGCGTGAGGGGATGGGTGCCTGGCACGAGCGGCAACTTCAGCGCCGTGGTGTCGCGGCGTCCGTTCCGACTGGCCATCACTGCGAGCGGCATCTTCAAGCACGAGCTTCGAGATGGACACATCCTGCGCTGCGACGAGCGCGGGGAGGTCATCGGGCGCGTGCGGCGAAAGCCGTCGGCCGAAACGCTCCTGCACGTCGAGGTCGTCCGCCGGAGAAAGGTCGGGGCGGTCCTGCACACGCACTCGGTCTGGAGCACGGTCCTGTCCGAGCGCCACGCCGCGGAGGGCGGCCTGCGCATCACGGGCTACGAGATGCTCAAGGGGCTGCGGGGCGCGACGTCGCACGAGCATCAGGAGTGGATCCCGATCCTGGAAAACGACCAGAACATTCCGCGCCTCGCCCGCCTCGTCGGCGAGACGCTCGATCGCTACGAGGGCGCCCACGCGTTCCTGCTGCGGCGCCACGGACTGTATACCTGGGGCGCGACGCTCGCGGAGGCGGAGCGGCACGTGGAGATCCTCGAATTCCTGTTCGAGGCCATCGGTCGCATCCGGGCGGACGCAGCGGAAGCCCATAGAGAGGAACGCCATGGCGATAGCACGCATTCCCGACGAAAACCGCACGCTGCACGGCGACGCCGACGTACGGAGCTTTCTGGCGGCTCACGGCATCGATTATGAGAAGTGGACGCTGGACGCCGACACGGCCGACACGGCATCTCCTGAGGCGCTCCTGGTTGCGTATGCGGCGAGGCTGGACGCGCTGAAAGCGCTCGGCGGGTACACGACGGCCGACGTCATCGACGTCACGCCCGATACGCCGGGCCTGGCGGAGATGCTCGCACGGTTCAACCGGGAGCACTGGCACGACGAAGACGAGGTGCGCCTCGTCGTGGAGGGACGCGGGTTGTTTCATATTCATCCATCCGACGGCCCCGTGTTCGCGGTCGAGGTCGAGCGTGGGGATCTGATCCGCGTGCCCAAGGGGACGCGTCACTGGTTCGATCTGTGCGGCGAGCGCCGTATCCGCGCGATCCGCCTGTTCCAGAACGCGACCGGCTGGACGCCGCATTACTCGGAGAGCGGCGTCGACCGCCGATTCGAGCCGGTCTGCTTCGGGCCCGCATTCATGCCGGCGTCCAGCCGTCAGGCGTGATCGTCCGCGTCCGACGAGACGCGATCGGCGCGATCGTGCTCGACATCGAAGGGACGACCACGCCGATCGCCTTCGTGCGCGACGTGCTGTTCCCCTACGCGCGCCGTCATCTGCGCGAGCACCTGAAGCAGCATGGCGACAGCGCGGCGCTGCGTGCGGTCGTCGCCGCGCTCCGCAGGGAGTGGGCCGACGACGTCGCGCGCGGCGACGCGCCTCCGATCGGCGATGAATCCGAGGACGCCCTGGCTGTCGCCGCCTATGTCGAATGGCTGATGGATCGGGACCGCAAGTCGCCGCCGCTCAAGCTGCTGCAGGGCTACATCTGGGAGGCGGGCTACCGGTCGGGCGCGCTCGTCGCCGACGTGTTCCCTGACGTCCGGCCGGCGCTCGCGCGGTGGAGATCGTCCGGCATCACCGTCGCGATTTATTCGTCTGGCAGCGCGCTCGCGCAGCGGCTGCTCTTCTCCCACACGCGCGACGGCGACCTCACGCCGTATCTCGATGCGTTCTTCGACACGGCGATGGGCGCGAAGACGTCGCCAGCCAGCTATCGCCGCATCGCCTCGGCGCTTCGCGGTCCGACGGCGCGCCTGCTCTTCGTGTCCGACGCACGCGGCGAGCTCGACGCGGCGCGGTACGCCGGCTGTCGCACGCTGCTGTCCGTTCGCCCTGGCAACGTCGATCAGCCGCACGATCCGGCCGACGCGATCGCAAGCTTCGACGACGTCATGGTCGACTGATCGGGTTCCGCCCGACGCTGAATCCCTCCTGACAGCCAGCCCGCCACCAGCGTGCCCACGCCGGTCGGCGGTCTCAACGGCTGCTTGAGACACGCACCCCCTTCGCTGTCTACACCGATCGATAACCAGCACGCCACCTGCGCCGCAGCAGCCACACGGGAACCGGCTGCCTTTTCCCGCAGCGTGACTGTAGGATCTACCCATGCGCACGACCAACGCAGTGATCGTGGGAGTCGGGATCGTTGTACTGGCGCTCGACGCGGTCGCCGCGCAGGCGGGGCTCCAGCGCCTGCTGCAAGCGGAGCTGGCGCGCTTTCCAGCCAGGGCCGGCATTTACGTCAGGCACCTCGACACCGGCGAGGAGGCCGCCGTGCGCGGCGACGAGACGTTCAACGGTGCGAGCGTCATCAAGATCCCGATCATGGCGCTGGCCTACGAGCTCGCGGAGCAGGGGACGCTGAAGCTCGATGCGCGCGTAGAGATGCGCAGGCGCGATGTCCGCGGGGGCTCCGGTGTGCTGCGCTATCACGACCTCGGCCTGCAGCCGACGGTGCGCGATCTTCTGACCCAGATGATCATCACGAGCGACAACACCGCGACCGACATGATGATCGCGAAGGTTGGCGGCGTCGAGCGCGTCAACGCATGGCTCCAAGTCAATGGCTACCAGGAGCTGCGCCTGAACATGACCATCTTCGAGGTGTTCCGGCGGCGGTACGAATTCGCCGACGCCTCGCTGAAGTCGCTGACCCCCGAAGAGCTTTATGGGCTGCAGAGCGGCGATCCGTCGTTCGCGGGCATGCCGCAGGCGCGCTTCGACGCCATCCAGAACACGATGCGCCGCCCCGGCCTCGGCGAGGAGCTGAACCGGCAGGTGAGCGACGAGCCGTCGACCTGGCTTGGCCGGATCACGCCGCGAGGGATCGGACGGATGCTGGAAGCGATCGAGCGGTGCACGATCCTCGGCAAGTCGAGCTGCGCCGAGATGACGCGGGCCTTCCGCCGCCAGCAGTCCGGCGCCCGCCGGCTGCCGCACTTCCTCACCGTTCCCGTGGGCCACAAGACCGGAGACTTCCCGCCGATGCTGGCCAACGACGTCGGCGTCATCTCCGCCCGGTCGGGGCCGATTGTCATCGCCTTCCTCGTCAACGCGATCCGCGAGCCGTACGCCGAGACTGAGGACCGCATGGGCCGGACCACCCGGGCCATCGTCGATTACTTCGACGGCTCGCCGTGACCTCGTGCAGGCCGGCGCCGAACTGAACGAGATCGCTGGCCATGGGCAGCAGGCGATGGCTAAACCGCGACACTGCGAGCAACCTCGGAGGCGCGTCGCTTGTTTCGACAGGCTGCAGAAGAATCTTCCGGCCAGCCTGTATAATTCGCGCGTAATGGAGGTCGTCATGATCAGAACCGTCACGCTCGCGCTGATTCTCGGCGCCGGGCTCGTGGCCATTGTCCGGTCGGCTACGGCCCCCCCGCCACCGCCGGCCATGGTGACGGCCGCGCGGGCGTTCCTCGATTCGCTGACGCCGGAGATGAAGCAGAAGGCGCAGATGCCGCTCGACGCCGAGGAGCGGTTCAACTGGTTCTACACGCCCGTGCCGCGGAAGGGGCTCACGCTGAAAGAGATGAACGACACGCAGCGCGCCGCGGCGATGAGCCTCCTGCGCGCCGGCCTGAGCGAGAAGGGGTACAGCAAGGCCGAGACGATCCGCTCGCTCGAGGACGTGCTGGTCGAGATGGGCCAGGATCCGACCCGTCGCGACAAGCAGCTCTACTACTTCACCGTGTTCGGCGAGCCCGGCCCGAAGAGCACCTGGGGATGGCGGTACGAGGGTCATCACCTGTCGCAGAACTGGACCGTTGTCAACGGCGCCGCGCTCGCCACGACGCCGCAGTTCTTCGGTGCCAACCCGGCGGAGGTCCGGGTCGGCTCGAGGAAGGGCCTCCGCGCGCTCGCCGCCGAGGAGGATCTGGGCTACGAGCTGCTGCGCGCCCTCGACGACGCGCAGCGGCAGGCGGCCATCATCGATCCGAAGGCGCCAAGCGACATCCTGACGACGAACACGAAGGAAGCCGCACTCCAGGAGGACCGGGGACTCGCGTATGCGCAGATGACGCCCGCGCAGCAGGCGCTCCTCGTGAAGCTCGTCGAAGAGAACGCCGCCGCCCAGCCCGACGCCATCGCGCGCGAGCGGCTGGCAAACGTGCGCGCGACCGGACTGGCCACGGTGAAGTTCGCCTGGATGGGCGGCGTCGAGAAAGGCCAGGGGCACTACTACCGCGTGCAGGGCCCGACGTTCCTCATCGAGTTCGACAACACGCAGAACAACGCGAACCACATCCACCTGGTCTGGCGCGATTTCAAGGGCGACTGGGGGCGCGATCTCCTCGCGGAGCACTACAAGACGGCGCGGCACCACGACGATGACCGGCGGTAGGCGGCGATAGGCCGGGCGCGGTAACGGTGGACACCAGGCAGGCGGCAGCGATGGCGTGCAGGCGATGGGCGATCGTGTGGGTGTGGGTGCTGCTGCTCGCCGCACCGTCGGCACAGAACCCTCGCGTGATCGATCTGGGCCATCCACTGCGGGAGAGCGATCCGAGCTGGAGCGGCAAGCCCGCCTTCGATCGCGACGGCACACGCGAAAACGGGCGCTTTGAGTCGGAGGAGCACTTCGGCACGCACCTCGACGCCCCGTCGCACTTCGGCGGTCAGTGGACGACCGAGGCGATCCCCGTCGATCGCCTCGTTCGCCCGGGCGTGTGCATCAATGTCACCGGCAAGCCCGAGGACTATCAGGTCACGGTCGCCGACCTGAAAGCGTTCGAGTCGCGGCACGGCGCCATCCCGAGTGGCGCCATCGTCCTCGTCGCGACCGGCTGGGACGCGCGCTGGCCCGACCGCAAGGCGTACATGAACGAGCGCGGCGGGACGAAGCACTTCCCGGGGATCGGCGTCGACGCGGCGCGCCATCTGATCGAGCGCCAGGTGGCCGGCATCGGCATCGACACGCCGAGCGTCGACTACGGCCCCTCGGAGAAGTACGAGACGCACAACCTGACGAACCCCGCGAACATCTACCACATCGAGAACGCGCGTCACCTCACGAAGCTCCCGCCCACCGGCTTCACCGTCGTCGTCGCCCCGATCAATCTCGCCGGCGGCAGCGGCGGACCGACACGCGTGTTCGCGATTCTTGATGGTGGACGCTAGCGCTTCGCCTTCGGGTTGATCTTCTTCCCCTTGTACTGATTGAGGCCGCAGAACCCTGCGACCGTGTATCCCTTCTCGGCGAGCAGTGCCGCGGCACGCGCGGCTCGGCCACCGCCGTTTCAAGCGGTGAGGATGAGCCGATCCTTCGGCACCTCGCCGAGGCGCTTCTCGAGCTCGCCGATTGGGATGTTGTAATAGCCCTCGAGCGTCCCGAGCTCTTCGAGCTCCTTCGGTTCGCGCACGTCCAGGAAGAACACTTTCTTCTGCTGGATGTACTCGTCGATCTCATCCGCCTGCACCTGGCGGTCGGGTCCATCCTTGATCGCCGCCTCCTGGATGGGCTCGCCGGAGCCGGCGCCCGCAAGCAGCACGAAGAGCGCGGCGACGGCGAGAAGCTGTTGTCTCATAAGAACCTCCGTGTTCACCTCGCCGAACCTCGCAGGGCGAAGGGCGCCTCCCGCGCCGGGAAGTATCTGTCAATCGTCTCCGCCGACGGCGCCGGCGTCAACAGCGAAACGACGACCATCAGGATCGACGACCCGATCACCATGGGGACGACCGGCAGAAACCCATAAATCGTCCACGCCGGCGGCGCCAACCCGGTGGCGATCGTCGTCGTCGCGGTCCAGAGCGCGACGGCGAGCGCTCCCCACTTCGTGCTGCGCTTCCAGAACAGGGCCGCCACGAGGAGCGGCGAGAGCGCCGCGAACCCGGAGAACCCGTACTGCACGGCGAGGGCGAAAATGCCCGGCTGGGCGACGAGCGCGATGCCGTAGGCGGCGATCGTGACGAGGACCACGAAGACGCGCCCCGTCGTCACGTGCGCCGCGTCGCCGAACCGCTCGCGCCCGCCGTAATAGGCGAACACGTCTTCCGTGAACATCGTGGACATCGCGAGGATCTGCGAGTCGCTCGCCATCACCGCCGCCATGATGGCCGCCCCGAGGAGGCCAGCCAGCCACACCGGCGCGTAGTGATGGAGCATCAGCACCACGACGTCGTCGGACGGCAGCGGCGTGCCCGCGGCGCGCGCCGCAAGCTTCGCCGCAACGCCCGGGACGTCGCCGGCCTCGTTGGCGATGACGCCGAGGAAGACCGCCGGGAGCCAGACCGCCATGATGCACAGCGGATAGGCGATGACCGTCCGCCGGAAATGGGTCATGCGCTTCGCCGTGAGGCAGAAGATGCAGATGTGCGGAAAGGCGATGGACGAGAGCGGAATGAAGGTGTAGCTGAAGAAGTACTCCGGCGAGATGCGCTCGCGCGTGAGGAGCGGCGCGAGCGACGGCGAATCGAGCATCGACTGGACCGTCGGGCCGAATCCGCCGATGGCGTTGCCGATGACGACGAGCGCGATGGTGCCGAAGGCGAGGAAGAGCGTCGCCTGGAACGTGTTGACGAGCGCGGTGCCGCGCATCCCGCCGAGGAAGACGTAGGACATCACGACGACCGACACGATCGCGCCGCCGAGCCAGTAGGGCACGGCGCCGCCGCTGATCGCGCGGAGCGCGGTTCCGCCGCCCATCACGGCGATGACGATGTACGGCACGAGCAGCGCCGCCTGGAGGGCGAAGATCGCCGTCCCGATGTGGCCGCACTCCCAGCGGTCCCGAAACATCTGCACCGGCGTCATGAACCCGTAGCGCTTCCCGAGCGCCCAGACGCGCGTGCCGATCAGGAACAGCGTCAGCGGGATCACCAGCGCCGACGACGACGCCATGAGCCCGTACGTCACGATGCCGTTGTTGAAGGCGTGGCCGGACGAGCCGAGGATCGTGAACGCCGTCATGTTGGTGCCGAAGAGCGACGCCAGGAAGACGATCGGGCCGAGCGCGCGCCCCGCGAGGAAGAAGTCCTCGGCGCCGCCCTTGGCGTGGCGGAAGGCGAAGATGCCGATATACAGCACCGTCGCCAGATAGGCGAGCACGATGACCGCGGGAATCAACGCTCGTCCCCGAGGTCCCTGGGCCACGCGTAGCGGACGAGCAGCCACATCGCGCCGGCCACGACGATCGAATACGCCACGTGGTAGGCGAGCCCTATCGGCAGGATGCCGAACACGACCGGCCGGGCCGTGTGCCAGAACCAGATGTCCTGGTGGAGCGCGTAGAGCAGGACGACGAGGACGGCGAGCGCCCGGCGAGCCATGAGCACCGATTATGGTTCATCACGTTCGGATTGGACGAGCCACGGCGGCTCGTTGTCGGCCTGCCCCGCGTACACCTGAAGCCCTCGCGCTACAATGCGCCCGTGATGAACTGGATTTATCTCTCCTTTGGCGCAGCCCTGTCCTGGGGATTCTACGGCGCCATGCTCCATCGCGGGCAGGTGTCGCTCGGCAACCCGATGAAGGCGCTGCTCTGTGTCGGCGTCGCCTATTTCCTCCTCGGCGTGCTCTGGCCGGTGGCCGCGCTCTCGGCGCAGGGCAACCTGCGCGGCTTCGCGCCCGTGGGCGCCACGACGGCGACCGTCGCGGGCGCGCTCGGCGCGCTCGGGGCCGTGTGCATCATCTATGCGTTCCGTGCGGGCGGGTCGCCGGCGATCGTGATGCCGATCGTCTTCGGCTGCGCGCCGCTCATCAACGTGATCGTCACGATGGCCATTCATCCGCCCGCGCACGCGCCGCATCCGCTGCTGTACGTCGGCTACGTGCTGGCCTCCGCCGGCGTCGGCATGGTCCTCTACTTCCGGCCCTGACCGGACTGGACGGCACAAGCCGAAATGTGTATGCTATACACATGCGTACCAATATCGTTCTGGATGAGGCCCTGGTAGAGGAGGCGTTCCGCTACAGCAGGGCGAAGACGAAGAAGGACCTGATCCACGAGGCGCTGCGCGAGCTGATCCGCCTGCGGCGGCGCCGGTCCCTGGTGGAGCTGAAAGGCCGGGTGCGGTTTCACGAGGGCTACGACTATCGGGCGCTGCGCGACGCACGGCCATGATTGCCGTCGACACGTCCGCCGTCATCGACCTCCTGAAGGGCCGGAAGACGGCGCAGGCGCGCAACCTGGAGCTCCTCATCGAAGTGGGGGAGACGATCGGGCTCCCGGCGCCCGTCGCGCAGGAGGTGCTGCAGGGCGCCGGAGACGAGACCGAGTGGCGGGTGCTCTCGCGCTACATCGGATCCCAGGAGATCCTGCTTCCGGACGAGCAAACCTATCGCCGCGCGGCGAAGATCTACTACGATTGCCGCCGCGCGGGCCTGAAGGTCCGAAGCAAGGATTGCCTCGTGGCGCAGATTGCCCTCGACCGCGGCGGGTACCTGCTGGCGGACGACCGCGACTACGCCGCCATCGCCACTGTCCGCCCGCTGCAGATCGTCAGGACCGTGACGCTCGACGAGGAGCCCGATGACGCCTAGCCGCCGCACCACCGCTTCCGCGCTGGCCATCCTGCTCGCCACGATCGCGCTCGCCGCCGCGCAGGCGAAGCGGGCGATGACCTTGGACGACGTGCTCGATCTCGTCCAGGTGTCCGCCCCGCGGATCTCGCCCGATGGATCGCGCCTGCTCTTCACCCGCTCCGAGATCAAGGAGTGGAAGGACAACAAGCGCGTCGCCACCGTCTGGATCGCCAACAGCGACGGGTCCGGCCAGTACCAGTTCCTGGCGAGCGACAAGGACCGCGCGCCGCAGTGGTCGCCGGACGGCAGCCACGTGGCGTTCCTCTCGACGCGCGACGTGCCGGAGAACGACAAGGACGCCGGGCCGCAGATCTGGGTCATCAGGACCACCGGCGGCGAAGCCGTGAAGCTCACGGACCACAAGGGGGAGATCAAGCTATTCGAATGGGCCGCCGACGGCTCGCGGATCTTCTTCCTGGCCGAAGAGGCCGAGTCCGAGGCCGAGAAGGCGGCGAAGAAGGCCGGAGAGGACGCGATCTTCGTCGATGAGGGACCGAACGGGCAGGACCGGGGCCGCTACGGTGAGATCTGGGAGATCGCCCTGGCCGACCGGCAGGCGCGGAAGGTCAGCAAGGGACCGCTCCTCATCCAGGACTTCAAGCCGTCGCCCGACGGCCGCCGCGTCGCCGTGATTCATCGCCCCGACAATCGTCGCAACAGCCAGTACCTCGCCGAGGTGGCGCTCCTCGACGTCGCGAGCGGCGAGCTGAAGAACCTGACGCGGAACGAGGCGCCCGAGCAGGACGTGTCGTGGTCGCCGGACGGGTCCCAGGTCACGTTCGTCGCGCCGAGCGACACCGGCTGGGATCTCGCGACGAATCGGCTCTGGGTCGTTCCCGCGGGCGGTGGCGCCCAGCGGCGGATCGGCGCCGGGTTCGACGGTCAGATCGGGGCGTACTTCTGGACGCCCGATGGCCGGTCGATTCTTGTCGGCGGCATGCGCCGCGCCCGGAGCGGCGTCTTCGCGCTCGATGTCACGAGCGGCACGGTCCGCACGATCGCCACGGGCGACTGGAACGGCACGATGGAATCGATGACGCGCGACCGCCGCCGCGGGGCCGTCGTGACGAGCGCCCCCGGCACGCCGGGCGAGGTCATGGTGGTCGATGCCGCGGACGGGCGGCTCGCGCGCGTCACGAACGCCAATCCTCACGCCGGCGCCTTCGCAACGTCGCAGTTCCGCGCGATGTCGTGGAAAAGCCGGGACGGTCTGGAGGTCGAAGGCCTCTTATGGCTGCCCGCGGGCTACACGCCCGGCACGACGCTCCCGCTCGTCCTCAGCATTCACGGCGGGCCCGCCGGCGTCTGGACGACGGCGTTCCGTGGGATCAACCACGTCTACACCGGCCTCGGATGGGCGGTGCTCGAGCCGAACGTGCGCGGGAGCTCGTCGTACGGCGACGCGCTGCTGCGGGGGAACATGAGGGACATCGGCGGCGGCGACTACGAGGACCTGATGGCCGGCGTCGACAAGCTCGTTGCCGACGGTATAGCGGACCCGGCTCGCCTCGCGGTGCGCGGCTGGAGCTACGGCGGCATCCTGGGCGGCTGGACGATCACGCAGACGAACCGCTTCAAGGCGGCCTCGCTTGGCGCGATGGTGGCCGATTGGCCGTCGGAGTACGCGATGGGCTTCAACCACGACGTGCGTCTCTGGTACATCGGCGGCACGCCCTGGGAGAACCCCGAGGGGTTCCGTCAGAAGTCCGCCTACGCGCACATCGCGAAGGTGCAGACGCCGACGATTGTCATCCACGGGGAGCGGGACACGACCGACACGATCGGCCAGAGCATGATCTTCTACCAGGGGCTGAAGGATCGCGGCGTGCCCGTGCGGTTCATCCGCTTCCCGCGCGAGCCGCACGGCTTCCGCGAGCCCGCCCACCAGCGGATTCGCGACGCCGAAGAAATCGCCTGGCTCATGAAGCACACGCTCGGGATCGAGTGGAAGGCGCTGGCGCGGCCGGAGAAGAAGGACGAGAAGAAAACGACGACGCCGTAGCCGCAGCGCACGACGATGGCAGACGCGCCGGGCAGGCCTCACGTCGGGCTGCTCGAACGGTTGAACGCAGCACCTTCCAGCCCGGCCGCCTGGTTCGCTGTCCTGTGGACGTATTACGCGGATGCACAGCGGCTCCGTGAAACGGAGAACGCCCTCGTCAGCGGAGGCGTGTTTCCCCAACGCCTCCGCCCGCTCGACGAGTCATCGTTCACTGTCGTGCAGCGCCGCATCCGCGGCGCGTGCGCAGCCGATGATGACGCGACCCTCCTTCAAGGATTGATCTGGCTCGATCGGATGATCGCCAGCCTGCCGGGCCGTGCGCTGGCCGGTCATACTTTCGAAGGCATCGATGGCCGGCGCCACCGCGTGATCCGGCGACGGAATCTGATCGCCGACGTGCTCGCGATGGCTGAGCGTCTCCAGACTGAGAGCGCCGACCAGAGTCCGACGATTCACACCTACGGCCGGCGGACGACCCTCGTGCCAGTCGACCCGGTCAACGGCATTCGCATCGAGCACCGTTCGACGTGGCCGGACGAGGTGTCCGCGGCCATCGAGCTTGCGCTGGCGCTCCGGACCTTCAGCGTCCTCCTGTGGCCGTTCGAGCGATTCATCGACTACCCGGCACTCGACACGCTCGGCGCCAACCCGCAGTCCCTCACGCTCGACAACCCGCGAAACGAAGCTGAGTTGATACAGGACATCGGGGAGGCCGTCAGGAAGGCGGCCGAGCGCTGCGCCACGTTGTTGATCCTCCCTGAGTTGTGCGCGACGCCATCGATGTTGGCCGAAGTGGCAGCCGCGCTGAAGTCAGAAGAGCGTGGCGCTCCCGTGCTGACGATCCTTGGCCTGTGCCATCTCGAGCGGGACGGATGCTGGTGGAACGAGGCGGTCCTGCTCGGCCCGACGGGCGAGGAGCTGCACCGGCACGTCAAGCTCACTCACTGTGGCTCGTACGTGAGGGCGCGCGCGACGCCATCGTCGAGGAGCGACACGCGCTGGCGCGGTTCATGGCGTCGCCCGCGGGGGAGGAGGTTCGGCGCCGGGGTCCCGAGCTGTACGCGGAATGGAAGGCGCTCGGCGCGCTGCTCGCGGAAGCCGCGCGCCGGAGCGACCGGCCGGCTGCCGACTCGATCCTGCTCTCCGACAGCGGGCGCGGACGCACGGTCCTCGAGCTGCTTGCCGAGCGCGAGGGTGCGGTGCCTCGAAGCGTCATCCGGGAACGGCTGGGGCTGTCGGAATCGCACTTGTCGCACCTGCTCAGGGACCTGGAGGAGGCGGACCTCATCGAACGGATCCCGGCTGGGCGCGAGGTGCGGGTGGCGCTCGGACGGGTCGGCCGGGAGGTCGTCGAGCGTACCGTTCTCCCCGCGTGGTTGGATTACGTGCTCGACCACCTGCAGCGGACGGACTCCGGCGCGCAGTACGTGTTCGGCTTCCTGCAACAGACGGATTCCGCCGTGCACACGGTGGCAGTGTGCGAGTCGGAGCTGCTTCGCCGGGGCGCGCCATCGAGAATCGCCGCGCATCGTATTGCGCAGGCGCTGGCCGGCGTCGCGTGGCTGAAGCAAGAAGTAACGACTGCGTCGGGCGGAGGATCGACCACCACTGCTGAACGCGAGCAGAGCTCCGCCGGCGAGTTGGTGTGGGCAGGAACGGAGCCCTGATCGGCTCAACACATCTGCGATGACGCGGCCCGCCGTTGTCACTTTCTACAGCTACAAGGGAGGTGTTGGACGGACGCTCCTGGCAGCCAACGTCGCCGTCGGGCTTGCGTCGCGCGGGAAGACATTGCTCTGGGATCTCGACGTCGAGGCGCCGGGGATACACCGTGTCCGGGCGCTGCGCTCCGAAGGGCCGGTCTCGCGGGGGTTCTTCGACTGGCTGATCGAGTGGCAGGCGGACCGTGAGCAAGGGGTGAGCGAGACGGGCCTCCAGGCATTCACCGCCGATATCCGCCGCACGCCGTTCACGGACCTCAATCTCCTGCCGGCGCACGGCGACGAGGCGGATGCCGCGCGGCTCTACTACGAAATCGACTGGCGCTTTCTCCTGGCCGACGACCCGAAGCACGGCCGCGATCTGTTCGAGGCGCTCCTGTCGCACCTCCATGCCGAAGGCTTTCGGCACGTCGTCCTCGACTCGCGCACCGGGCTGACCGACCTCGGAGCGCTGATCGCCGGCATCATTCCGGATGCCACGGTCCTCGTGGGCGGCTACAGCGCGCAGAACCTCGGCGGGCTTGCCCAGGCATGGCGCGCCCTGAAGCGTGACGACGCGGCGCTGAAGGACCTGCGCGCGGGCCGAACGCCGCCCGAGCTGTTGCTCGTCGCGTCGCCTATTTCACAGGCCGATCCCAGTGTCGTTGCGGCAGGCCGCGAGCTGTGGGCACAGACATTCGGGCTCGAGCTGGCCGGCGTCCACGAGATACCGTTCGATCCCGACCTTCCGTTCTCGGAGGCTATCCTGATCGGCCACGCCGAGCGCGAGGTGTCGAAAGCCTATCGGCGCCTGACTGCTGCGATCGAGGAACTGCTCGACCGGCGCGACGAGAGCGAGCGCGCCGCCGTCGAGGAGCGCCGCGCCCGTCCCGACGTGTTCACGAAGCGCGATCGGCTCGCTGGTGACGAGCCGGCCGCCACCTTCGAGGATCGCGTCGTCGAGCTCCTTCGATTGCACGGCTACACGGTCGAGAGGCAACAGGCGATCGACGGCGAGCCTGTGGACCTCGTCGTGCGGATTCAGTCGGGCGTCGACGTCACGACGTACCTGATCGAGTGCAAGGAGCGCGCGCAGGCGGTGACGAGGAGTACCGTCGAGACGGTGGCCGCCTGGCTCGAGCTGCCGTTCGCCCGGGCGGCCGGCGCCCGGGGCATGATTGTCGCCGCCGCCTACGCGCCCTCCGCGGTCGCGCATGCGAAGGAATGCGGGATCCGGCTCATCACGCCGGAGGCACTGGAGCGACAGCTCGTCGACTTCGGGCCCTACCTCGCCGAGCAGATCGCGGCATTCGAGCGGTCGACGCTCGCGACCGCCTACGTGACCCAGAGAGCGCGCGTGGACGAGCGCGGCGGGCGCGCGGCGTCGGCCGGCGCCGGCGCGGAACAGGAGGAGCGGCAGATCGACGATCTCGTGGCCCACGGTGTGGACTGGGCCAACGGCCGCGGCAGCCGGCTGTGGGTCCTGCTCGGCGACTACGGGACGGGAAAGACGACGTTCACGCAGAAGCTCGCCTATGAGCTGGCGAAGAGGGCCCAAGATCAGCAGGACGCGCCGGTGCCGCTCCTCGTCAACCTGCGCGAGGTCCCGAACAAGGCGTCTCTCGACGACATCCTGCACGACCACTGGCAGCGTGCAAGTGGGCAGCGGAAGGACCCACACCTTTTCCTGTATCTCATCGAGCGCGGCCTCGCCGTTCTCATCCTCGACAGCTTCGACGAGATGGGTATCGCGGCCGCGGGGCGGAGCGTTGTCGAACAGCTCCGTTCGCTCGTGCGCGTGACCGCGACGCCGGGCGACACTTCGCGCGCCAATCGCGTGCTCGTCACGTGCCGTGAGCAGTTCTTCAGGGAGCACGGCGAAGCGGTGAAGGCCGCCATCGGCTCGGAGCCGATGTCGGAGCTGCAGCGCGTGACGCTCAGCTTCGACGGCGCGATCGACACGCTCGAGCGGTTTACCGAGGCGCAGGTGCGCGAGTACCTGATCAAGAGGCTCGGCAGTGATGAAGGCAAGAGGGCGGCCGCGTTCCTGCGCGAGCACTACTTGAACACGCTGGCGGACCGGCCGCAGCTCCTGGACCTCATCATCAAGAGCCTGCCTCGCCTGAGACAGGTTGAAGCCTCAGGCGGAAGGATGGTCACGACGGGTGCGCTGTACGAGGCGTACACGGACGAATGGCTCGAAGACTTCAAGCCGCGCGAGCGGCAGAGCGGGAGCGCGCAGCTCCGGGCGATCCTGGAGCTGCTGGCGGGCGTGCTGTGGGGTCGCGCGGGCAACCGGATCCACTACGGCGATCTCTATACGCTCTTCAAGGACAGGGTGGATCTCCGAGGCGTGCTCGATCCGCAACAGCTCGACATCGAGCTGCGCACGGCCGCGTTCCTGTCGCGGACCCGCGATGGGCATTACGGCTTCTCGCACCGCAGCTTCCTCGAGTACTTTCTCGCGCGGCGCATCGAGCACGCCGCGACGGACGACGAGGCTGCCTCCGTCGAAGCGCTGGCGCACGCGCTCGACACGGCGCGGCTGAGCGCCGAGGTCTGCGCCTTCGTCGACGATCTCGCGCCGCGTGACGACCCGCGGCGCGAGCAACTGCGCCGGGCGCTGCGGCTGCTGCTTGGGCCGGAGCCGCCCGTCAGCTCGAGCCGGGCGGCGCGCGCCAACGCGCTCTGGCTTGCGTACCGGCTGGAGCGAGAGGCTGCGGCCGCCACGCCCGGCGGGATGCGACCTCTTTCGGACGACGAACGATACGTGCCCGATGGCGCGCGCCTCGAAGGCATCGACGTGAGCGAGTTGACGCTCGACGGCATCCAGCTCACCCGGGCGGACATGAGAGATGTGACAGCCGTTGGCGCCAGCTTCGCGCGTGCGCGGCTGGATGGCTCCAATCTCGCGGGGGCTGTGCTGCGCCGTGCATCATTGGTCGGGGCGAGCCTGAACGATACGCGGTTCGATGGAGCGGACTGTTCGGACGTGGCTGCATCGGGTGTGAGCTGCAAGGGCATGCACGCCGCGCGATCCTCGTGGATCAACGCGAGGCTCGACAACGCCGTCCTCGATAGGGCTGATTTCGAGGGCGCCGACCTGCGCGGCTCCTGCCTGGCTGGCGCAAAGGGCCGGCCGTCAAAAGGGCAGTCGGTGCTGGACGGTGCGAATGTTGCCGGTGTCACGGCGCGAGGAGCCGAGGGGATGCCGATTGAGGTCGGCGAGCCTCCGCTCGACCGATTGGTGCCCGTGCTTCGTGCGCTCGAAGGCCATTGGGACTGGGTCCGCAGCATCGCATGGTCGTTCGACGGGGCGCGGCTCGCGACCGGGAGCGATGATCGGACGGTGCGGGTATGGGACGCGGCGAGCGGCAGGCTGGTCCAGACGCTGGAAGGCCATCGCAGCTGGGTACGCAGCGTCGCGTGGTCGCCGGACGGGGCGCGGCTCGCGACCGGGAGCGATGATCGGACGGTGCGGGTATGGGACGCGGCGAGCGGCACGCTGCTCCGGACGCTGGAGGGCCATCGCCATGGGGTTGACAGCGTGGCGTGGTCGCCTGAAGGGGCGCGGCTCGCGAGCGGGAGCGGCGACAAGACCGTGCGGGTGTGGGAGGCGGCGAGCGGCACGCTGGTGCGGACGTTGGAAGGTCATCGCGATGCCGTTCACGGCGTCACGTGGTCGCCCGATGGGGCGCGGCTCGCGAGCGGGGGCGGTGACGGGACGGTACAGGTATGGGAGGCGGCGAGCGGCACACTGGTCCGGACACTCGAAGACCATCGCGGTCAGGTACGCGGCGTCGCGTGGTCGCCGGACGGGGCGCGGCTCGCGAGCGGGAGCGATGACAAGACGGTGCGGGTGTGGGAGGCGGCGAGCGGCACGCTGGTCCGGACACTCGAAGGCCATCGCGGTCAGGTACGCGGCGTCGCGTGGTCGCCTGACGGGGCGCGGCTCGCGAGCGGGAGCGATGACGACACGGTCCGGGTGTGGGAGGCGGCGACCGGCACGCTGGTCCGAACGCTCGAAGGCCATCGCTGGTCGGTCAATAGCGTCGCGTGGTCGCCGGACGGCGCGCGGCTCGCGAGTGGGAGCGCTGACGACACGGTCCGGGTGTGGGAGGCGGCGAGCGGCAC
>JBOGIW010000546.1:0-7954 GCA_050748045.1 Vicinamibacterales bacterium | reverse complement strand
ATTGCGCGCGACGGAGCCGCAACCGCACGTGGAGCACTCATCGGCTGTGTCTTTCACACGGAGCTGTCCCCTGGCTACGATTTGGTTGCGGCTCCGCCGCGCTGGGACCTTCGTGATCTTCGTGGCTGAGATCGTCGTGATCCTCGTGGCCCGACACCTTCGTGGCGCGGAGCCGGCCGCTATCGCAGCAGTGGATCGAGCGCCATGAACGGTCCGCTCACCTGGACGTCGGCCGGCATACGCTCGAGCGCCCGCCCAAGGTCGCGCTCGGCCTCCTCGTCGTCTCCTTCCACGCGGGCGACGATTGCGCGGTAGTAGAACGCGCCGGCCTCGACATACGAGCGCTTGCCGGGCGAGAGCGCCGACAGGTACGGATCCTGGTTAGGTGGAACCGCCGCGCGCAGGCGATCGAAGAAGCGCACGAGCGGTGTGGCGACGAACCACGGCGCCCCGCCCTCCGCGCGGCTCCTCCACTGCGTCACGGGCGAGAGGTATTCGATGACCGGCCGCTGGTCGGTGTTCAGGGCGCCGGACCCGAGTACCGCGCGGGCGGCGCCGATATTGCCCGCGTAGTACGGAAACAGCCCCGCCAGCACCATGGTCTCGCTCGCTTCCGGGGCGAGGGCGCGCGCACGCGACACGATGCGCGCTGCGTCGAGTCGCACTGGTCGCGTCGCGCCGACGAGCGCGACAATCGGCCGGTTCGCATAGAAGTCGCCGCGCCAGACGACGACGTGCGGAAAGACGGCGACGAGCGTCCGCGCGATCACCTCGAAGTCCCGCTGGTTGAGCTGAAAGAGCGGGAGCCACTGGGCGAAGAGTCCGCCAGGCCGGAGCCGCGCGCGAACGGTCTCGAAGTGTTCGCGCGTATACAGCATCCCCGTGCCGGCGTGCCACGGCACGAACAGATCCGAGATGATCACGTCGAAGCTCCGGCCCGAGGAGGCGAGATAGTGCCGGCCGTCCTCCATCCGAATCTCCACACGCGGGTCGGCGTCGAGTCCTTGCGTCCACTCCCGGAAATAGCGGCTCGACGCGTGCACGACCTCGGGCACGAGCTCGCTCACGACGACCCGCTCCACGGGATGGCGCACCGCCTCCCCGGCGGTAATCCCGGTGCCGAGCCCGAGAAAGAACACGTCCTTCGGATCGGCATGCAGGAGCAGCGGGATGAGCGTCTGGATCCGTTCCCGCTCGATGCGATCGGTTGTGCCTCCGAGCGAGTACGAGTTGTTGAGGCGCAGCACGCGGCCGCCGCGGCTTTCGGTCACCGCCACCGTCCCATGGCTCCCCTCCCAGAGCGCCAGTACACGCTCGGCGCGGGCCGCGTCGAGGTACAGCCTCGGAAGCTCGCCGTTGGCGGCGGCGGCGGCGCTGGTGACGAGGGCAAGCGCCATGACGACGACCCTGACACCGCCCGCCGCGGCGTGGCGCACGACGATCCAGACCGCCAGCGCCGCATACGACGCGGCGATGGCCGCCAGCGTCCGCCAGAGACCGAGCCACGGCAGCACCAGAAACGAGACGGCGAGCGATCCGGCGATGGCGCCGGCCGTGTTGAACGCGATGAGCCGGCCCACGCTGGCGGCTGCAACCGCGCCGGAAGGGACGAGTCTCAGCAGCGACGGAAAGACGACGCCGGCGACGAGTCCCGGAACACCCGCGAATAACGCCGCCATCGTGAACACGCTCCGCACGTACGCCGGCCATCCGTCGGCGCCCTGCACCTGCGACAGGTTGTCGGTGAAGCGCACGAACAGCGTGCCTTCGAAGACAATCACGACGGCGGCCAGGGCAAGAACCCAGGCTATCGTCGCCGGCGGCGCGGCGGGAATCGGAGCCCGGCTGACGACGAGCGCCGCCACGGCAAACGCAATCAGCGCAACCACGACGACGGCCGAGAAGGCGTAGACGGAGTTGTCGAGCACCTGCGCGAACATGCGCAGCCAGGCCACCTCGAGCGCGATCGTCAACGCACCCGAGGCAAATGCGAGCACGGTTGCGAGCGGCCCGGGGAGTGCCGGTGCCTTCGCCGTCCCGATCCGTGGACGCCGCGCGATCCGGGGCGCTTC
The DNA here is from genome assembly GCA_050748045.1 of Vicinamibacterales bacterium. GTDB lineage: Bacteria > Acidobacteriota > Vicinamibacteria > Vicinamibacterales > UBA2999 > CAVYVZ01. The sequence continues at coordinate 5,882 of JBOGIW010000546.1, read as the reverse complement.
GGGAGCGACCGCCGCGGACGCCCTCTGCCTGCCGGCCGCCACCGCCACGAGGCCCACGAGGACATTGATCGCGACGGCCAGCAGATAGCTTCTCCGGAACCCGAGCGTCGGCGGCAGGTAGAAACCGGCGGCAAACGCACCGGCCGTGCCGCCGATCGTGTTGATCCCGTACAGCCAGGCGCTGCGGCCGCCCATGTGCTGCACCATCGCCGGCAGCGTCGCCCCCATGCACATCGTCGGCAGCGCGAGCACGCCGACGGCAAGCGTCGATTTCACGAGCACGAGCAGCGCGGCGCGATCGGCGAACCGCTGGTAGAGCGGCGCATAGATCCAGGCGTAGACGTCGAGCAGGATGAAGAAGAGGAGTGCCGATACCGCGACGCCCAGCTCGAGGAGCCCGTAGAGGCGCAGCGGGTTGGCCACCCGCGGTGCCAGGCGCCCGTAGAGCCCGGCGCCGGCCGCGATGCCTCCGAAGAACACGGCAAGGTCTATCGCCGCCGCGTGCGCGGAGCTGCCGAAGACCACCGCGAGATCCCGCATCCAGAGAACCTGGTACACGAGCGCGGCGAACCCCGACAGCAGGAGGAGGCTGGAGGGCAGGAAGGCCTTCACAGGACCGATCCGGGAGATCGGGGAGCCATTCACGAGGAGAGCTGCAATCCGGTGGAGCTCACTGGGGGCGTTACGCGGGCCGCGTGCGCCGGTGTCGAGCCGCGACGAGGAGAAGGAGTAGCAGCACGACGCCCCCTCCGCCCGCGAGGGCGCCGCGTCGCGACGCGCTCGATTCAGCGGTGGCCGTGCGCGCACGCGCCAGGCCTTCGAGCGCCAGCCGGCGGTTCCGCGCGCGCTCGAGCGCGCCCGCGAACTGGGCGGCTGCCTCGACCGGGCGCCCGTGCTCCAGCAGCAGCTCGCCGTACTGCTCCTGCGCCGGCTTGATGAGCGGCGGCGGCCCGATCGACGACGGCAGCGCACGCTCCCGTCGCGTGGCGTCGGCCGAACGCGCCAGCGCCCCCTCGATGTCGTCGTGCAGCGCGCGAATCGCCGCCCCGACCTGCAGCGCCATGATGTCAAGGAGGGCGCGGCGCTCCGCGTAGCGTGGCTCGGTGGCCAGTTGCGCGAGGCGCGTCCGTGCGCGCTCGGCGAGGCCCGCGTCGCCCCGGCGCGCCGCGCTGTAGCCGACGGTGAAGAGCTCGTCGGAGTTGACGAAGTCCGGCCCAGGCACGGCGGACCAATCGCCCCCTTCGACGGCGACGCGGCTACGCAGCGTGGCGAGCATCGAGAGCAGCCTCGGATCGCGCGTCGCCTCCGCCGGCGCCCGCAGCCGTTCGAGCATGCGCCGCGCGTCGGCAAACCGGTTCGCCTGCAGGTATTCGTAGACCAGCCACGACAGCGGATGGAAATCGGTGGCCGTCACCGGCAGGCCGTCCTGCGTGACCTTCGCTTCGGCGGCAGCCACGGCCGCTTCGTCCGACGCGATCGCGTCGTTCCACATCCCGAGCTGCACGAACACGTGCGCCGGCATGTGCCTCGCGTGGCTCGACTCCGGCACGACCGTCGCGTAGACGCGTGCCGCGTCGAGCGCCTTGTGCGCGTTCGCGGGATCGTCCCAGACGTGAATCAGGTAGTGGAGCGCGCCCGGGTGCCGGGGATGCGCGTCGAGGATGCGACGGAAGACCCGCGCGGCCTCTTCCTGCTCAACGCTGCCGGCAAGCTGCGGCACGTCCCCATGGCCCCCGAGTGAAGGGTGGTGCCCCGCGAGACCGCGCGCGCGTGTGGCCAGAAGCGCCAGCCCGCGGAACGCGGCGACGTCAGCATCATCGGGATACTTCGCGTCCAGCGTCCCCATCGCCTCCGAGTACGCATTGAGTCGCGTGACCCGATCGCCCGGACCGAACAGGACGGCGAGCGTCGCCAGCCAGTCGCGCTCCGGCTCCGTTGCGCGGGCAAGCGCGCCGCGTCGCCGCATGCGGTCGAGAATCGCCCGTGCCTCGTCTACGTTTTCGTTGCCCCAGAGCAGTTGCTCGTAGCACATCGCCTGACCCCAGTACGCCATCGGGTTGCGGGGGTCGGCCTTCTCGGCGCGTTCGAAGGCGGCCAGCGCGCGCTCGTACTCGAAGCTGTGGAGCCAGGACATGCCGCCGGCCACCTCGTCCCCGTCACGTGCACGTGCGAGGGCCTCCGCCGGCGTCCAGGACCCGAGGCAGAGGACCCATAGCGCGAGAACAACCCCTCGACATCCGGCCTTGCGCCGCGCGCCCTCCGCCATGGGCCATAAGCCTTGTGCCTTGAGCATTTAGAGTCGAATTATAATGCGCCCATGCACAGGATCGCCGGCCTCGCCGCGCTGCTCGTGGCCGCCGCGGCCGGAGTGTCGTCCGAGGAGCAGGAACAGCCGAAGCCGACCTTCTCGGTGGCGGTGACGCTGGTCACCACCGACGTCATCGTCCGCGACGGCAAGGGCCAGTTCGTCGCCGACCTGCAGAAAGACGACTTCGAGGTCTTCGAGGACGGGCAGAAGCAGGACGTGTCGTCGTTTGTGCTGGTCCACGGAGGCCGGAGCTTCAGCATCGCGGCGCCGGCGCCGGCCGCGGCTCCCGAGGGCATCGTGCTGCCCGGCAGCCGCCCCGCCGCCGACGAGGCGGGGCGCGTGCTCCTCATCTTCGTGGACGATGCGCACCTGGAGGCGTTGAGCTCGCACCACGTACGGGCGCTGCTCGAGAAGGTGGCCACGACCCTCGTGCACGACGGCGATCTCGTCTCGCTCGTCACCACCGGCACCTCGTCGGTGTCGGTGCCGCTCACCTACGATCGGAAGCTCATCGACGCGGCGATCGAGAAAATCGCCGGCAACGGGCTCACGTTCCTCGACATCACGCAGTTGAGCGAAGGGCCGTCCGGGCCGGCGAACCTCCGGCAGCGCGCGGCCAACTCGTTCGCGACGGCCTATCAGACGATCAACGAGCTCGAGCGCGTGAAGAACAAGCGCAAGGCGATGATCTGGGTGAGCCAGGGCTACGACTTCAACCCGTTCGAGGGCGCGCGGCGCGGCAAGGACCGCGTCTTCGGCGGCCGGTACGGCTCTCCGACGCGCGACATGATCCGGGACGAAGAGAACCCGTTCTTCCGATCGGCGAACGTCTTCGCCGAGGTCGACCTCTTCGCTCAGCTTCGCGAGATCACCCGTGCGGCGAATCGCGCCAACGCGACGCTCTTCACCGTGGACCCCCGCGGCCTCGTGGGTACGACCGACGCCGGCCAGCAGATCGATCAGGACGAGTGGATCACGCACATCCAGAAGACGCACGGGAGCATGCGGACGCTCGCAGACGACACCGGCGGCTTCGCCGTGCTGAACACGAACGACTTCGACGCGGCGCTCAAGCGCATCGATGCCGAAACGAGCGACTATTACGTGCTCGGCTTCTACTCGTCGAACCGCGATCCCGGAAAGCGGGTCCGCGAGCTGGAGGTCAAGGTGCGGCGGCCGGACGTCACGGTGTTCTCGCGGCGGTTCTACTCGCTGCGGCCGGCGCAGCCGCGCCCGACGTCGCAATGATCCTGGTGCTGATCGTCCTGCTCGCAACGCCCCACGGCCTGGTGTCCCTCGGCACGCCCGGCGGCGTCGCGCTGCGGACCCTGGATGGCCGCACGGTCGATCCGTTTGCCGGGCGGCAGCGCGCGACCGCTTTCGTCTTCGTTCACGCGGACTGTCCCGTCACCAGCCGGTACGCGCCCGAGCTCAACCGCCTCTTCGACGAGGCCGCGTCGCGCATCCGGGTGTGGCTGGTGTATCCGGGCCGAGACGAGGACGAGACGGCGATCCAGGCACACTACCGGGAGCACGGGCTCCGCGCGCCGGCGCTGCGCGATCCCGGGTTCCGCCTGGCGGATCGTGCGGGCGCGACGATCACGCCCGAGGCCGCGGTGTTTGCGCGGACCGCGACGGGTCCGCGTCTCGTGTACCGGGGCCGCATCGACGATCGCGCCGTGCGGCCCGGCGTGTGGCGGCCCGTCGCCGGCGCGCGCGACCTCGCGGCCGTCCTGGACCGTCTTGGTCGCGGCGAGGACGTGACACCCTTGACCACCCAGGCCGTCGGTTGCTACATCAGGCCTCTGTCGTAGCCCTCGCGTGCGTCGCGGTCTCCTGCTCGCGCCAGGCCGCGGCTCCTCCCCCTGCCGAACCGACGTTTGCCCGCGACATCGCGCCGATCGTCTACACGCAGTGCGCCACCTGCCATCGTCCCGGGGAGGCCGGCCCGTTTTCGCTGCTGACGTATGCGGACGTGCGGAAGCGCGCCCGGCAGATCGCCGAGGTCACCGGGAGCCGGTACATGCCGCCGTGGATGCCCGAGCCGGGCCATGGCGATTTCGTCGGCGAGCGCCGGCTCACGGCCGCGCAAATCGCGACGATCCAGCGATGGGTCGAGCGCGGCGCGCCCGAAGGCGACGCGCGCGATCTGCCCGCCCCTCCGTCGTTCCCCCACGGCTGGCAACTCGGCACGCCCGACCTGACGGTCGAGATGCCCGCGCCGGTCGCCGTGCCGGCGGAGGGCCTCGACCAGTTCCGCACCGTGATCGTGCCGGTCGCGATCGACGGTCCGAAGTACGTGCGCGCGGTCGAGTTCCGCCCCGGCAACGCGCGCGCCGTCCACCACGCGATGGTTCGCCTCGTTCGCGCCGCGGACGGCGGACCATGGACGCCGGATGGCGAGCCGCGGAGCGCGGAAGGCGGAAAGCGGATCGCGGAGAGCAAAGAGCGGCTTGCGGAGAGCGGATCGCGGATCCCGGAGAGCGGAGTGCGGATCGCGGATCGCGGAGCGCGGACGGCGGACGGCGGATCGCGGATCGCGGATCGCGGCTACCGCGTGATCGAAAGCGAAGCCATGCTCTCGACGGAAGAGGACATCGTCAGCCCGGATGGCCACGTGATCGGCTGGGCGCCCGGCTACTCGCCGACGGTCGCGCCGGAGGGACTGGCGTGGCGTCTCGAGCCGGGCACCGCCCTCGCGATCGAGCTCCACCTGCAGGCCACCGGCAAGGTCGAGCGCGTGCAGGCCACCGTCGGCCTGTTCTTCACGGCCGACGCACCGGCGCGGCAGCCGTTTGGCCTGCAGCTCGGCTCGTACACGATCGACATCCCGCCCGGCGCGCGCGAGTACCAGGTCGAGGATCACTACGAGCTGCCGGTCGACGTCGATCTCTATGCGATCTACCCGCACGCGCACTATCTCGGGAAGGAGCTGCGCGCCTTCGCGACGCTGCCCGACGGCACCGAGCGGTCGCTCGTCTGGATCCGCGACTGGGACTTCAACTGGCAGAACGCCTACCGCTACCGGACGCCGCCGCGCCTGCCGCGCGGAACGATTCTCCGCATGCGGTACACGTACGACAATTCGGCGGAGAACCCGCGCAACCCGTCGAGGCCGCCCGTGCGCGTGCGCTACGGCGGCCGGTCGGTGGACGAGATGGGCAACCTGTGGATGCAGGTGGTGCCGGTGAACCCGGGCGAGCTCGCCGCGCTGCGGGTGGACTACGATCGCACGTCCGCGGAGCGCCAGATCGCGGGGTTCGAAGCGATGCGCCGCGAGCATCCGGCGAGCCCCGGCGTGCCGCGGGCCCTCGGCACCGCCTACCTGCGCGTGGGACGTGTGGACGAGGCGATCGTGGCGCTGAGCGCCGCCGCGCGCCTGGCGCCGCGCGACGTGATCGTGCGCTACAACCTTGCGCACGCGCTCGCCTCGAAAGGGCGGACGCGGGAGGCGGCGACCCAGTTTCGCGAGGCGGCCCGGCTGCAGCCGGCATTCGCCGAGGCGCACAACAACCTCGGGGCGTTGCTGCGCCAGTCGGGCGATCTCGCCGGCGCGGAGCGCGCGTTCCGCGCC
>JBOGIW010000545.1:0-4845 GCA_050748045.1 Vicinamibacterales bacterium | reverse complement strand
CCACTGCGCCTGCGCGCGCGGGAGGCGCTGGCCGCCATGCAGATGGGGGCGGGGCGCGCCGGCCAGGCGGAAGCGGTGGCTCGCCGGGCGCTCGCCCTGGCACACCAGTTCACCTGGACCTCCGGTGTGTACCGTCTGCATGCCCTGCTGGCCGACGCCCTCGCGGCGCGCGGCTCGAAGGCACAGGCGGCGGCACACTATCGCGAGAGCGCCGCGGCGCTGGCAGCCGTTCGCGAGCGCCTCGGCCCGGCCCAGCGCGATGGATTCGAGACGCTGCCCGTGGTGCGCGCCGTTCTCGCGCGCGCCGCAGCGCGCCCGGCGCCGGTCGTCCCGGCGGTCCGGAACTGACCGGCATTGAACGGCCCTGGGCCATGTCCGATCCCCAGCCCGAACAGCTCGCCGCCATCGCCGGTGAGATCGCGCGTCTCTCGGCCGAGAACGCCAGGCTGCTCGAACGCCTTGCGGACGGCGAACGGCGATTCCGCCTCGTGTCGAAAGGCGTGCTCCGCGTGCAGGAGGCCGAGCGCGGCGGCATCGCGAGAGATCTGCACGACGGAGTCGGACAGGCGCTGACCGCGCTGAAGATCGACCTGGAAGTGCTCGAGCAACAGGCCGCTCGCACCGGCAGCGAGCTCGGTCCCCGTCTGGCCTCCCTCAAGGCGCTTGCCGACAGGACGCTCCACGACGTGCGGCGTCTGTCGCACCGGCTTCGCCCCCACATGCTCGACGACCTCGGTCTCGTGCCGACGCTGCGGTGGCTCGCCCGAAGCTTTGCCGATCAACTCGGCATCGACGTGAGCGTCGAGGCGATCGGCGTCGGCGAGCCCCTCGACCCGGACCTCGAGAGCCTCGTGTATCGCGTGGCGCAGGAGGCGCTCACGAACGTGGCGCGCCACGCGGATGCGAGCGCCGTCGATGTGCGGATCGAGCGGCGAGCCAACCACCTCGTGCTCTCCGTCGCCGATCGCGGCCGCGGCTTCGACGTGTCTCCGGCGGGGGATGCTCCGGCGGCCGGATTCGGCCTGACCGGCATGCGTGACAGAGTGCGGCTCTTCGGGGGGAGATTCTCCCTTGACTCCCGGCCGGGGCGCGGCACCACGATCCATGTGGAGGTGCCGCTTCGCGCCGAAGCGGAGCCGCGGCGATGAAGGGGCGGCTGTGAAGGGGCGGCTGTGAAGGGGCGAATTCGCGTGCTCGTCGCCGACGATCACACCATCGTGCGTCAGGGCCTCGTCGGCCTGCTGCGGGCGAGCGACGACATCGACGTCGTCGGTGAAGCCGCTACGGGGGTCGAGGCAGTCGATCGAGCGGCCGCCCTCCTGCCCGATGTCATCGTGCTCGACATCAGCATGCCGCATCTCAACGGCCTCGAGGCGGCGAGGCGGCTCAGGAAGGCGACACCCCGCGCCCGCGTGCTCGTCCTCACCATGCACGGCGACGATGAGTACGTGCTGCGGATGGTACGGGCAGGGGTGTCCGGCTACATCGTGAAAGACGGAGCGGCCACGGATCTGGTGGCCGCGATTCGCGCCCTGTCGGCCGGTGAGACGTACTTTGGTCCGCACGCCTCGAGGGCGCTTGCCGAGGCCTACCGCGCCGGCCGCGGCGTGCCGGCGGATCCAATCGACCGGCTGACCGAGCGCGAGCGCGAAGTGTTCACGCTGGTCGTGGAAGGCCACACCAACGCCGAGATCGCAAACCTCCTGTGCGTGAGCCCCAAGACCGTCGACAACCATCGCACCCGGCTGATGGACAAGCTCGGGGTCCACAGCGCCACGGAGCTCGTGCGATTCGCCGCGCGGCACGGGATGATCTCGGCGCTTCAGCTCGTGGCCTGGGTTTTAGGGGTGTAGGCCTAGGGCTAGAGCCCAGGGCCCGAGAGCGAGAGCCGGGAGCCGTTTATAATTCCTTCGCTCGTGCTCGCCACTGCGCCACCCGGCATTACCCTGAGGACCGCTCCGATGACGCCGTACGACGGCGCGATTGCAGCCGCACGTACGTGCTACTCGCCTCGGGTCATCGGCGCGAACGAGGTGACCGAGCGGCAGCGCGACTCGATCGGCCGCCTCACCTTCGACGCCGGGCATCACACGGTCTACCAGCACGCGCACTTCGAGTTCGGTCTCGAGAACGTCTCGCGCCAGTTCGTCTGGAGCTTCCTGCACTCGTACCCGTTCTACAACTCGGAGCAGTCGAGCCAGCGGTACGTGAAGCTGAAGGAGCCGCGCGCGTTCGTGCCGCCGATTGGCGGCGAGGCGCTCGACGTCTACGAGGGCGCCATTCTCCGTGCGTGGAACCGGTATGCGGAGCTGTCGGCGCTCCTGAAGGACGATGCCTTCGGGATCCTGAAGGAGCTTCGCTACATCCAGCCGCACAGCTCGCCCGTGCGGCTGAAGGTCATCGACAAGGACGCGGAGAAGCGCGCCATCGAGACCGCGCGCTACGTCATCCCCATCGGCGCCTTCACGTCGATGGTGCACACCATCTCGGGAATCGTGCTGCACCGGCTGCTGCGGATGGTGAACAGCGGCGACGCCCCGTACGAAGCCGGCCTCGTCGTGCGCGAGATGGTGCGGCTGGTCAGGGAATGGGACCCGCTCTACTTCGAAAAGGTCGGCGCAGGCTCGATGGAGCCGCAGCACCTGGCCGAGGCCGGCTTCCCGCGCCCGTGCGTCGGCGGCGACCGCTTTGCCTCGGATTTCGACGCGCGCCTGAACGGCCGCTGGTCGCGACTCCGGGATGCGTCACCCGATGCGGAGGACGTCGTGGCCGAGTCGGTGCGGTCCGTCTTCGGGCTCATCGACGAAGAGATGTCGAACGACGAGGCGCTCGACCGGGTCATGAACCCGGCGCGCAACCGCTACCGGCTCGACGTGATCAACGTGTCGCATCACTCGCCGCTGATGCGCACGCTCAATCACGCGACGTACGTCTTCGAGAAGAAGCTCAGTCACACGGCCGACTCGCAGGACCAGCGGCACCGCATGGTCCCGGGCTCGCGCCCGCTGATGACGTTCACCGACACGAGGCGTCCCGACTACATCACGCCGCGCCTGATCGCGGCGAACCCGCGCGCCAGGGCGGTGTACGACCAGGCGATGCAGGATGCGTGGGCGGCCAAGAACCGCCTCCTCGAGCTCGGCGTGCCCCTCGAGTACGCGCTCTACGTGCTGCCGAACGCCAAGACGCTCCGCTTCGTGGAGTCGGGGTCGCTCCTCTCGCTCCTGCACAAGTGGACGATGAGGACCTGCTTCAATGCGCAGGAGGAGATTTACCTGGCCTCGATGGACGAGATCGAACAGGTGCGGGCGGTGCACCCGCGCATCGGCCGGCACATCGGTCCGCCCTGCGTCGTCCGCAATGGCCTCGTCTCGCCGCGTTGCACGGAAGGGTCCCACTTCTGCGGCGTGCCGGTGTGGCGCGATTTTCCGGCCGCCGTGCGCCGGCTGTAGCCCGGAGGCTGTAGCCTGTGATCGCCTGGCTCGCGCACCTCTACACCGCCAGCGGCGCCGTTCTGGCTTTCCTGGCCGCCGCCGACATCTTCGAGCACGACTACCGGACGGCGTTCTTCTGGCTCTATCTGCAGGTCGCCGTCGACTCGACCGACGGCCTGCTCGCGCGCCGCCTCCGCGTGAAGGAGCGCCTGCCCTGGTTCAACGGCGCGAAGCTCGACGACATCGTCGACTACCTCTGTTACGTCTTCATCCCCGCGCTCTTCGTCTGGCGCGCGCTGCTCGTGCCCGACCGGTGGTCGGTCCCTGTCGTTGCGGCGATGCTCCTGTCGAGCGCGTACGGCTTCAACCGCCAGGACGCCAAGACGGCCGACAACTACTTCCTCGGGTTCCCGTCGTACTGGAACATCGTCGTGTTCTACCTGTTCGTGGCGCGGTGGCCGCCGGCGCTGAACGCGGCGATCCTCGTCGCGCTGGCGGCGCTCGTCTTCGTGCCGGTGCGATACCTCTATCCGTCGCGCGGCGCCGCCTGCCAGGCGCCGACGCTGGCGCTGGCCGCGATCTGGGCCGTGCTGATGCTCGTCATGCTCTGGCAGTTCCCCGCCGTCTCGCGCCCGGTGTTCCTGGCGTCCCTGGCGTTTCCCGCCTACTACATGGTCGTGTCGCTCTGGCTCGAGGTGCGGCGCCGCAGGGGAGTGGCTGCTGCTCGATGAGCCCCGTCACGATCATCTTCCTCACGGTCTTCATCGATCTGCTGGGGTTCGGGATCATCATCCCGCTGATGCCGTTCTACGCCGAGACCTTCGGCGCGAACGCGCTCACGGTCGGCCTGCTCAATACGTCGTTCTCGCTGATGCAGTTCCTGTTCGCGCCGTTCTGGGGCCGCCTGTCGGATCGGATCGGCCGCAGGCCCGTGATCCTGATCGGACTCTTCGGGTCGGCGGTGTCCTACCTGTTGTTCGGCCTGGCCACGTCGCTGACCCTGCTCTTCGCCGCCCGCATGGCCGCGGGGATCGCGGGAGCGAACATCCCCACCGCGCAGGCGTACATGGCTGACATCACGACGCCCGAGAACCGCGCGAAGGGCATGGGACTGGTGGGCGCGGCCTTCGGCCTCGGCTTCATCTTCGGGCCGGCGATCGGCGGATTCCTGAGCCGATGGGGTTACCAGGCGCCCTCGTTCTTCGCGTCGGCGCTGTCGCTCGCCAATTTCACGGCCGCATGGTTCCTCCTGCCGGAGTCGCGCCCCTCGGCGCGTGCGGATGCCGCGCGCACCTCACGCGTCGCGGCGCTGCGCCAGGCGCTGCGGCGGCCGGGCCTTCCCCAGCTCCTGTTGATCTACTTCATCGTCGTTGCCGCGTTCGCAAGCTTCGAAACCACGTTCGCCCTGTAC
>JBOGIW010000544.1:0-6957 GCA_050748045.1 Vicinamibacterales bacterium | reverse complement strand
GCAATACGCAGCGCTTCGGCGTGCCGCTCGGCTTTGGCGGACCTCACTCGGCGTTTTTCGCCGTGAAGTCCGATTACGTGCGCCACATGCCCGGCCGCATCATCGGCGTGTCCGTGGACGCACAAGGCAAGACCGCGTACCGCATGGCCCTGCAGACCCGCGAGCAGCACATCCGGCGCGAGAAGGCGACATCGAACATCTGCACGGCGCAGGCGCTGCTCGCCAACATGGCGGCGATGTACGCCGTGTATCACGGCCCCGAGGGACTGAAGGCAATCGCTACCCGCGTGCACACCCTCGCGCGCGCGCTCGACGCCGGGCTCCAGGCCCTCGGCCTGGCGCAGCGCAACGCGCAGTACTTCGACACGCTCGCCGTCGAGGTGCCGTCTGCGGCCGCCGTGCGCGAGCGGGCACTGGCCAGCGGCCTCAACTTCCGCTACCTCGACGACCGGACGGTCGGCATCGCGCTCAACGAGACGGCCGGCACGCGCGACGTCCTCGATGTCGCCGCCGTCTTCGCCGGCGCGATCGGGCGGCCAGTTCCGGCGGTCGACTTCGCGGCGGCGGCCAGGACCGACGGGTACGCCCCGGAGCTCCGTCGCACCAGCACGTACCTGACGCATGCGGTGTTCAACACGCACCACTCCGAAACGCAGATGATGCGCTATATCCGGAGCCTCGAGCGGAAGGACATCGGTCTCGACACCTCGACAATCCCGCTCGGCTCGTGCACGATGAAGCTGAACGCGGCGACCGAGATGCTGCCGGTCACCTGGGAGCACTTCAGCCGCATCCATCCGTTCGCGCCGGTCGAGCAGGCGCAGGGCTACGGCCAGATTGCGCGCGAGCTCGAGCAGCATCTCTGCGCCATTACCGGCCTGGCTGCCGTGTCGCTGCAGCCGAACTCGGGCGCCCAGGGGGAGTTCACCGGCCTGATGGTCATCCGCGCCTGCCATCGCGACCGGGGCGAGGGCCACCGGGACGTCGTGCTGATTCCCGCCTCCGCCCACGGCACCAATCCGGCCAGCGCCGCCATGGCCGGCATGCGTGTCGTCGTCGTCGCGACGGCGCAGAACGGCAACGTGGACGTCGGGAACCTGCGGGCGAAGGCGGCGGAACACCGCGACCGCCTGTCGTGCCTCATGATCACCTACCCCTCGACGCACGGCGTCTTCGAGGACGACATCATCGACATCTGCCGCATCGTCCATGAGCATGGGGGGCAGGTGTACATGGACGGCGCGAACATGAACGCGCAGTCGGGGCTGACCAGCCCCGCGATGATCGGCGCCGACGTGTGCCACCTCAACCTCCACAAGACGTTTGCCATTCCGCACGGAGGCGGAGGCCCTGGCATGGGGCCGATCGGTGTCGCCGCACACCTGGCGCCGTATCTGCCCGGACACCCGCTCGTCGAGACGGGTGGGGAGAAGGCGATCCACGCCGTGTCGGCGGCGCCCCTCGGGAGCGCGAGCATCCTGCTGATTTCGTACGCCTACATCCGCATGCTCGGCGCCGACGGCGTGACCGGCGCGACGAAGTACGCCATCCTCAACGCCAACTACGTCAAGGCCCGGCTGGAGCGGCACTACCCGGTGCTGTACGCGCGCGCGAACGGCCGCGTGGCGCACGAGATGATCTTCGACCTGCGGGCGTTCAAAGCCGCCGGCGTCGACGAAATGGACGTCGCGAAGCGGCTGATGGACTATGGCTTCCACGCGCCGACCGTGTCGTTCCCGGTTGCGGGCACGCTGATGGTGGAGCCCACCGAGAGCGAGGACAAGGCCGAGCTCGACCGGTTCTGCGATGCCATGATCCAGATCCGGAAAGAGATCGACGCCGTCGTTGCCGGGCGTGCGGACCGGCAGGACAACGTGCTGAAGCACGCGCCCCACACCGCCGAGGCCGTGAGCGCGACCGAGTGGCGGCACGCGTATTCGCGGGAAGAAGCGGCCTTCCCGCTGCCGTTCGTCAGGGCGAACAAGTTCTGGCCGAGCGTCGGCCGGATCGACAACCCGTACGGCGACCGCAACCTCGTGTGCTCGTGCCCGCCGGTCGAAGCGTTCGCCAGCTGATCCGCAATCCGCGATCCGCACTCCGCAATCCGCGGGATGCGGATGGGGCTCGCGGGTTCAGGTCGCCCACGCCTGTTTGCGGAATGCAGCCAGCAGCTTCAGGGTCACCGGACCCGGCCTGCCCGTGCCGATCTGCCGGTCGTCGACCTGCACGATCGGAACCAGCTCCCTCGTCGTGCTGGTCAGGAAGGACTCGTCGGCGCCGAGGAGGTCGTCGTCTCGCAGCGTCTGTTCGCGCGCCTCCACGCCTTCGGCGCGCGCGATCTCGAGGACGAACTCCCGCGTGATGCCCGGCAGGAGGCCGGCGTCGAGTGGCGGCGTCAGCAGCGCGCCGTTCTTCACGACGAAGAGGTTCGACTGCGTGCACTCGGTGAGCTCGCCCCGATGGTTGCGCATGATCGCTTCCGTGCCGCCACGCCTGAGCGCCTCCTGCATCGCGAGCGCGTTGTTGAGCAGGTTGTTGCTCTTGATCATCGGGTTCAGCGATCGCGGATGGTTCCGCAGGATCGGCGAGAGGCAGACCTTGACCCCCTGGTCGTAGGTCTCCCTGGGCGGATCGACGTTGGCCTTGACGATGATCACGACCGACGGGGTTGGCGTGGCCCTGGGGTCGTAGGTGAGGTCGCCGATGCCGCGCGTGACGAGCACGCGGATGTACGCCTCGCCGCCGTCGAGGTCTGCGCCCGCGGCCGTCTGGCTGATGCGATCCGCCAGCTGCCCGTCGCTGAGCGGCACGCCGAGCACGATCATGTCCGCGGATCGCCGGAGCCGCCGCATGTGCCGGTCGTAGAGAAACGGGCGCCCGTTGTAAGTGCGGAGCGTCTCGTAGACGCCTTCGCCGTAAAGAAACCCGTGGTCGAACACCGAGATGGCCGCATCGCGCTCGCCGGAGATGCGGCCGTTGACGTTGACGGTCGCTGCCATAGTCGAAAAGCCAACATAACCTTTGTAGTACAGTTGGCGCAAGAACACGCGCTCGTGCCGACCGCCGACCGCCCGATGAGGATTCTCACCGCCGCGCAGATGCGCGAGGCCGATCGTTGCACCATCGAGGAGATCGGCATCCCGTCGCTCGTCCTCATGGAGAATGCGGGGCGTCAGGTCGTGTCGGCGATGGAGGCCGGCTACGAGGGTCGTCTCGACGGGCGCGTCGCCGTGCTCTGCGGCCGCGGCAACAACGGCGGTGACGGCTTCGTGGTGGCGCGGACGCTCCTGCAGCGAGGCGTCGACTGCGCGGTGTTCGTCATCGGCCGCGTCGCCGACGTCCGTGGCGACGCGCGCACGAACCTCGACATCCTCGGCCGTCTCGGCGTCGCGGTCGTCGAGGTCAACGACGAGCAGACGTGGGAGCTGCACTTCTCGGAAATCTCCCAGTGCACGCTCGTCGTCGATGCCATCGTCGGGACCGGGCTGAAGAGCCCGCTCGCCGGCATGCTCGAGACGGTGGTCGCCGACGTCAACGCGTCCGGCATCCCCGTCGTGGCGATCGACCTGCCGAGCGGCCTGTCGGCCGATACGCCGCAGCTCATCGGCGACTGCATCGACGCCTCGATGACCGTGACGCTCGCGGCGCCGAAGCTGCCGCTCGTCCTGCCCCCGGGCGACGCGAGGGCCGGAGACGTGGTGATTGCCGACATTGGCATTCCGGGCGACGTCATCGAGGCCGTGGACGGCCGGCACATCGAGCTGCTGACGCGCCAGGATGCCCGGTCGCTGCTGGAGCCGCGGACGCCCGACTCGCACAAGGGCGACTTCGGGCGCGTGCTGGTCGTGGCGGGGTCTCGCGGCAAGACGGGCGCGGCGCACCTGGCCGGCATGGGCGCGTTGCGCGCGGGCGCCGGCCTGGTGACGATCGCCACGCCTGCGTCGTGCGTGCCGATCGTCGCGTCCCTGGCGCCGGAGTACATGACAGAGCCGCTCGACGAGGCCGCGCAGGGCGAGGTCGCCGGCCGGGCGTTCGAGCGGATTGGCCAGCTCGCCTTCGACGTCGTCGCATGCGGACCCGGGCTCGGTCGCGGCGGGAACGTGTCCGAGCTCGTGCACGGGCTCGTCGACCGGCTTGAAGCGCCGCTCGTGCTCGACGCCGACGCGCTGACCGTCCTCGCCGACGATCCCGGGCGGCTCCTCGGCCGCGACGACCGCGCCGTCATCATCACGCCGCACCCTGGGGAGATGGCGCGGCTCATCGGGAGCAGCACGGACGAGGTGCAGGCGAACCGTATCGAGGTGGCGTCGGACTTCGCGACGACCCATCACGTGTACGTCGTGTTGAAGGGCCATCGCACCATCGTGGCGACGCCCGAGGGACGCATCTTCATCAACCCGACCGGAAACGCAGGCATGGCGACGGGCGGCACGGGTGACGTGCTCACCGGCATGATCTCGGCGTTCCTGGCGCAGCTCCTCGACGCGGAAGCCGCCTGCCGGCTCGGCGTGTTCCTCCATGGCATGGCGGGTGACCTGGCGCTGGAGCGCGAAGGCGAGATCGCCATGACGGCGACCGACGTGCTGGCGCGCATCGGCGACGCGATCGCCGATCTCACGGGGAGAAAGCCACCGGTCGAGTCGTGAACGCGCGAAGAAATTGCGGAGAGCGGATCGAGTCGATTCCGGGTCGAACGGTCGATGTGTGATTGAGCGGGTCACGCACTCCGAGGAGGAGACGATGGCGGTGGCCCGCGAGCTGGCGCCGAGGCTGCATGCCGGCGACGTGGTGCTGCTGTCGGGGGAGCTCGGAGCGGGGAAGACCGCGTTTGTCCGCGGCCTGGCGTCGGGCCTCGGCATCGATCCGGCGGCGGTGAGCAGTCCGACGTTCACGATCGTGCACGAGTATCACGGCGGGCGGCTGATGCTTTATCACGCCGACCTCTATCGCCTCGAGCGCGCCGCCACGGAGGACATCGGCCTCGAAGAGATGGGTGTGATGGACGGCGTGCTGGCCATCGAGTGGCCCGACCGCCTGACGCACGCGCTCCCGAACGCGGTCGGCGTACACCTCGAGATCCTCGACGAGGAGACCCGCAAGATCGTGACGGGCTGATGAGCGCGCCGCAGAGGTGTGGATCGATCGCGGAGAGCGGATTGGGGACTGCGGATTACGGAGAGCGGATCGCGGAGAGCGGATTACGGAGTGATTACTCCATCCGGTAGTTCGGCGCTTCCTTCGTGATCTGCACGTCGTGCACATGGCTCTCGCGCACGCCGGCGGGCGTAATGCGAATCAGCCTGGCCTTCCGCTGCAGCTCCGGAATCGTGGCGCAGCCGGTGTAGCCCATGCCGGCGCGGAGGCCGCCCACGAGCTGGTGGATCATCGCGGCGACGCTCCCCTTGTGCGCGACGCGCCCCTCGATGCCTTCCGGCACCAGCTTGTCGGTTCTCCGTCCGCCCTCGAGGTCGAACTCGTCCTGGAAATACCGATCCCGGCTGCCCCGGCGCATCGCGCCGATCGACCCCATCCCGCGGTACTCCTTGTAGCTGCGCCCCTGGAAGAGAATCAGCTCCCCCGGGCTCTCGTCGGTGCCCGCGAAGAGGTTGCCGATCATCGCGCAGCTCGCGCCGACGGCAATCGCCTTGACGATATCGCCCGAGTAGCGGATGCCGCCGTCGGCGATGAGCGGGACGTTGCCCGCCAGGGCCGCGCGGGCGCAGTCCATGATCGAGCTGATCATCGGGACGCCGATCCCCGCGACGACCCGCGTGGTGCAGATCGACCCGGCGCCTATGCCCACCTTCACCGCGTCGACGCCGGCCTCGATGAGCGCCTCGGTCGCTTCCGCCGTCGCGACGTTGCCGGCGACGAGGTCCGTGTTCGGGAAGTCGCGGCGCAGGCGCGCCACCATGTCGAGGACGCCCTGCGAGTGGCCGTGCGCCGTGTCGACGACGAGGACGTCCACGCCCGCCGCCACGAGGGCCGCCGCGCGCTCGGCCGCGTCCTTTGCCACGCCGACCGCCGCGCCACAGCGCAGCCGCCCCAGCGCGTCCTTGCACGCCAGGGGGTACTTGACCATCTTCTGGATGTCCTTGACCGTGATGAGCCCCTTCAGCCGGTAGTCCTTGTCGACGACGAGCAGCTTCTCGACCTTGTGGCGGTGGAGGATCTCGCGCGCCTCGTCGAGCGTCGTGCCGACCGGGACGGTGAAGAGCGGATCGGTCGTCATCACCTCGGCAATGGGCCGGTTGACGTTGGTTTCGAAGCGCAAATCGCGGTTGGTCAGGATGCCGACGAGCTGTCCCTCCTTGCTGCCGTCCTGGGTGATCGGCACGCCTGAGATCCGGTAGTTCTTCATCAGGTCGAGCGCCTCGTGGATCCGGTTGTCGGGGGAGAGCGTGATGGGGTTCACGATCATTCCGCTCTCCGAGCGTTTGACGCGGTCCACCTCCGACGCCTGCTCGTCGATCGTCAGGTTCTTGTGGATGACGCCGAGGCCGCCCTGCTGTGCCATCGCGATCGCGAGGCCCGACTCGGTGACGGTGTCCATGGCGGCGCTGACGAGCGGCACGTTCAGACGGATGTTGCGCGTGAGCCGCGTGCCCACGTCCACCTGTGTC
This sequence comes from Vicinamibacterales bacterium, assembly GCA_050748045.1. Classification (GTDB taxonomy): domain Bacteria; phylum Acidobacteriota; class Vicinamibacteria; order Vicinamibacterales; family UBA2999; genus CAVYVZ01. Next base: position 334 of record JBOGIW010000544.1, on the reverse strand, counting down.
GGCACGACGGCCGAGTGCTGGGGGACCAGCAGCACGTCGTCGAAGGTCAGCGCCGTCGCGAGGCCCGCTTCGGTCGAGATGAGGCTCAGGGTCGGACTTTTCAGTTCCATCGGCTCTTCTGCCTTCGTGCGTTCCGTGGCCGGGCTTCCGCCGCCGCGGGCGATCACGCGGCCGCGCCGTGACACTTCTTGTACTTCTTGCCGCTGCCGCACGGGCACGGCTCGTTCCGGCCCACCTTCGGACCTTCGTGCCGCACCGTCTTGATCACGTCGTCGCCGCCGGTGCGTGCCGGCTGGGGGGCGCGCCTCGCGCCGCCGCCGGCGCGGCCCACGCC
>JBOGIW010000543.1:0-2124 GCA_050748045.1 Vicinamibacterales bacterium | reverse complement strand
ATCCAGCGGCACGACGCGGCGGCCGCCGTCCGCGCCTTCAAGGTGGCGCTCGCGACGGGGCCCGCCGACCGCGCCGCCGCGCACCTGGAGCTGGCCGAGGCGTACATCCTGAACGGCCAGTTGCCGGACGCCAAGCGCCAGACGCTGTACGCGCTGGAGATCGCGCCGTCGTTCGAGAAGGCGCAGGAGCTGCTGCTCAAGATTGTCGAGGGGCAGGTCGAATGAAGAACAGTGCGCTTGTCGTCACGTCGCTTCTCGCCGCGCTGGCGCTCGTCGAGCCGGCGCGCCTGTCGCAGGCGGTCGCCCAGGTTGCGCTCTTCGAAGACAACCGCTTCGCCGGCCTGCAGTGGACGTTCGTCCGCGTCAAGTACCACGCCTTCACGAGCGAGGGAAGCCGCTACCGCCTGGACTACTGGGGCGAGCCCTGGGCCATCGACGCCCCGGCCGCGGAGCAGAACCTCTCGCGCCGGCTGCGCACGGCCACGGCCATCGAGGTGCGCGACCCGATCGTGCTGACGCTCGACGACCCCAAGCTCTGGGAGCAGGGCTGGATCTACTTCGTCGAGCCCGGCAACCTGCGGCTGCGCGACGACGAGGTGTCGATCCTGCGCGAGTTCCTCCTGCGCGGCGGCACGGCGACGTTCGACGACTTCCACGGTCCGTACGAGTGGGACAACTTCGCGAAAGAGATGAAGCGCGTCTTCCCGGACCGGACGCCGGTCGATCTCGAGCCGCCGCACCCGATCTTCACCTGCTTCTACAACATCACCGCCTATCCGCAGATTCCCGGCCTCGGCTCTTTCTTCAACGGGCGGACCTGGGAGAAGGGCGGCTTCGTGCCGCACCTCCGCGCCATCCTCGACGACACCGGCCGGCCGATGGTGCTGATCAACTGGAACACCGACATGGGCGATGGGATCGAGTGGTCGAACGCCGAGGAGTATCCCGGCTACATCAAATACACGGCCGACACGTACCGGATGTTCATCAACGAAATCATCTATTCACTGACGCATTAGGACTCCCGGACCCCCAGATGGACGGAATCGCCGATACCGCCGCCCCCAACTTCGCCGAGCGCGTGATGGACGGGCGCGCCCGGATTCTGTCCGAGCTCCGGAAGTGCATCGTGGGGCAGGACGAGGTCGTCGACCAGGTGCTCATCGCCCTCTTCACCGGCGGGCACTGCCTGATCACCGGCGTCCCCGGCCTGGCGAAGACGCTGCTCATCAAGACGCTGGCGGAGATCCTCGATCTCAGCTTCAAGCGGATCCAGTTCACGCCCGACCTGATGCCGGCCGACATCACCGGCACCGAGATCCTCGAGGAGCACGCCGGCACGCGCAGCCTGCGCTTCGTGCACGGGCCGATCTTCGCGCAGATCATCCTCGCCGACGAGATCAACCGCACGCCGCCGAAGACGCAGGCGGCGCTGCTCGAGGCGATGCAGGAGTACCAGGTGACCGCGGCGGGCGTGCGCTACCCGCTCGAGGAGCCGTTCTTCGTGCTGGCGACGCAGAACCCGATCGAGATGGAGGGGACTTACCCGCTTCCCGAAGCGCAGCTCGATCGCTTCATGTTCAACGTCGACATCGACTACCTCCCCGAGGACGACGAGGTCGAGGTCGTTCTGCGGACGACCGCCCGCCGGCCGGCGTCGATCGAGCCTCTCTTCACGGGGGAGGACGTGCTGCGGTTCCACGAGGTCGTGCGCCAGGTGCCGATCGCCGAGGACCTCGTCCGCTACGCCGTGCGGCTCGCCGCCGCCAGCCGACCGGGCCAGCCGGAGGCCCCCGACTTCGTGAACGACTGGGTGAGCTGGGGAGCGGGACTTCGCGCCGCGCAGTTCCTCGTGCTCGGCGCCAAGGCGAAGGCGCTGCTCAGCGGCCGCTCCCACGTCTCCATCGAAGACATCCGCGCCCTGGTGCATCCGGCCTTCCGCCACCGGATCCTGGTCGGCTACCGCGCCGAAGCCGAAGGGGTGACGGTGGCGACGATCATCGACCGTCTGCTCGAGACCGTGAGGCTCCCGGGAGACTGATGGCAACCCCCCGGAATCCACGACCGGCACGTGCCCCATCGTTCATCGATCCGCGCTCGCTGATGAGGATCACGTCCCTGCAG
>JBOGIW010000542.1:0-8572 GCA_050748045.1 Vicinamibacterales bacterium | reverse complement strand
GGGCGGCCGCGCCCACGGCCGCGACGAGGCGGAGACGCCATGCCGGCCGAGCCGCGCGCGAGGCTGTCATACGCCTGCCTCGGTGGTCGACGGCATCGCCAGGGAGAGCTCGCCCGTGCTGTCGCCGAAGCTCCGCAGGTCGTCGAGTCCGAGCTGGTGCAGGAGCGTCAGCATCACGTTCGCCATCGGCGTGCCGTCGGCGGCCTTCACGTGGAGATTGCCCTTGAGATAGCCGTTGGCGTGCCCGAAGAGGACGAGCGGGCAGCGGCGATGGTTGTGGATGTTCCCATCCGCCATCGGCGATCCCCAGATGACGAGCGTCTTCTCCAGCAGGTTCTGGTCGCCCTCCATCGTGTCCTTCATCCGATCGAGGAAGTAGGCGAGCTGCCCGACGCGATACCTGCAGATCTTGTTGAACTCCAGGATCCGCTCCTCGCGGTTGCCGTGGTGCGAGGCCGGGTGGAACGGCTGGTTCGAGCCGCTCTCGGGGAACACGCGGTTCTGCGCGTCGCGCCCGGTCTTGAACGTGATGACGCGCGTCATGTCCGACTCCAGCGCCAGCACCTGGAGGTCGAACATGAGCTTCATGTGCTCGGAGAACGAGTCGGGCACGCCCTTCGGCGCCCCTGGCAGCTCGCGTGGCTCGCCGCTGCTGTTGTGCGCTTCGACCATCTGGATGCGGCGCTCGATCTCACGGACGTTGTCGAGGTACCGGTCCATGCGCCGCCGATCCGCCGCGCCGAGCTCCCGTCGCACGCTCGCGACCTCGCCGGCAATCCAGTCGAGGATGCTCCGGCGCGTCTCGCGCCGCGCGGCGCGATCCTCGGGCGTGGCGCCCGAGCCGAACAGCATGTCGAAGGCCACGCGCGGATCGCGGATCATCGGCAGCGGCTCGTTGGGCGACGCCCAGCTGATCGAGTCCGTGTAGGCGCAGGAATAGTTGTACGTGCAGCCGCCGGCCTGATCGAGGTTCTCGATGCAGAACTGCATCGACGGCATCGGCGTCGCCTGCCCGAAGCGCTTCGCGTACAGCTGGTCGAGCGACGTCCCGCACCAGATGTCCGACCCCTGGGTCTGCTTCGGGTGCGACTGGGTCAGGAACACGGCGCTCGATCGGAAATGGTCGCCGCCGATCTCGGGCGCGGTGCACGCCTCGGCGTTCCGCACGTCCGTGTGGCTCACGATCGTCATGTAGTCGCGGAAGGCCTCGATCGTGCTGAGCGGGTTGTCGGGCACGAACGCAAAGTCGCGGCCGATCGTCGCGGGCGCGAAGAGGAGCTTCGAGGCGCCCCACGCGTTGCAGCCCGGGAGGCCGTGCACCTCCTCGATGCAGACGAGCCGCGTGCGATCGACGGTCGCCGCGCGCGCGCCGCTCCCCGCCGACACCATCGCGTCGAGGAAGGGCAGGGCCACGGTGGCGCCCACGCCGCGGAGAAACGTCCGGCGGGGCATGTGCTTTCCAGTGATGAACGACACGTGTGATTCTCCTCGAGAAGTCGATGCCGTCAACGCGGTCCCCCCTGGCTCGTGTCCTCGGTCGTGGCCGGCGCCGCCTGCTTCGCGCGGAACGCGTCGCTCGTGACGACGCCCAGGATGAACGACGACATCCGGTAGCCGTCGGCCTCGGCGGCCCTGGCAATGGCGCGGATCCCCGGCTGATCGAACGGCTCGATGCGCCGGCCCAGCGCATACGCCAGCAGGTTCTCCGTGAAGGTTCTCACGATCGGCACGGGCCGCTTCATCAGCGCGCGCGTCAGCTCGGCCGGCGCCGACACGGGCGTGCCGTCGTAGAAGTCGCCCCGCGTGTCCACGGGCGACCCGTGCTCGCGCACGCGCCACCTCGCGGTGACGTCGAAGTTGTCGAGCGCAAGGCCGATCGGGTCCATGAACCGGTGGCACGCGTTGCACGTCGGGTTCGCGCGGTGCACCTCGAGCCGTTCGCGGGTCGTGAGCAGCCGGCCCGCCTTCGCGTCCTCCGTCGCCTCGAGATCGGGCACGTCCGGCGGCGGGGGAGGCGGCGGCGTGCCGAGCAGCACCTCCATCACCCACTTGCCGCGCAGCACCGGCGACGTGCGATTCGCCATCGACGTCTGCACGAGCACGCTGCCCTGGCCGAGGACGCCGCGCCGCGTGGTGTCCGGATACGGCACGCGGCGGAAGTGGCTGCCGGCCACACCCGGGAAGCCGTAATGGCGCGCGAGCCGATCGTTCACGTACGTGTAATCGGCGGTGAGGAGCTCGAGCACGCTGCGATCCTCGCGCACGAGGCCGTTGAAGAAGAGCTCCGTCTCGCGCCGCATGGCGGCGGCGAGGTTCTCGTCGAAGTTCGGGTAGAAGTTCGGATCGGGACGGACCTTGTCCACGTCCTGGAGCCGGAGCCACTGGGAGGCGAACCGCGTGCCGAGCGCCTCGGCGCGCGCGTCGGCCAGCATGCGCCGGGTCTGCTGCTCGAGCGTACCCGGCTTCGAGAGCTCGCCCGGGGCCGCCAGCGCCAGCAGTTCCCGGTCCGGCGGCGTCCCCCACAGGAAGAAGGAGAGCCGCGACGCCAGGTCCACGTCGCCGATGCGGTAGGCCGTGCCGGGCCTGGCGGTCGCGGGCTCGCGCTCGAGCCTGAAGAGGAAATGCGGGCTCGCGAGGATCGCCTCGAGCGCCGCCCTCACGCCGCCTTCGAATCCGCCGTTCGCAGCGCCCCGCTCGTAGAACGGCATCAGGCGGTCGATGTCGCCCGGCGCCGGCGTGCGGCGATACGCGCCGCCGGCGAGACGCGCGATGATCGCGCGCGCGCACGTCCGCTCTTCCGCCGCCACGGTCGGACGGCAGGTGAAGATCTTCTGGCGGCTCGGCGTGACGGAGATGCCCGTCGCCTTGAAAGGACCGCTGATGACGAGATCGCGCAGATGTGGCAGCGTCGTGATCCCGCTGCCGCCCGACCCGCCGCCCGCAAAGGACCACCCGTGCGGGCGCATGAGATCCTCGTACGGTCCGTCGAGCCGGCGAATGAAGGCGGCGGCCACGCGACGCTGGCCCGCCCGCACGACGATGGGCTCCGTGCGCATTGACGTCCCGCCTCGCCCGTCCGCCCCGGCCGCGGGACCCTGTTCGTACTGGAGCAGCGCCACCCGCTCGCCGTCGATCGAGATGTCGAGGTCTTCGTACCGCGCGTTGTCTCCGGATACCAACATGACGTCGAAGACGTACTCGGCGTCGGCCGGGAAGACGTGGTCGACGACCATGCCCCCGCGCGTGCCATAGGGGGCGCCCGGCACGTGATCCCACGGGTGCTGCGACACGTAGCCCGGATTCGTGTACGTCTGGTCGATCGCGGCGGCGTTGCGGTCGCCGACCGCCATCCGGCTGATCGCGCTGGCGGCGTTGAGGTACGCCTCGAGGAGCGTGGGTGACAGCGCCTGCTCGTCGGCGATATTGTCGAAGTTGGCGCTCAGGCGATCGAGCGGCAGCCAGTCGCCGGCGTTCACGTCGAGCGCCAGCAGGTCGCGGATGGCGCGGGTGTACTCCGCGCGGTTGAGGCGCTGGAACGTGCGTCGCCCGGGATTCGGCTTCGCGGCGGCGGCGGCGTCGACGGTTGTCTCGAGCGCTCCGATGAGTGCCTGGTAGGTGGCCGCATCCGGACGCGGCACACCAGGAGGCGGCATCATGCCCGCCTGGAGCTTGCGGATCATCTTCTCGGCGACGTCCGGGTCGTCCGCGGCACGGGCGGTGTCGAACGAGGCGAGCGTGAGCCCGCCGGTCCTGGCCTTGTCGTTGTGGCAGGCGACGCAGTGGCGGCGGACGACCGCGTTCAGCGCCTCGGAGGACGGGGGCGCCTCGCTATGAGCGCTGACAGGCGTCAGGCGGGGCGGGGCCGACGGCCCACGCTGCGCCGAGCTCGTGCTCGCGGACAGCCCGAGACACACGACACCCGCCACAAGGACCCCCCTCGTGCCACCGCTCATCGAGCAAATCTTACACCCGTTCCCGGCCCCTTTTCCCGAGTAAAAACGTCATTATTTGCAACGCGATAGCCGGCCCCTCCGTTTCCCGGCCTCGTTAGTTGATGGTGAAGCTCACCTCGTTCGAGGACGGGCTGCTCCCGCAGGAGTTCCGCGCCTCCACCCGCACGTAGTAGGTGCCGCGCGAGATGCCGTTCCAGTTGTAGCTGGTATGCGTCGTGTTCGTCGACATCACCGTCGACGTGCCCGGGCTGGGGCCGACGAGCACCTGATAATCGATGACCCCGCCGACCGGCGACCAGGTGAACACGGCATTGTTGGACGACACCATGGCCGCCAGGTTTCCCGGGGCGCTCGGACGCGTGCAGCCGCTGCCTCCACCTCCGCCCCCGCTGCCGCTCCCGCTTCCCCCACCGCTCGGCGACGTCGGGCTGCCGCCGTTGTCGCCCTCTCCACTCCCCCCGCACGAAACGCACGCGGCCACCATGACCGCGAGCAACGCGAGCTTGTACGATGTCATGGCGCGTTCCCTCTCCTCAGCGCGGCGGGCGGGCCGGCTTCCGAATGCCGGGGTTCGCCGCCGACTCCGACAGCACTTTCAATCCGTCGAACGACCGTCCGGGTTGATCCGGGTCCGGCGTGATCGTCACGGTCACCGGGGCGCCGGCTGTCACGTCGATCGTCTGGCGGCGCTCGCCTAACGCGGGATGCAAGACGGCGATGTCGCGTGTGCCGACGGCGACGGGCGCTCCGCGCAGCGGCGCCTTGCCGATGCGCTCGCCGTCGACGAAGACGTCCGCACCGGCGGGCGCGTCCACGTGCAGCGTGCCGGAGGGAAGCTTCACGGTGTAGGACGCGATGCTGCCCGCCTGGATCTCGATCGTGCGCGTCTCGCGAATGTTCAGGGCCCGGTTCACGAACGTCACCGTGTGCCGGCCGGGCGACAGGATCAACTGCCCGTCCCCGGACGACCCGACGCGGCGTCCGCCGACGTGGACGTCGACGGGCACGCGCGAGAAGACGGTCAGCCAGCCGGAGACCATCAGCTCCGAGGTGACGGCCCGCTCGCCGGCGCGGATCGTGACCTCGCGGGTGATGATCACGCCGTCGCTCGAGTCGAGCATGATTTTGTGGCGGCCCGGCGACAGGTTGGTGACTGTCAGCGGCGTCTTCCCGCGCAGGGTGCCGTCGACTGTGACCTGTGCTCCCTTCGGCGTGGTCTCGACGAGGAGGCTGCCGGTGGGCGGCGCGTCGGGCCTCGCCGGCGTTGCCTCGTCGGGCTTCGTCCCTGGTGCCGGCATGGCGGAGGCGATGGCCTTCCGCGCCGTGGCCGCCCATCCGGTGGTGTCGACGCTCACGCTGCCGCAGACGACGAGCAGCAGGCTCGCGGCGGCGGGCAGCATCCACTTCTTGCGACGGAACCGGCTCGGCACGCTCCTCGCCCAGGGGCGCGCTTCGGGGGGCGAGAGCGCGGGTGATCCCTCGGCGCGCCACAGGTCGTAGTAGCTCCCCGACGGCTCCGGCGCGTCATCGCCAGCCTGCTCGACGGGTTCGACCGGTGGTTCCGGGTCGGGCGCCGCCGCTCGGGGCGCGGGGGCGCGCACGACGGAGATCGGCCGTGGGGGCGGCGTGCTCGATCGCAGGGCCGATGCACGGGCCACTTCGGCGGCCACGGCCTCGGCCGCGGCCGACCGCGCCTGCTCTGCGGCGGCCTCGCGCATCTCATCGACCTGCCGCCTCATCTCGTCGAGCTCGATGGCGCGGCTGCGCTCGGCCTCGTCGCGCAACTGCGCCAGTTCGGCCGAGAGGCGCGCGTCGGCGTCCGCGCGCACGCGCTGGATCTCCGCTTCGAGCGTGCGGCTCGCGGCGGCTTCCGCGACGAGGCGCGCCTCGCGCGCCGCGGCCTCGCGCATCTTTTCGGCCGTGAGCTCGGCCTCGGTCTGCTGCGCCAGCCGCGCATCGGCTTCCGCGCGCAAGCGCTGGAGCTCGGCCTCCAGCGTGCGGGCCGCCGTCGCTTCCGCGATCGCTCGCGCTTCGCGCGCGGCGGCTTCGCGCAGGCGCTCGGCGTCGGCCACGACCTGCGACACCTCGGCTTGCACTTTCGATTGTTCCGCGAGGCGTTTTTCGGCGGCCGCCCGCACGGCCTCGGCCTCCGCCCGCACGCGCTGGATCTCGGCCTCGAGCGTACGCGTGGCGGCGGCCTCGGCAATTGCGCGCGCCTCGTGCGCGGCGGTCTCACGGATCCGTTCGGCTTGGGCATGCGCCGCCGACTGTTCGGCCCGGCGGGCCTCCTCGGCTTCGCGGCGGACGCGATCGAGCTCGGCCTGGAGGCGCGTGTCGGCTTCGCCGCGGACGCGCGACACCTCGCTCTCGAGCGCACGCGACGCGGCGGCTTCCGCGTCGGCACGCTGGCGCGCCAGCTCCTCGGTGAAGGCGCTGGCCGCCTCGGCCTCGGCCACCTGCCGTGCCTGGCGCGTCACGGCTTCGAGGCGCTCGTCGGCCTGCGCCTGCAAGCGCGCGATCTCGTCCTGGCGCGCGCGTTCGGCGTCGGCGCGGCTGCGCTCGAGCTCCGCGGCCAGTGCCGCTCGCGCGTTCGCTTCCGCCTCGACGCGCGCGCGCCCGACCGTCGCCTCGCGCAGCGCCTCCGCTTCCGCCTGCCACTCGGCCAGCTCGCGCTCGCGCCGCTGCGCCGCTTCCACCTGGACGCGCTCGATCTCCGCCGCAAGCGTCGCTTCCGCTTCGGCGCGAACCTGGGCGATGTCCAGGATGCCTGTCAGATCGATCTCGGGCTCGGCGTCAACCGTGGGATCCGGGTCGATGAGGGGCGCCGCCGGCGCGATTGGCGGCTCCACGGCGCGCGCAGCCTCGAGGATGGGCGCCGGATCGATGAGCGGCCCGTCCTCGGCGATTGGCGCCGGCGGGAGGGCGGTCGTCGCCGTCTCCGTCGCTCCTGGTTCGACGGGCTGGTCCAGCGACACGGTGAAGCCGAGCCGCTCGATGAGCGCGTCGACGTCGCCGGTCGCCGGATCCTCGGCCGGCGGCAGCGGATCGGTCAACGCCCCGAGGCCCTGGATCGACTCGAGGTCCGGGCCCGCGCTCACCGCATCCCTGGACGGCTCGTACAGGGGAAGATCCCGAGGCGGCTCGTACAGAGGAACAGACGACTCGTGTGCCGGCGCGGGCGGCTCATAGACGGGCGCAGGCGGCTCGTACGCTGGAACCGCGGAGGGCGGCTCGTAGATCGGGACCTGGTCGGATGCGGGCGGCGGGGCCGGCCGGGCCGCCCTGATCGGCTGCACGCGCGGCCGTGGCCGTGTCCGCACCTCGCGCGCGCGGGCGAGGTACTGCGCCACCTGCTCGGCGAAGACGGCCGGATCGCACGCCTTGGGCAGCGCCGACGCCGGCTTCTTGCGGCCGAAGCCAAAGAGCGACGACTTGCGCGGCGCCGCCCGTGCCGCGTCCACGCGGCCCAGGCGCGGAATCGTCAGGAGCTGCAGGTGTGAGCCGTTCTCGATCGTGCGCAGGTGGGCGACGAGCTCGTCCTCTTCGCGCGGCGACAGCAGCGCGTTGACGAGCACCAGGTCGGGGACCGCGCGCTCGATCGCCTCGACCGCCTCGTCCTTCGACGACACGACGACGAACTCGACACCGGCGATGCCGAGGAGCACGTCGCGGAGGACGCCCGCCTGCGCGCGATCCGGCTCGATCGCCAGGACGACGCTCATTACGTTCTCACCATCAGCACCACGAGCACGACGCCCGCCGCGAGCAGCGCGACGACGAAGAAATTGTCGAGCGCCGGGTTGGCGGCCACGCTGGCCAGGAGGTTCCCCACGGCGGAGCCCGGCTCCACCCAGCGGCCGTGTGCGACGTCGGAGATCGACTCCGTAACGTGCGCCGGCACGCGTTCGTCGATGTAGGTGAGCGCCGCGAACACCGCGGCAAGCGCCAGCGCCGCTACGCCGTAATCACGAATTCGTTGCGGCATGGAGCACCCCCGGCCTGCCGTACTTCGGGCCTGCCATCGCAAGCGGTGTGCCGGTGGAATTGCCGCCACATTGCGCGAAACGCACGTCCGGCGATCACGGTTTTCGCCGGTGCCGGTGACGAGGTTGTGCGGACGAGGAGCAGCGGCGTGCGCGCGGCCTGTGCGCGGGGCTGCACGGCGCCGCGCAGCCGATGACGAATCGGAATGAGGCGCCACGAATGTTGGTGTGCCACGGATGCCGGCAGCGTGGCCACGAACGGCACACACGGTACGCCGTGCCGTCCCGTATCTCGCTGTTGCGCGAGTCACTTGCCTCGCGTGTCACATTCGCGCAACTGCGCCACGGCGCGAAACATGCTGAGGGACCTGGCACGCCGCGGGTGCGGCGTTCAATGAGGAGGACGGACATGGTGAGCTTCGCTGCTTTGTATCTCCGTGGGTTCGTGCGGAAGAACGAGGGTCAGGACCTGCTGGAGTACGCGCTGCTCGTGGCGCTCATCGCGCTCGGCGCCGTGCTCGCGGTCACCGCGGCCGGTGGCTCGGTCTCGACGATCTTCACGAACATCTCGAACCGCCTGAACGCGATGCCGAGCGGGCAGTAGGAGACGAGAGGCAGATCGCGCCGCACCCGACG
>JBOGIW010000541.1:0-26911 GCA_050748045.1 Vicinamibacterales bacterium | reverse complement strand
AGCCACGGGTGCCCCGCGCGGACAAGTCGGCGCTCGCCCAGGCGCTCGTGTCGAGACGTTTCGCAACCGTCGTCTCGCTCGTGCCCCCCAAGGGGTATGCCTGCGAGGAGACCATTGCCCGGGCACGCACGCTGAAGATCCGCGGCGTGGACGTCGTGGCCGTGCCCGACGCGCGCGGCGCACGGCTCAGCGCGCTGTCGCTCTCGGTGCTCGTGCAGCAGCGCGCCGGCATCGAGGCCGTGCTCGAGTACACCTGCCGCGACCGGAACCTGCTCGGCATGCAGTCGGATCTCCTCGGCGCGCACGCCATGGGCGTGCGCAACCTGCTCGTCGTGACCGGCGACGCGCGCAGCGTCGGCGATTACCCTGATGCCACCGCCGTCTTCGACGTCGATTCGATCGGGCTGACCAACGTCGTGTCGCGCCTCAACTCCGGCGTCGACGTCGGGGGTCAGCCGATCGGCACGCCCACCGGCTTTCACATCGGCGTGATGGTGAACCCCGGGGCCGAGAGCCTCGACGCCGAGGTCCGGCGCTTCGAGTACAAGGTCGAGGCGGGCGCGGAGTTCGCGATCACCAGGCCGATCTTCGACGTCGCGGGGTTCGAGCGCTTCTACAGGCGCATCGAGTCGGCCCGCATTCCCCTGCTGCTCGGCTTGCGGCCGTTCGAGAGCGTGCTCAACGCCGAGTTCATGGCGAACGAAGTGCCCGGCGTGACCGTTCCCGGGTCGGTGCTCGAGCGCATGCGGCGGGCCGATGGCGCCGACGCCGCGGCGGCCGAGGGGATTGCGATCGCACGCGACGTCGGACGCGAGCTCAAGGGTCTCGTGCAAGGCGTGCACATCTCGACGGGCGCCGAACGCGTCGAGGCGGCCCTCGACGTCCTGGACGCCTTGACGTAGCGGCGTCGGACCATCGGGCGCTTGGCGCCACATTCAGATTGTGGATTCAGGCGCGAATGGATATAGTCCGGACGGCTTGTCACTTCCGGACAGCGCTCTTCGACCGGCAAGTACCTGCAGCCCATCGGGTTACGGCGACCTGAGCTCGGTAGGGGGCACGACGCTTGCGTCACGACACCTAATCGGCCCAATCGGAGGCTACTGAATGCCGCTGTTCGAGCGTGAAGAGAGCGATTTCGGGACGGACGTGGCCACGCGCGCGCTGTCTGTCACGGCCGTTGAAAACGACTTCGTCGAGCGCGTCTACGAGAAGCTCTCGAAGGTCTACGACTTGGTCTTCGGACCCACGCTGCATCCGGGCCGGATCGTGGCGATCGAGCGAATGGGCATCGTCCCCGGCGATCGCATTCTCGAAGTGGGCGTCGGTACCGGTATCAACACCTCGCTCTATCCCAGCCAGTGCCACATCACCGGCGTGGACCTCTCGAGCTCGATGCTCGAGAAGGCCCGCGAGCGCGTAATCCGCGAAGGCCTGCGAAACGTCCGGCTGCTCGAGATGGATGCGCAGAACCTGACGTTCGCCGACGACTCGTTCGATATCGTCTACGCCCCGTACCTCGTGAGCGTGGTGCCGGATCCCGTCCAGGTGGCGCGCGAGATGCGCCGCGTCTGCAGGCCGGGTGGCAAGATCATCATCCTCAACCACTTCCGGAGCGCAAGCCCGATCCTCTCCCGCCTCGAGCGCGCCATCTCGCCGTTCACCGTGCACATCGGCTTCAAGTCGGACCTGGACCTTCCCGGGTTCCTCGCCCAGGCGGGTCTCGAGCCGGTGTCGATCGAAAAGGTGAACGTGCCGAAGATCTGGTCGCTCGTGACCTGTCGCAAAGATCTGAGTACGTAACTGGTAATCCGCGGATCCCGCATCGCGGATTGAGTGCTACGCTCCCCGGCATGCGTACGCTCCATCGCTCTTTTCCGCTCGTCGTGTTCGTGCTGGCCGTCGGCCTGGCCGACGCCCAGTCGATTCGGACCGGCTCGCCCGCGTCGGTGGGGATGTCCGCCGACCGCCTGGCGAGAATCAAGCCCGCCATGCAGGCGGCCGTGGATGCGAAGCAGGTCGGTGCCGTCGAAACGCTCGTCGCCCGGCGTGGCGTGATTGTCCACCACGAGCGGGTGGGCGTGGAGCCGGAGGCGATCTTCCGGCTGGCGTCGATGACGAAGCCGGTGACCAGCGTCGCGATCATGATGCTGGTGGAGGAGGGGAAGCTCCTCCTCTCCGACCCGGTCTCGCGGTTCATCCCGGCATTCCGTGAAATGCGCGTGCTCGCGGCGCCCTCGTCCACGAGCTCCGGGGGAGACGATGCCGGCACGGTGCCGGCGCGGCGGCTGATCACGCTCGAGGACCTGATGACCCATCGTTCGGGCCTCGTGTACGGCTTCATCGATCGCGGTCCGGTCGGCGACCTGTACCGGAAGAACGGCGTGTGCGACGCCTTCTGCTCCGGACAGACGCTGCAGCAGAACGTCGAGCTGATGGCGAAACAGCCGCTCAAGTTCCAGCCCGGCTCCTCCTACGAATACAGCCTGTCGGTCGACGTCCTCGGGCGCGTCGTGGAAGTCGTGTCGGGTCGCACGCTCGAGGAGTTCTTCGAGCGGCGGATCTTTCAGCCGCTCGGCATGCGCGACACCCATTTCAACGTCCCCGCGTCCAAGGCGGCACGACTGGCGCCTTTTCACGCCCTCGAGAAAGGCGTCCTGCGCCCCGGCTCCAACCAGTGGGCCTACGCGGGGACGACGTATTTCTCGGGCGGCGCCGGCCTTGCCGGCACGACCCGGGATTACCTCCAGTTCGCGCAGATGCTCGCCAACGGCGGAGCGCTCGACGGCGTTCGGCTCCTGAGCCGGCCGACCGTCGAGCTCATGATGTCGAGCCACACGCAGGATCTCGGGCCGAGTGCCGTGTTTCCGGGCCACGGCTTCGGCTACGGCGGCTGGGTGCGGGAATCGCTCGGCCGTTCGTCGAGGACGTCCTCGGAAGGCACGTGGGGCTGGTCGGGGATCTACGGCACCTATTTCTGGGTGGATCGGAAGGAACAGCTGGTGACGATCCTCATGCACCAGCTCTCGCCACGGAACAACCGCCTGTCGGAGCTCTTCCTCGCGCTCGCCTACGGGGCGATTCACGATTAGGAGGATGTCCCATCTGATTCGGGACGGAATGGTTCTGTTTCGAGGGTTTCGTGCCTTTCGTGGTTGCGTCCGCCGGTCCCGGTTCAAGCGGGACGCGCCATTGGCACCGGATGAGCTTCTGGACGGCACGCGCGGCGCCATGTTCCAGACGTCCGCGGCGGGGCATGCGCCAGGTGCGGGTCAGCGGATCGCGATCTCCAGCGGCGGTCCTCCCACCTCGATCGCTGCGGGACCGCTCCATCGGAGCAACGGAGCGCCGGGCCGATGGCGCTCGTCGAGCACGAAGACAGTGTTGATACGGTCGAGGCGCACGGGAACGGTCGCTGACACACCGCTGGCATTCGGGCGGGCCGACGCGATGACGCGCAGGCTGCGAAGGTCGCGCGGTCCGAGCGGTTCCGGCAGCGGGATCGCGGCGCGGACGCAGCCGTCGCGCACGATCCGGTAGGCGGGCACGCCCCGGTCCGACGGGATCCACGCATTTCCTGCCCGCACCTCGAAGGAGAGCGCCGCGCCGCCCACGTGGCCACAGGCCTCGACGTAGGCGAATCGCCGCGGATCGGGAATCGTGTTCCGGCCCGGCGGCGCATCGCCGGCGATCTTCCCTTCGCGTGCGAGCTCCCGGGCCGCGACGGCATAGATCCATGGGTTGGCATCCATCACCGCTTCGCGCGAGGCGCCGTCCAGGGGAAACGCTGCCGGCGCCGGTGCGACACGCACGCGCGTGGTGCCGGTGTCGAGCAGCATGTTGTTGTCGGTGCTGACCCAGAGGAGCGGATGGCGCGCCTCGCGCCTGCCGCCGAACGCGAGGATCTTGTGGTCGGGCCCCTGGATGTCGTCGGCGACGATCCTGCCCCCGCCATCCACTTCGACGCTGTAGACGTACTCGATGTCGGTCGTGCGGCCCCACGTGGCCATCAGGCGATCGGTCGGTGTGCCGCCGTCCTCGTTCGTGAAGACGACGGAGTAGCGATACCGGGTGCCGCGATCGGTCGGCTCCCGCTCGTACCACATGAAGACCGGCACGTCCGTGAAGCGGCCGATCGTGTTGGGCCGGGCGTACAGGAACGGCGCGAACGAGAGCGCCTCGTACCGCTCGTCGTCTTCCCGCACCGCGGTGAGCGCCGCGATTCGCGCGGAGGCGGCATTCGCGGACCGCAACTCACGAGCGGTGTGCTCGCGGTCGATCGCCACGCGGACCACGTGCGGGCCGGGGTCGACCGTGCCCAGCAGCACCTCGTACCGGGCGGTTCCTCCCCGGACGAGCGGAAGGTGCTGTGCGTAGCGGCCGTCGGTCGTCAGGACGAGCGTGACCGCCTCGCGGCCCTCGACGTCCCAGGCGCACGCGTCGCAGCGTGCCTCGATCGTGGCGAGGAGCACGGCGCGTCGATCGACGTCGATTGTGCGCGCAGTGGCGCCGGCGCAGGCGCCGGTGGCCAGCGCCGCGACGACGGGGGCCGCGCCCGTCCACGCTGAGACCGGATTCCTCATCCTGGACGGCGGTGCCCCCTCCTGCCTGTCGGTTGCACGGTCAGGCGAGCGCCTGGCCGCTGTCGTACCGCACGGCCACGTCGAGGCTTCGTTCAGCGGGTGAGCGATCAGCCGGCGCCAGACCGAGCTCGATCCCGAATTTCGCGAGCGTTCCCCTGTCGCGGGCCGCGCGGTCCTCGACGCGCAGCACCCATGCGCCCTGGGGACTTCCGCCGTTCAGGGCCGCGAGCGCCGGAATCGTCGCGCTCCGGTAGATCTGGTTCAATCGCTTCCGGTCCCCGCCGGTCCGGTTATGCAGGACGACGGGCGGCCGGCTCATGCCCGCCGGTGGAACGAGTGTCACCACCAGGTCGCCGATGTACGTATGGTTGATGTCGACGTGCACGACGATGTCCTCGATGGCCTGCACCGCGGTCACGTCGAGCGCCACTTCCACTCTCGATAGATCCGGGAGATCAACGCCGAAGCTTCGGATGATCGAGACGCGGTTGCGAGGCGTGGGCTGCGCCAGTTGAACCGCCGCGACCGCATTCAGCCGGCCGAATCCGTACAGGGCGCTTCGATTGTTCTGGTAGTCGCCGCCTTGCGGGTCGATGCGATCGGCCGACCGCGCGAGGATCTCCCGGACCTCGGCGGCGGTGAGATCGGGATTGACCGACAGAACCAGGGCCGCCACGCCGGCGGCGCCGGGGCACGCGCTCGAGGTCCCGTTGAAGCTGTTCGTGTAGTTGCCCGCCGCGTCGCCGAGGTGGAGCCTGCCGCTGTTGTATCCGCGGCTGCCATTCCGATCCGTCGTCCAGATGCCGCTCGTCAGCGGCGCCGGATGCGAGGCCCCGAACTCGAAATCGCCGCTCGGAAAAGCGCACCAGATCGCGCGGCCGAAGTCGCTGTAGACGCTCCGCTTGCCGCGGTCGTTGCACGCCGCCACCGCGATGACGTTGGCGTAGCTGGCATACCCGTCGTTGTCGACGCGCTCGTTGCCGTTGCCCGCGGCAAACAGGACGACGCAGCCCTTCCCGTTCCGGCCGTTCGTGACCGCGTGGTCAATGGCCAGCCGGGTGTGCGCGGGCAGGGGCGCTACGTCATGGTGCAGGGGATCGTTGGGGTTGGACCAGCGGCCATCCGGTGGTCCCCAACTGCACGAGATCACGTCCGCGCCGTGGTCGGCCGCCCACCGGAACGCCTCGGCCTCGCGCACCGAGCCCAGCCCGTCGGCGAGCCGGATGGGCATGAGCCGCGCGGCGGGCGCGACGCCCGAGGCGCCGTGGCTTCCATCGGCGCACGCGACCCCGGCGCATGCCGTTCCGTGATCGTCGGGGAAGAACGGGCTGAGATCCTTCGGACGGGCGTCGTTCGTTCCCTGCGTGATGTCACGGGGAGAGACCACCTTGCCGCCGCGGGAGAACTCGGGATGATCGACGTCGAAGCCGTCGTCAATCAGCGCAATCGTCACGCCTTCACCCTTGGTAACCGCATGCGCCGCGGCGGCGTTGGCGCTGGCGGCGACCGGCACGCTGCCAATGGTCGTGCTCTGCAGGTGCCACTGCTCGACGGCGATCACCCGCATCTGGCGGCGACGAACGATCTCGGGATGACAAAACTCCACATCCTCGCGGTTCAGCAGCGCTTGAGCGATCTCAAAGACGCGCGTTCCCGTGCCTTCGGGCGCCGCGGCGAAGAAGGCGTTCGTGGCGTAGTCGGGCTCATCCTTGATCATGAGGCCCGTTTCCCGGATGACCGCGCGGCACCCGTCGCGGTCCGCACTGTCCACGAACTTGATGAAGATGTTTTCCGTGTAGACGACGGGCTCGCCGCTCTTCTCGTCGACGAGCACGCCACCCGCGAAACGCACGTCGGGAGCCGCACGCAGGGCCGCCTTCCTCGTTTCGAGCGATCGCGCGTCGGGCGCGCCCACGCGGTAGACTTCCACGCCAGCCTCGGGAAACGCGAGCACAAGGTTCGCGTCGTCCAGTTCGGCAGCCGCCGCCGGCTGCACGGGACCGGATCGTAGCGAGCGGGTTGATCGGGTCCGCACGGCAATGAGGTCGGGACTCGGCGCGAAGGTGACCGCCCCTTCATCCTTGCGGCCGAAATGCACGGTAGGCATGTGCGTCCTCCATGCGCCGGCGAACGAGCACGTCGCTCGCGCCTGCCGGCGGTTGTTACAGAGGAATAGACGGCCACCAATGCCAGTTTACCGATCGCCCCGCGATCCGCGACCTGCGCCCCGCGACCCTCAGAACCCGACCCGCACCGAGAGCTGCATGACGCGCGGGTCGCCGGCGAGCGTCGAGATGACGCCGGCGTTGGCGCTGGCGATGTTCCGTTCGGGCAGGCCGAAGTTGGCCCGGTCGAACAGGTTGAACACGTCCCAGCGAAGCGTCGCCGTGACGCGCCCGGTCAGGTCGATGCGGCGCTGCACGCTCATGTCGAACGTCACCCACCCGGGGCCTCGCAGCGTGTTCCGGCCGGCATTGCCGAACGTACCCGACGGCACCTGGGTGAAGGCGGCCGTGTTGAACCACCGCTCGACCGTTTTCGGCCCCTCGGGATCGCCCGTCAGATTCGGGAGACCCGTCTGGTCCGCGCCGACGTTGTTGTTGTTCTGCGTCACCGTGAACGCCCGTCCCGTGCGCGCGCTGTAGATGCCGCTCACCAGCCATCCGCCGAGGATCTTGCCGCCGATCCCGTTCTGCAAGAACGGCTTACCTTCGCCGAAGGGCAGTTCCGCGATGAAGTTGCCGACGACCCGATGACGGATGTCGAAGTCGCTCGGGCCTTCCCATGACTCGAGGTCGCGGCCGTTCTGCGCGCGGCCTGACGACGCGTTCAGGTGTTCCGGCGCCTGGTCGCGCGCGTTGCCGAGCGTATAGGACGTACGGTAGCTGTATCCGTTGCTGAGGCGCTTTTCAAAGGAGAGGTCCAGGCCCTTGTAGCTCGCCTCTCCGGTCATCTCCCGCAGTTGGATGTTCCCGAAATCGGGATACGGCGCCGGCCCGTTGGCGTCGCGGGTGCCGGCCAGCGGCTGATTCAGGTTTCGCAGCACGGCGAGGTTGCGCGTGAAGGATCCCACGAGATCCGCCGACACGACGAAGTCGCGTCCGAGCTGATGCTCCACGCCGCCGCCGAACTGATGCACGACCGTGCGGGGCGAATCCTCCGCGGCCGCGCGAAGCTTCAGGTTGCGGATGACGAGGTTCGATTCGTCCAGGTAGTCGGGCGGGAACCCATCGCGCAGCAGGAGCACCGGCGTGGTCGCGCCCGATGGCGAGTTGATCTGGATGTTGCGCAGGCCCGGCGGGTTGAGCGCAAGCTGGTCCTCGGACCCGATGCGCTCGAACTGGTTGTAGAAGACGCCATACCCGCCGCGGAGAATCGTGCGGTCGCTGAACTTGTAGATGGCCCCGATTCTCGGCGCGACGTTGTTCGTGTCGGGATCGACCAGGGCGCGGTCGGCGAGCGAGCCGTCCGACGCGAAGACCAGCGCGCCCGAGCCGCCCGGATCGAAGTTGGCCATGCGGTTGTCGGCTTCGAGCGAGGGCGTCGTGAAGTCGTACCGGAGGCCCAGGTTCAGGGTCAGCGAATCGTTGACCTTCCAGTCGTCCTGGACGAAGAACGACGTCGACCAGAGCCGCTGGCTCACGACGAAGACGTTGGTCAGCTCGGCGCGGTTCGGGTAGCCCAGCAGGAAATCGGCGAACGCGTTGCCCGTGAACGTCGACTGGAAGCGGAGGTTGCCGCGCGTCGGCGCCACGTCGAAGTACTCGTTCCTCATGGGGAGCATCACGTCGGCGCCGAACTTCCACTGGTGCCGCCCGCGGAGCCATGTCAGGGTGTTCAGGTACTGGAACTGATCGGTGTGCTGGAACTTCGGCATGAAGTTCGGCGAGCCGAGCCGGATGTGGCCGTCGATGTCGATGCCGACGATGCCGCCGGCGACGCGCGGGTCGTCCGGGACGCCGCGGAAGCCGATCTGGGACATGCCGCTCTCGCCGAACGGATCCTGCGTCCCGTCGTTGATGCCCTTGGCATACGAGAACCGGGCCTCGTTCACGAGCGACGAGCCGAGCACCTTCGTCCAGCCGACGACCGCGCCGTGTGACTTCAGGTCATTGCGGCCCCACGCCGAGGTGGAGGTGCCGTCCAGCACGCCCCCGAAGAAGCCGGGCACGTAACGGAACCGGTCGCTGTAGATGTAGCGGCCGAAGAGGTTGTCGTTGTCCGTGAGCCGGACGTCCATGCGGCCGAGATACCGCTCGGATTCATCCTCGACGTTCGGCTGGCGGATGAAGTTGTTGCCGCCGGTCGTATTCGGCAGCGGGACGAGCGCCAGGATGCGCGCCGCCACCGGGTCGATCCGGTCCGCCGGAATCGTGGCGTTCGGGAACGGCTGCCCGGTGAACGGATCGCGAATCGCGCCCGGGAAGATGCCGGCGCGTTCGTTCGCCGTCATGACGCGTCCCGTGCGCAGCACGCCCTGCTCGATGCGCGTGGCTTCGAAGTCGCCGAAGAAAAATGCCCGGTTGCGCATCAGCGGGCCGCCGAGGTTGCCGCCGAACTGGTTCTGCTGGTTCGTCGGCTTCTCCTGGCCGGCACGCCTGGCGAAGAAGTTGTTCGCGTCCATCGAGTCGTTGCGGAAGAAGTCGTACGCGGTGCCGCGGAGCGTGTTCGTTCCCGACTTCGTGTTGACGATGATCGCGGCGCCCGGCGACCAGCCGTACTCCGCGGCGTACGGGCTCGTCACGACCTTGAACTCCTCGATGGCGTCCACCGACGGCCGTGAAATCTGCGTCGTCAGTTCCTGCACGTTCGTGGAGAAGCTGTTGTTCGACACGCCGTCGAGCAGGAAGTTGTTCTGGAGGCTCCGGTTGCCGTGGACGCTGACGCCGCCGGTGCGGCCGGCGGAGGTCCCGCCGGCCTGCTCGGTATAGCGGTCGCTCTGGACGCCGGGCACCATCGCCAGCAAATCGTCCCAGTTGCGGATGGCGAGCGGCAATTTCGACACCTCGTTGCTGTCCACGACGGTGCCGATCGCCGCGGTTTCGGTGTTCACGAGCGGGGTGATGCCTTCGACCGTGATCGTCTCGCCGAGCGATCCGACGGCCAGCGACAGGTCCAGCCGCGCGCGCTGGCCGGTCTCGAGCACGACGGTCTGTTCGAACCGCTGAAATCCCTGAGCTTCGGCCTGCACCAGATACTGGCCCGGCGCCAGGTTCACCACGAGGTACGTGCCGCCCGAGTTCGCCGCCGCCTTCGAGGCGATGCCCGTGGCGAGGTTGGTCACCGTCACGGTGGCCCCCGGAATGACGGCATCGGACGGGTCCTTGACGATGCCCGTGAGTGTCGCGCGGTCGACCTGGGCGAACGCGGCGGTCGCGGACGCGAGAATGAGCGCGGCGGCGAGGGTGCGGGTCCCCCGAACCGTTCGTAACATGCCGACTCCTCCTGCAGAAAGCTGGTGCGGCCCGACGAGACCGCGCTGCGGGCCATCGTATCCACCGGCGGTGACCACCCGGTCACAGCCGTCGAAGCGCTTCGGCGGCCCGCGGAAGAATGCGCCCGCGCCGAGGGTTCTGTCAAGGGGAACGGGACGGGCGAAGCCCTTCGGGGCTCGTCCATGGCGGCGGCTACGACGCGCGGCCGAACGGCTGTTCGAGCGACGGACTCTGCGGCGTGAACAGCTCGGCGCCGGTCTCGGTAATCACCAGGTCGTCCTCGAGCCGCACGCCGAACTCGCCGCGGAGGTAGATGCCCGGCTCGTCGCTGAAGGTCATGCCGGGCACGAGCGGCAGCGTGTTGCCCTTCACCAGGTACGGCCACTCGTGGCCGTCCATGCCCATGCCGTGGCCGACGCGGTGCGTGAAGTACTTGTAACCCGGGCCGTAGCCGGCGTCCTCGATGACCTTGCGCGCCGCGGCGTCCACGGCCTCGCACGGCAGGCCGGGTCGCGCCGCCTCGAGCGCGGCCGTCTGCGCGCGGAGCTCGATGTCGAAGACCTGCCGCATCTTGTCCGTCGGCTTGCCGAGGACGAACGTCCGGCTGAGGTCGGAGACGTAGCCCTCCACGCTGCAGCCGCCGTCAATGAGCAGGATCGTGCCCTCCTTGACCACCTGCGGCGTGATCGATCCGTGCGGCACCGCCGAGTACTCGCCCACCTGCACGCCGGCGGACCCGTTGTAGCCGAGCAGCCGATGCGCCTGCTGCACGAGCTGCTGGAAGTCGGTCTGCGTCATGCCCTCCTGGAGCGCGCGGTACGCCGCCTCGTAGGCCTTCAGCGTCATCGCCGAGGCGTGGCGCATCAGCGCCAGCTCGTGGCTGTCCTTGGTCATGCGGCAGCCGGCCGTGACGGGCGTGCCGCTCACGATCGTCACGGCAGGCGCCGCCTGCGCCACGCCGTCGCTGAACACGAAGCGCACGGTTTCTTCCATGCCCAGCCGGCCCGAAGCGATGCGGCGGTCCTTCAGCCCCTCCGCGACACGCCCGTAGGGGCTCTCGTGTTCCTGCCACGTCCGCACGTCGGCGCTCTGGCCCAGGGGACCCCTGGCAATCTGCTCCCGCGCGCGATCTTCTTCGAAGGCCGGGCAGACGTAGAACGCCTCTCCCTTCGCCGGCAGCACCATCGCGAACAGCCGCTCGCTCAGGCCCCACTGAATGCCGCTGAAGTACACGAGCGAGGTGCCGCCGGTGAGCATGAGGGCGTCAAGCTTGTGCGCCGCCAGCAGCGTTCGTGCCTTCTCGATGCGCGCGCGGCGTTCGCCGGCGGTAATCGGCTGCACTCCCTCGCGCATCGGCTTCAGCGCCGAGAGCGACGGGGGCAGCGTTGCACGGGCCTGTCCAGCCGAGGCACACTCTGGGAACGCCGCGGCGCCCGCGGCGATCGGTCCCATCTTGAGAAAAGAGCGGCGTTTCATCATGGCTGGGATTCTATCAATTCGGCGCGTCCGGCAGCGTTCCGTGACGCGTGTTCGCAGGTGGGGATCCCTGGTGTGCGCCTTGCTCGCCTGCGCCATGCTGCCAGGCGCGGCCCAGGACGGCGACTGGCCGGCGTACGGGCGTGATGCCGGCGGCGGGCGCTTCTCGCCGCTCGACGCGATTCGCCGCGAGAACGTGGCGTCCCTCCAGGTCGCCTGGACGTTTCGCACCGGCGACACGTACCAGCCGAAGAATGGCCGCCCCACCGCCTTCGAGGCGACGCCCCTTTACGCGGACGGCCTGCTGTACCTGAGCACCCCGGTTGGCCGCGTCATGGCCCTGGATGCGGTCACGGGCCGGCAGCGATGGGCGTTCGATGCCCGGTCGCCGCGCGACAAGGGATACGGCGACTACGCGAGTCGCGGCGTCGCCATGTGGCAGCGAGGCAGCGAACGGCGCATCTTCGTGGCCACGATCGACGCGCGTCTCATCGCCCTCGACGCCAGGACCGGTGCGCCGATCGCCGGCTTCGGCACCGGCGGCACGGTCGACCTCCGGAAAGGGCTACGCATCCCGCCTCGCGGGTTCGCCGACTACCAGGTCACCTCGCCGCCCGCCGTCATCGGCAACACGATTGTCGTCGGCTCGGCCATCGCCGACGGCACGTCGATGCCGCATCCGAGCGGGGAGGTCCGGGGCTTCGATGCCGTCACAGGACGCGTGAGGTGGAGCTGGGATCCGATTCCCCAGGATCGAACGGCGGTCGGAGCCGAGACGTGGGCGGGCACGAGCGCCAGCCGCACGGGCGGCGCCAACGCCTGGTCGATCATCGTGACCGATCCCGCGCGCAACCTCGTGTTCGTGCCGACGAGCAGCCCGAGCCACGATTACTACGGCGGCGCGCGGATTGGCGACAACCTGTTCGCCAACGCCCTCGTGGCCCTGCGTGGCGACACCGGCGAGCGCGTGTGGCACTTCCAGACCGTGCACCACGACCTCTGGGACTACGATGTCGCATCGCCGCCCATCCTGTTCGACTGGCGGAGAGGCGGCCGCACCGTTGCCGCCGTCGCCGTCGCGTCGAAGACGGGGCATCTGTTCATCCTCGATCGCGAGACAGGGACGCCGCTCATCCCGGTCGAGGAGCGCGCCGTGCCGAAGAGCGACGTGCCCGGCGAGGTCGCGTCGCCGACCCAGCCGTTCCCGACGGCACCACGGTCGCTCGCGCGGACGACGCTGTCAGCCGGCGAGGCCTGGGGCGCGACCGACGAGGACCGCGCCTGGTGTCGCGAGACCATCCAGGGGCTGCGCGCCGACGGTTTCTTTACTCCGCCGTCGCTCGAGGGATCGCTCGTGATTCCGGGCAACGTCGGGGGCATAGCCTGGGGCGGCATGGCGTATGACCCGGCCCACGACCTGATCATCATGCCGGTGAACAATCTCGCCGCGGAGGTGCGGCTCGTCGCGCGCCAGCGCGTGGACTCGGAACGGCGGATGGGCCGTCTCAGCGGCGAGTTCGAATATCAGCCGCAGCAGGGGACCCCCTACGGCGTCGTGCGCCGGTTCCTCCTGGGCCCGGCGACGCGCCTGCCATGCACGCCGCCTCCGTGGGGCACGCTGGCGGCCGTGACGGCCGCGACCGGCGAGGTTGCCTGGCAGGTGCCGTTTGGCCGGCTGCCGTGGGCGGAGACACGACCGGGGTCCGCCGACTGGGGCTCAATCGCCCTCGGCGGGCCCATCGTCACGGCTGGCGGACTCGTCTTCGCCGCTGGCACGCTCGACGCGGCGATCCATGCCTTTGACGTGCAGACCGGGAAGCAATTCTGGCGGGGCGCGCTGCCCACGAGCGCGCGGGCGACGCCGATGACGTACCTCGGCCGCGATGGCCGGCAGTATGTCGTCATTGCCGCCGGAGGCCATGGGATTCCAGAGGGCCTGCCGCTCGGCGATCACCTCGTGGCGTTCGCCCTGCCGCGCTGATCGCTGACCCGGATCGCGGACCACGGATCGCGGATCGCGAGGTTACGCCTTCGCTTTGGCGCGCCCCCTCGGTCGCTTCGGCGGCGTGTCGAGCGTCTTGAGCAGGATGTCGGCCGCCACGTCCGCGCCGCTCGTGTCCGCCTTCTTCTTCGGCTTCGGCTGCGCGAGCAGCTTGTCGAGGTGGGGCTCCCAGTTGCCGGCGAACAGGTCGTTGTGATCGATGAAGGCGCTGCGGGCGTACTGCGGCAGCTCGCGCACGATCACGTCGTACTCCGGGAAGTGTCCCCGCGAGGTGTACAGGATCGCCGTGTCGTTCGCGATGGCCTCCGACACGATGCCGTAGCCGGGCTTCGTCACGACCGCGTCGGCTGCCGCGACGAGGTCCTCGTAGCGCACGCCGGCGTCGTACACCGCTTCTTCCGGAATGCTGATGAGCGATCCCTTTCGCTCCGACGCGTCCTTGCGGTTGCGCCCAAGGGGGACGGTGGTGGTCGTCACCACGGTGCACTTCTTGAGCTTCGCGAGCTGGTCGCTGTCGAGCGACGGCAGTCCGTAGCCGCCGAACGAGACGAGCACGATCGGCTTGTCGCCGGGCAGCCTGAGGGCCTTGACGACCTCGTCGCGCGACTTCGTCGCGTGCCGCGCGATGAAGGGGATGTCCCGCATCGCCGCAAAGCTCTCGAACCCGCCGTGCATCGGCAGCCGCAGCGCCATCGTCGCCTTGGCGTAGGCGCCGCGGATGGCGGGCAGCAGCGACGGCGCGAGCCGGACCCGGGGATAGTCGGCGTAGATCCAGTCCCACGTGAAGTTGCCGATGGCCATCGACGGAAGGCCCGCGGCGTGCGCCACGGCGAACGCCAGCGGCGGAATGTCGCCGACGACGAGGCCGGCGTTGATCTCGCGCAGCACGCGCGTTTCCGTCGCCGCGCGGGTGACGAGGTCGGTGTGGAAGGCCGCCGCGCGGCGGATCGTGTCCGCTTCGTCGAGGGTCAGGGCGTCGGCCTGCACGACGCCGGTGTCCGTCTCGAGATTACCGAACGTGACGCGCCCCTTGACCGTGAGGTCGAAGAGCCAGCGCGGCGCCGCCGTGCGCACGCCGATGCGGGTTTCCGGCCGTTCCGCGAGGATGGCGTTGATGACTTCGATGGCGCGCGATGCATGGCCATAGCCGTGACCGGACACGTAGAAGACGATCGCGTTCGACAAAGGTCAGGCCTGCCCGTTGGTCATCGCGACCTTGAGTACCTGTTCGAGGCTCTCCACGGGGACGAAACGCATCTCTCGTCGCAGCTCCTCCGGCAGCTCCAGCAGGTCGGGCTCGTTCAGCGCCGGCAGGATGACGGTGCGAATCCCGAGCCGCCGCGCCGCAAGCGCCTTCTCACGGATGCCGCCCACGGGCAGGACGAGCCCGCTCAGCGTGATCTCGCCCGTCATCGCCACGTCCTGGCGCACCGGGAGATTCCGTGCCGCCGACAGGATGGCGGTCGCCATCGTGACGCCGGCCGACGGCCCGTCCTTCGGGATGGCCCCGGCGGGCACATGCACGTGCAGGTCGTGCTTCGCCAGGAAATCCGCCGACAGCCCCACCTGTTCCGCGTTGGCGCGCAGATGGCTCAAGGCCGCCCGGGCCGACTCCTGCATCACGTTCCCAAGCTGTCCCGTCAGGATAATGTTCTGATTCCCGCCTGGCAACAAGGTGGCTTCGATGAACAGCACGTCGCCACCGGTCTCGGTCCACGCCAGGCCCGTGGCCACTCCGGGCCGTGACGTGCGGAACGCCACCTCCTTCTTGAACCGGGCGGGCCCCAGGAACTCCTCCGCGTTGTCGCGGTCCACGACGGTCCGCGACGCCTCGCCCGGCCCGCTCATCGCGATCCGCGCCGCCACTTTCCGCGAAATCGTGCCGAGCTGCCGCTCCAGGTTCCTGACGCCGGCTTCCCGCGTATGTTCGCCGATCACGACGCGCAGCGCCGCATCGGTGACGTCGAGCGACCCGTCGGGGAGTCCGTGCTCCTGCATCTGGCGCGGCAGCAGGTACCTCCGTGCGATGTGCACCTTCTCTTCTTCCGTGTACCCGGAGAGGGCGATGACCTCCATCCGGTCGAGGAGGGCCGGGTGGACCGTCCCGAGCTGGTTCGCCGTAGCAATGAACAGCACCCTCGACAAATCGACGTCCACCTCGAGGTAGTGATCGCGGAAGGCATGGTTCTGAGCCGGGTCCAGGACTTCGAGCAGCGCCGCCGCCGGATCGCCCTGGTAGCCCACGGCGACTTTGTCGATCTCGTCGAGCATGAAGACCGGGTTCATGGATCCGGCCTGCTTCAGCGCCTGCACGATGCGCCCGGGAATCGACCCGATGTAGGTGCGGCGATGGCCGCGGATCTCCGCTTCGTCCCGCACGCCGCCAAGCGAGATGCGGACGAACGTGCGCGCCATGGCCCTGGCGATCGACTGGCCGAGCGACGTCTTGCCGACGCCCGGCGGGCCGACGAAGCAGAGGATCGGCCCTTTCATGTCTCCCTTGAGCTTCCGCACCGCGAGGTACTCGACGATGCGCTCCTTGACTTTGTCGAGGTCATAGTGGTCGTCGTCGAGCACCTTTCGGGCCTCGGCCGGATCGAGGCGATCGGGCGTCGTCACCGGCCAGGGCACGTCGAGCAGCCAGTCGATGTACGTGCGGATCATCTGGTACTCGGGCGACTGGGGACCCATGCGCCCGAGCCGGTCCAGCTCCCGGTTGGCGACCTGCGCCACGTTGTCCGGAAGCTTCGCGTCGTCCACCCGCTTGCGCACGTCCGCGATCTCGTTTCCCTCGCCTTCGCCGAGCTCCTGCTGGATGGCCTTGAGCTGCTGCCGCAGGTAGTACTGGCGCTGGGCATCGGTCATCTCCTGCTGCGCCTGAGACTCGATCTTGCCCTTGAGCTCGAGCAACGTGATTTCGCGCGTGAGGGCGACGGCGATCCGGTCGAGCTTCGCGACGAGGTCGCGGTCCTCGAGGACCGCCTGCTTGTCGGCGGGCGGCAGGTCCACGAGCGTGGCGAGCACGTAGGCGAGGCGGAGCGGATCGTCGATGTTCAGCACGATCGCGCGCAGCTCCTCGGAGAGGCCGGTCGCCAGCGACATGGCCTTCTCGACCAGGTCCTGGATGCGGCGGACGTGGGCCTCGACCTCGATCGTGCGTTCGTACTTCTCGGGGAGCGGCGTAATCTGCGCCCGCATCGACGTGCCGGTGCGCGTCACGACGTCGGCGCGCACGCGGGCCACCCCTTCCACGATGACGTTGACGCCGCCGCTCGTCTTCGCCATCTGGCGGATGACGCCGACCGTGCCGACGCGGCGCAGGTCGGTCGGCGATGGGTCCTCCACGTCCGTGTCCTGCAGCAGCAGGAGGACCAGGCGATCGCCGCCGAGGGCGCGGTTCACGGATTCGATCGAGACGGGACGGTTGATCGCCAGCGGCTGCAGCGTGAGTGGGAACGCGACGGTGCGGCGAAGTGGCAGAACGGGCAGTTCTGAGGGAAGCGCGGGCGGCGTCGGCTCGGCCATGAGCAAGCAGCGTGGTACGGGCCGTGACGACCCGACACGTCAGTCTACATCCCTTCGTCCCTTTTCTCTTGCCGCTTCAGCAGCCCGGCAGTAGGATTCTGGCGCAATTCGGCCTGGTCCAGACGCCGACCGAGCCACCGGCGACAGGAGGAACTCCATGCGATCTGTCCACGGACTCCAGCGGGTGCTGCTGCTCATTCTCTTCTCCCTCGCGACGGTTCCCGCGCTTGCTCAGCAGACCGGTACCCTCTCCGGCGTCGTTCGCGACCCGCAGGGAGGCGTCCTGCCCGGTGTCACGATCACCGTGTCGAGCGCGGCCCTCATCGGCGGCGGCCGGACGGCCGTGAGCGGCGAGGCCGGCGTGTACCAGCTTCCGACCCTCCCGCCCGGCACCTATGACGTGACGTACGAGCTGACCGGCTTCAGTACGCTGAAGCGCGAAGGCATCATCATCCGCGTCGCGCAGGTCACGCGTCTCGACGTCGATCTCGCCGTCGGCGCCCTGCAGGAGACCGTCACCGTGAGCGGCGAATCGCCCGTGGTGGACGTGAGCTCCACGACGACGCAGACCAACATCGACAAGGAGCTGTACGAAGCCATCCCGACGGGCCGCAACCCCTGGGTGATGGCGGGCCTGGTGCCCGGCGTGGTGACGGGCCGTCTCGACGTGGGCGGCACCGAGGGCATGCAGCAATACAACCTCGAGGCGTTCGGATCCGCCGACAGCCAGAAGTCGTTCTCGATCGACGGCCTGAAGACGAACTGGGGGGGCGGCAGCGGCGGCGCCACCATGCAGTACTACGGCTTCGAGATGTACGAGGAGTACAACATGCAGACGGCGTCGGGCACCGCCGAGAGCGATGTCAGCGGCGTCTTCATGAACATGGTGACGAAGTCGGGGGGCAACCGCTTCACGAGCGACCACAACTTCTACTTCATGAACGAATCGTTGCAGGGCGACAACATCGACGGCGCGCTGCGATCGCGGCTGGGGCTCGCGTCGGGCGCGGAGACCGGCGCCGCGGGCAACCCCATCGACGTGTCGTACGACTGGAGCTCGACGCTTGGCGGGCCCATCAAGCGGGACAGAGCCTGGTTCTTTGGCGCCGTCCGCAGGTGGCGGCTCGACCAGTTCCAGATTGGCGCACTGAACCCGGACGGCTCGCAGGCGATCGATGACAATCGCATCGAGAACTACATGGGGAAGGCCACCGCGCAAGTGGCAGACAGCACCAAGGCGTCGTTCATGTTCAATCGGAACCTGAAGTACAGATTCCACCGCCGCGACGCGCCGTACCTGTTCGTCGAGGACAAAGCCGCGGTGTTGCAGGATCAGCCTGCCCAGAACTACGTCGCACAGGTGAACCAGGTGCTGGGGCAGGCGGCCGTCCTGGACGCGCGATTCGGACGCATGTGGGGCGTCTTCCCGTCACGGTACCAGCCGGACGTGACCGAGAGCGACATCTCGGTCCGTGACAGCGCAAGGAACACGCGCATCAACGCGGCGACGATCCAGTCGCTCAACCCGAACCACCGGTATCAGGCCAACGCGACGCTCAGCTATTTCGTCGATCGGCTGGGCGCGGGCTCGCACGACTTCAAGGTGGGCACGCAGTTGTCGTGGGAGCGCATGGCCTACGATCGTATACGCAACGGCGACATCCTCCTCGAAACGGTCAATGGCGTTGCGACGAACGCCTACCTGTCGAACACGCCGATCAACTCGGACCACCGCCTGGACACCTGGTCGTTCTTCGCGCAGGACCGGTGGATGGTCGGCCGCGCGACGATCAATGCCGGCCTCCGTGTGGACGGCGTCAAGGCGTACCTGCCCGCGCAGTCCAGCCCGGCGGGCACGTGGGTCGGCGAGCGCAGCTTTCCCGAGCGGGACGTGTTCAGCTATTCGGCCAACGTGGCGCCACGCTTCGGCATCAGCTACGACCTGTTCGGAAACGGCCGCACGGCGTTGAAGGGCTATTACGGTCGCTTCTACAACCAGTTCGGTTCCGAGCTCGCCGAGGCGTCGAATCAGAACGCCCTGTTTGGCGGTGACGGGTTCCGCGTGCCGTGGACGGATCCGAACAACAACTTGCGCGTCGATCCAGGTGAGCTGAATCTCTCCAGTTTCACCGGCTTCAGGGCGACGCTGTTTCCGCCGGTGGACCCCGACGCCGGGCGTCCCTACAGCGACGAGTTCAACATCGGCGTCGATCATCAACTGGTGCGGGACCTGGCGCTCTCCGCGAGCTATCACCGCCGGCAGCATCGTGACGGCTTGACGATTGTCGATCGCGCTCGACCGGAATCCGCGTACACGGCCGTCACGCGCACCTACACCGACCCCCAGAGGGGCGCGCAGACGATCACCGTCTACAGCCTCGATCCGGCGCTGCTGACGCGGAACGATCGCCTCATCACCAACGCCGATGCGCTCGAAAGCGACTACGATGGCGTGCAGTTCAGCGTGAACAAGCGGATGTCCAACCGGTGGCAGATGCTGGCCGGACTGACGCTGCAGACCCACCAGGGGTTTTCGCACAGCGGCACGTTGACGAACCCGGGCGGCAACACGAGCTTCAACAATCCCAACTTCCGGCTGAATCGATCCGATTCGGCCGTGTTCACCGATATCCCATGGTCGTTCACGCTGTCGGGCAGCTATCAGCTTCCGTATGACATCAGCGTCGCGGGCAAGTACACGGCCCGCGACGGCGATCCGCTCGAGCGCAGATGGACCATCAGTCCTGCCGTCGCACAGGGCGCGGAAACCGTTTGGGTCCAGCCGCGCGGCGAGGACCGGACGGAGACCGTGAGCAAGTTCGTCGACCTGCGGTTCGCCAAGCGGTTTGCCGTCGGCACGGCACGGCTCGAAGGCAGCCTGGACGTCTTCAACCTCCTGAACGCCAATCACGTCCTGCTGCAGACGGAAGTGGTCGGGCCGCAGCTCGGCCGGCCGTCGAGGATCCTCGCGCCGCGCATCATCCGCTTCGGCGTGACGGCTCGATTCTAGTACCCGCGATCCGCTATCCGCCCATCCGCGCTCCCCGGACGGCGGATCGGGATCGCGGATGGCCGCGCGAGGGCGGATCAGTCGGATCAACGGAACCGCGGACTGCGGATGGCGGTTGCGGACCGCGGATCGCGGATCGCGGATCGCGGATCGCGGCGTCGCAGAGTAAGATCATCCCCGTGGATGAACGGCATTTCTTCACCGAGAAGCCTGAGCAGCGGCCCGCGCGCTTTCAGTGTCCCCGCTGCCGCCGCACGAACGACTACGCGATCCGGTGGATGCGCCGCACGAAGAAGGCGCAGATCCCGCCGGGGGCGAACGAGCGCGACCGGGCGCTCTTCGGCAAGGTCAAGGATCATCTCATCCGCATCGACGACGACGTGACGTGCAAGACGTGCGGGAAGCGGTTCGAGATCCCGTCGCACCGCGCGCTCGTGTTCCTCGAGGAGCTCGAAGGGCTCCCCCAGGACGTCGAAGAGCTCGAATAGGGACCTCCGCCGGACGCAATCGCGCACGCTCGTGAGTGCTCTCGCCCCGTGGCGCCGGCCGGCGCCCGCCGTCAATAGAGGCCTGGAATCAGCCTCCAGCGCACGGCGCGCGCGTACCGCTCGTAGGCTCCCGCCGAGGTCGCGGCGAGGGAGCGCTCCTCGAACGGGATCGCCACGAGGAGATACACACTGCTGACGAGCGCGAACACGAACCGGGTCATCGTCATCGTCGGCGCACAGAAGACGATGAGCATCCAGCCCGTGTAGATCGGGTGGCGCATCCAGCCGTACGGCCCCGATGCCTTGAATGCCGTCGCGCCGGGCCGCGCGGCCTGCCGGACGCCGGACAGCTCGAGGACGTCGATGACGGCGGCGCTCGACAGCACCAGCAGGATGCCCATCCCCTGCACGGCGATGAGCAGCCAGCGGAGCGGCCCCGTGGCCTCCCAGGCCAGGCCGGCGACCGGCTGCCACAGGGCGCACACCGCGATGAAGAGCGCGCTCGCGACCCACACGTAAACGGCGCGCTCCAGCCGTCGCGGTACGGCGCGCGCGACGGCCGCGCGAACGCGCTCGCGCGCGAAGACGCTATGGTGCAGGGCGAAGAGGGTGAAGAGCGCGACGTTGACGGCGATGGCGGCGCCGCGCGCCGTCTCCGGGGCGGGCTGTTCGAACCGCGCGACGTAGCTGAAGAAGAAATAGCCCAGCGACGCGACGAAGAGCGCGGTCCCGCCCCACGCGACGATGCCTGCCCCGCGCCGCGGGGCGCCCTCGGATGGCTGCATGGGCCGGTATTATAGTGACGCCATGTCCGCCGGAACCGGCAGCGGTCGTCACCCGCGCGTGGTCATCAGCGGCATCGGGGTCGTGTCGCCGTTCGGTGCCGGCCGCGACCGTTTCTGGGAGCACGTGAGCCGGGGCGTGACCGGCACGCGGGCCATCACGCAGTTCGACGTGTCGGGCTATCCCTGCCGCGTGGCGGCGTGGGTGCCGCCGGTGTCGATGGGGGACGCGCCGTCACTCGAGGGCGACGGCGAGCGCGACGGCCGGGCCGACCCGAAGCGCTACTCGCGCACGGCGCTCTTCGGCGTCATCGCCGCGCGCGAGGCCTGGCGCGACGCGGGCCTGCGCGCCGGCGAGCCCAACGCGGGCGTGCTCATCGGCAGCGGCGGCGGCGGCATCGACATCGGCGAGCGGCAATACGAGGACTTCTTCACCACGGGCGGCCGCCACGTCACGCCGTACGCCATCGCCGTCGGGATCTGCGGCATGGTGTCGAGCGAAATCTCGATCTCGCTGGGCCTGCGGGGCATCAGCCACGTGCTGTCCTGCGGCTGCACCAGCTCCACCGACGCCATCGGCTATGCCGCCTCGCTGATTCGCGCGGGCGAGTACGACGTGCTGCTCTCCGGCGGCGCCGACGGCTGCGTGGTGGCCAGCATGATCTTCGGCTTCTCGCGCATGCGCGCGGTCTCGACGCATTTCAACGATCGTCCCGGCGAGGCCTCGCGGCCGTTCGATCGCGACCGCGACGGCTTCGTCCTCGGCGAAGGGGCCTACATGCTGGCGCTCGAGCGCGAGGAGCGCGCGCGGGCGCGCGGCGTGCGCCCGTACGCCGTCATCGAAGGCTACGGGTCCACCTGCGACGCCTACCACCGCGTGCAGATGGATCCCGACGGCGACGAGATCGTGCGCTGCATGCACGCGGCGCTCGACAAGGCGGGGCGCCGCGTCGAGGAGATCGGCTACGTCAATTACCACGGCACGTCGACCCTCCTGAACGACGCGATCGAGTCGCGCTGCGTCCGCCGGGTGTTCGGCCGGCGCGCCGACGCCGTGCCCGGCTCCTCGACCAAGTCGATGATCGGGCACCCGCAGGGCGCCAGCGGCGCGGCCGGGGTCGTCGCGACGGCGCTCGGCATGACACGCGGCCTGCTGCCGCCGACGATCAATCTCGACAGGCCCGATCCCGCCTGTGACATGGACTTCCTGCCTCACCGGGCGCGCGCGGCCGACATCGAGGCGGCGCTCTGCAACTGTCTCGGGTTCGGGTCGAAGAATTCCGCCCTGGTCCTGGGTCGCACGACCGCGTGACCGGTGATGTCCCCCCAGCCCGACGTGCTGATCGTGGGGGCCGGGCCGGCCGGGAGCGTCGCGGCGCTCATCCTTGCGCGCGCCGGGGCGAGAGTGCGGCTGGTGGATCGCGCGCGGTTTCCGCGCGAGAAGCTGTGCGGCGATACGCTCAATCCGGGCGCGCTCGCGCGTCTCGATCGGCTGGGGATCGCCGGGAGCATCCGCCGCCACGCGCTCTCCGTCACGGGGATGATCGTCACCGGCCCCGACGCCACGCGCGTGGTCGGCGAGTACGAGCACGGCGTACGCGGCGCGGCGATCGCCAGGCGGGATCTCGACCTGGCGCTCCTCGAAGCCGCCACGCAGGCCGGAGCCGAGTTCGACGCGGATGTCGTGGTGCGCGCGCCGCGCATGGCCCCTGACGGCCGGCGCCTCGTCGGTGTTCGCGTCGCCGCGGGCACCGGCGAGCACGACCTGCACGCACGGCTCGTGATCGCCGCCGATGGCCGTCATTCCCGCCTGGCGTTTGGCCTCGGTCTCGCCAGCTACGCGAGCCGGCCGCGGCGCTGGGCCTTCGGCACCTACTACGCCGGCGTTGAAGGGCTGACAACCTGCGGCGAAATGCACATCCGATCCGACGGGTACGTCGGCGTGGCGCCGGTGCCCGGCGGATTGACCAACGTGTGCGTCGTGCGCGAGCTCGGCTCCGCCTTCCGCGCGCACCGCATCGACGCGGACACCCTCGTGGACCGCGCCGTGATGCGCGACCCTCTCCTGTGCGATCGCTTTGCGCGCGCGCGGCGGGCCTCGCCGGTCACCGTGCTGGGGCCGCTCGCCGTCGAGGCGCGCTCCGCCGGTCTGCCCGGTCTGCTGCTGGCGGGCGATGCCGCCGGGTTCATCGATCCGATGACCGGCGACGGCCTCCACTTCGCCATCAGGGGCGCGGAGCTTGCCGCGCAGCACGCCGCCAGCGAGATCGCAACCGGCCGCGCCGCGTACGCCGAGCTGGCAGCCGCCCGCCGGCGCGAGTTCGCGGCGAAGTGGCGGTTGAACCGGCTGTTGCGCGCGCTGGTCGCCTCGCCGCGCGGCGTTCGCGTCGCGGCTTTGGTTGCCGCTGTCTGGAACAGGCCCGTGCGTGCCCTCATCGCCATGGCCGGCGATGTGAGTACTCCGCGGTCCGCGGTCCGCGATCCGCACTCCGCAATCGGCACTCCGCACTCCGCACTCCGCGATCCGCGATCCGCTCGGTCCGCGACCCGCGGCGATCGAGAGCCTGCTCCGTGAGCCTGATCGTCATCGCCGTCGTCTTCGTCCTGATGCTCGCCGAGGCGCGGCTCTCGCGCGTCAACGAGCGCAGCCTGCGGGCGCTCGGCGCCTCCGAGCCGCACGACGATGTGTATCCGGTGATGCAATGGGCCTATCCGCTCTGCTTTGTCGCGATGGGGATCGAGGGCGCGCTGGCCGGTCCCGCTCCCGGATGGAGAGTGGTGGCCGGGGCCGCGGTCTTC
Source organism: Vicinamibacterales bacterium (assembly GCA_050748045.1). Taxonomy (GTDB): domain Bacteria; phylum Acidobacteriota; class Vicinamibacteria; order Vicinamibacterales; family UBA2999; genus CAVYVZ01. Next base: position 2,811 of record JBOGIW010000541.1, on the reverse strand, counting down.
GCCGCCGGCAAGACGATCAAGTATTGGGCAATGGCCTTGCTGGGGGCGCGCTGGACCTTCCGCGTGCTGGTGATCCCTGGAGCGCCGCTCGTGACACGAGGCCCGTACGCCTGGATGCGGCATCCAAACTACGCCGGCGTGATGGGTGAAATACTCGGAGTCGCGCTGATGGTTGGCGCCAACGTCACGGGCGGGCTTTCCACGGTCGGCTTCGGCGTCCTGTTGCATCGCCGGATTGCCGTCGAAGAACGTGCGCTGGGCCAGGAAAGACGTTCGTGATTCTGCGCTGTTCTTTTTCCGTGTTACACAGGATTTCTCACGAAGAGGAACCAAGCCGTTCCGAAGGGCGTCTGAAAGACCATCCACGGCACCCGGCTTGCAGCACGGAAGGGCTTTGCGGCGGCGTCCGGTTGCGGTCGAGGCATGTATACTTACGCCACTCCCATGAAAGCCGCTGGCTGGCGAGGGGGCCGACGCCCGGCAACGCTGTCTCTGCGACAGTTGCTGGCCACCTGCGCGTTGCTGCTGGCCGTTGCGGTGTCCTCGAGCGAGGCCCAAATCCGGTCGTCCCAGACTGCCTCCACATCCCCAATCCAAGCCGCGGCCCGTGCGCTCAACGCCGGAAGGTTCGACGATCTCGAGGCGCTGCTGAAGGGCGCGACCGATCCCCAGGCGATCGTGCTGCGGGCGCTTGCCGACATCCAGCGGGGCCGCTACGCCGACGCTGAGAAATTGCTGTCGGCCAGGGCCGCACAGGCGCCCGCCAGCGGTGCGGCCCTCGAGCTCGGGCTGCTTCAGCTTCGGCTGGGGCGGCGCCAGGATGCCACAACGACGCTCGAGGGCGTCCTGATCGGCCATGAGCCGGAAACCGCCGCCGACTACATCCGAGCGGCCATCGCCTCGCGGGCACTTGGCGAGTTTCAGGACGCCAACAGCTACTTCCGGGAAGCGAGCGCGCTGGCGCCCGACGACGTGCTGCTGAATACGGCGTGGGGCGAGCTGTTCCTGGAGAAGTACAACAAGCAGGATGCGGCCCGGTCGTTCCAGGCGGCACTCAGGATCGACCCGGAGTGGGTGCCGGCGCAGCTCGGCCTGGCCCGGACGATCGCCGACGAGAACCCGCCGACGGCACGCAGCCTCGCCGAGCGCGTGCTGGCCATCAACCCCAACTACGAGCCGGCCCACCTGTTCATGGCCGAGCTGGCGCTCGACGATGGCAAGCGCGCCGACGCGCGGGCAGCGATCGACCAGGCGCTGGCCATCAATCCGCTCAGCTTCGAGGCGAAGGCGCTCCGAGCGGCGATCAACTTCCTCGAGGGGCGCAGCACCGAGTTCATGGCGACGGTGGGCGAGGTGCTCCGGGCGAACCCGCTCTACGGCGAGGCGTACCGCGTGGCAGGGCAGCAGGCGGCGCGCAACTATCGCTTCGACGAAGCGGCGGAGCTGACGCGGCGCGCCATCGTGGTCGATCGGGAGAACCCACGGGCGTGGGCCGAGCTTGGCATGCACCTGCTGCGCACCGGCGACGAGCCGGGCGCGCGCCGGGCGCTCGAAGCGGCGTTCAAAGCCGATCCCTTCGACGTGGTCACGTACAACCTGCTGTCGCTCCTCGACACGCTCGACACCTTCGAGACGATCGCCGAGGGACCGATCGTGATGCGCCTCGACAAGGCCGAGGCGCCCGTCTTGCGCGAGTACGCGATGCCGCTCGCACGCCAGGCGCTCGAGACGCTCGCCAGACGGTACGAGTTCCGCCCGCGCGGTCCAATCCTCGTCGAGATCTTCCCGCGGCACGACGACTTCGCCGTCCGCAACGTCGGCCTGCCCGGCATGATCGGCGCGCTCGGCGCCTGCTTCGGCCGCGTGGTCACCATGGACTCGCCGAAGGCGCGGCCGCCCGGCACCTTCAACTGGGGTGCGACGCTCTGGCACGAGATGGCGCACGTCATCACGCTGCAGATGTCGAACAACCGCGTGCCCCGCTGGCTCACCGAAGGCATCTCGGTCTACGAGGAAGCGCGGGCGCGGCCCGAGTGGGGCCGCGAGATGGAGATGACCTTCGCGCTGGCGCTCGAGCAGGGGAACATCCTGACGGTCGCGGATCTGAACTCGGGCTTCAGCGATCCGCGCAGGATCTCGCTCGCTTATTACCAGGCCTCGCTCCTCGTCGATCACCTCGTCGGCGCGCACGGCGAGCCCGCCCTGCGGCGGCTGCTGCGCGCCTACGGCCAGGGGCTGGAGAACGAGGCCGCCATCAAGGAGGCGTACGGGATCACGATCGAGCAGCTTCAGGCGAGCTTCGATCAGTACCTGGATCGCGGCTTCGGCCGGCTGCGGCGGGCCCTCCGGCAGCCGGAGCTGCCGGCCCAGGGGGCCACGACCGGCGAGCTCAAGGCCTTTGCGAACGCGAACCCCGAGAGCTACCCCCTGCATCTCATGCTCGGGCAGGCGCTGCACCGTGACGGCGACACCGCCGGCGCGATTCGGGCGCTCGAGCGCGCGGCGAGCCTCGTGCCGTCGGCCACGGGACCCGAGAGCCCGCAGTCCCTCATTGCGGGGATCGCCGAGGAGACGCACGACACGCCGCGTCTCATCCAGGCCCTCGAGGCGGTGGTGAAGGTGGATCACACCAACGTCGAGGCCGCGCGCAAGCTGGCGGCGCTGCTGGCGTCCGCCGACGACGCGGCGCGGGCGGCCACGGCCTGGGAGCGCGTCGTCGCGATCGATCCGTTCGACGGCCGCGCGCAGTCGAGCCTCGGGCGCCTCGCGATCCAGCGGCACGACGCGGCGGCCGCCGTCCGCGCTTTCAAA
>JBOGIW010000540.1:0-6319 GCA_050748045.1 Vicinamibacterales bacterium | reverse complement strand
GTGCAGATCCGTCGTCCAGAACCCCTGGCCGCGCGCGGCATTCCGGCTGATGCCGGCGGGACGGTCGTTCGTGACCGTATCGCCGTTCGTGTCCTCGCCGGTCGTGATGTTGTACGGCGAGGCGCTCTGCCAGCGCGTCGTGAACCCCATGCTGAACGAGGTGGGGATGCGGAACGAGATGCCGGCGAAGCCGCGATGCCGGATGTCCTGCCGGGCCGGACCCCATTCACGCTCCGGGTGCAGGTTGTTGGCGGGCAGGCTCAGCGCGCCGTCGGCGTCGTTCAGCACCTCGCCGAACGTGTAGTTGATGTGGCCGAAGAGCCGGCGCTGCCACAGGCCGTTCAGGGTGAGGTTGGTCTCGGCGGCCGTGCGCTCGGAGCGGCCCGTCGATCCGAGCAGCAGCACGTTGCCGCTCGAGGAGTCGGGCCTCACGCCGTTCACCGGCGCATTGACGTTCCGCGATCGCGGCTCCGCGCGACCGACCTGCCGCGACACCGTGCTGCGGAGGTTCACTGCGCGTCCGAAGCGCCGCTCGAAGGTCGTCGAGGCGCGCCAGACGCGTGCCACGCCGAGATCGCCCGCGGTGACGAGGCGCGTTGGCGGCAGCGGCGCCTGCGAGGTCCCGCCCACGAGCGGATCGGGATACCCGGGATTGCGGACCACCAGCTCGAACGACCGGTTGCCTTCGAGGCGCTGCGCCTCCTCGATGAGCGACGTGTCATGCCAGTCGTAGAAGGCGCCGACGCCGAAGCGCAGCACCGTGCGGGCCTTCGTGGTCCACGCGAGCGAGACGCGGGGCGCGACGTTGACGAGATCGTCGATCGACGGCTGAAGCTCCTGGCGCAGGCCGAGGCCCATCGAGAGCGTCTGCGTCAGGCGGATGTCGTCCTGCACGAACACCCCCGTGCGCGTGTCGCTGAAGCGGATGTCGGTCGAGCCGATGCGCTGGGTGAAGGTGATGGGCCGGCGCGCGAGCCAGGCGTCGAGCCCCGCGAAGACGAAGGTGCCGAGATAGTTCCGCACGTTCGAGCTCTCGTGCCGGGTCTGCTCGACGAGGAGCCCGGTGCGCAGCGTGTGGCGCCCCCTGGCGGGGAACAGCCATTCGGCGACGCCTTCCACGTTGCGGCGGGTCACCGATCCCGTGGACTGGGCGCCGCCCGATCGAAACGCGCCGAGCACGTCGATGGCAATCGCCTCCGTCGCAGGCGACTGGCGGGCGCTCTCCCAGTCGACGCTGAACCGAAGCTCCTGCCGCACACGCTGTGGAAGGGGGTTGATGAGGCTTGCGCGCAGCGTCAGCTCGTGGTCTCGGCTGGCGAGAGCGCGTTCCGGGAGATCGACGTCGCTCAGGCCGGCGCCCACGCGCTCGGAGCGGTCCCATTCGGTGCGGACGCGCAGGATGCCTTCCTTGCCAATCGAGTGCGTCGTGCGGAGCTGAAGGCTGTGCCGCTCGTCGCGTTGATCCACCTCGCTCCGGACCAGTCCCTCCGGCGTGAGGGCGACGAGCGGCTGGGTCTCGTTGCGCCGGCGTATGTCGGCGTCGAGGGCGACCGACGTGCGCAGCCGCTTCACCGGGCCCGACGCCGAGAATCGTCCGCTGACGTTGTGGAACGGGAGCTTCTCGGTGGCGAAAGGATTGCGCGCGCTGAGCGCGTCGCTGCTGAAGTTCAGGTTCGTGCGCCCCTCCCAGTTGCCGAACCCCGGCTTCGTGATCACGTCAACCCGCGAGGATCCGACCTCGTGAAACTGCGCGGAGTACGGGTCGGTCGTGACGATGAGCTGTGCGACCTGCTCCTTGGGCGGCACGCGCCCGCCGCGAAAGCCGTCGACGCTGACCGTCGCATCGGGGCCGCCGACGTCGCGGATGAAGTCCTCGAGGGCATCGGGGTCGTCGGCGAGCGCCTCGATCTCCTCGGAGCCGATCGTCGTTTCGGCCGCGGTCGCCTGCTCCGGCGTCACGGTGAGCGTTTCGAGGACTCTCGACAGGGGCAGCTCGATCTCCACGCGTCTCGCGCGGCCCGCGGTGGCGCGCACGGTCTCGGTCCGCGTGTCGAACCCGTCGGCGCTGGCGATGAGTTGGTACGACCCCGCCGGGAGGGCCACTGTCGCGGCTCCGGCCGCATCGGCGGTGACGTCGAAGGCGCGCGCCTCATTCTTGACGACGACGATGGCATGCGGGATGCCGGCGCCGGACGGATCGACCACCTGGACCGTGAGGCTCGCCGGCGCCTGCGCCGACACGGACGCGCCTGAGAGCACGACGGCGAGGGCGAGAACGGCGGTGCGCATCGGCTGTCTGCCTATACGACACGTCTTCTCAGTCGTTTACCGTTCTGAAGGCGCCCGCCCACGCGCACGGATCGACGGGGGGATCGGCCACGTGACCCGTCCTTCACGGTCGTAAATACGCACGGCGAGCTCGGCCTCGGCGTCGGTGTCGCGAAAGAGGGGCTGGCCATCGGCGGCGGTCAGGGGGAAGATCATCCAAAACCGATCGTAGTCGTAGTTGCGAGGTGCAACACCGGCCAGCGCTTTGACGTCGCGCAGCGCCGGTGCCTTCTGACCTGGCACGGCGCGATCGGGTCCATGCCCTGGTTGAAGGAATGCTTCCCATTCGAGCGGGATGACGCCGGAACCCTCATCGGGATCCAGGTCGATCACGATCACCGTATCGCCTGCACCCTGCGCCTCGTTCAGGACCTCCAGAGTCTGACCATCGGTCAAGCGGCTGCGGAGCTGCAGGAGACGAGCGCTGGCCTGAACGACCTCGGGTGTCATCCACGTCGCCATGAGCTTGTAGCTGCGTGCGCGCTCGGTATTGAGGATGCGTCGGCCGCCGGCGATGCGACCTCGCGCGATCGTCGATGTGCCGACGGTTGTCGCCTGGGTCGCCGACCATGTGGTCCACGCCGGCGGCTGCGCCGATACGGCAACGAGCGTGAATATCGCGGCGCAGGCCGACAGCCCGACGCGCATCACGTAGTCGGCTTGCGCCGAAGGATGCACACGACCTCCGAACCGCCCATGAGCGTGTCGGATACCGTCATGCCGACGAACTGATAGCCGGCCGCGCCTGCCTCCGCGAGCTCCTTCTGCATCGTTGACGTCTTCTTCGTGGCGAGCAGCTTGTATTCGTATTTCTCCGGCCTCTCCACGGACGTGTCACGCTCGAGGAGCACGACGACTTCCTTGCCTCCGAAGGTGCTCTTGAACGTCGTCTGGCCCCTGTACTCGTAGCCGGCGTCGCCCGCTTCCTGGAGCTCCTTCTGCATCGTGCCGGTCTTGTTCGTGGCGAGCAGCCTGTAGGCCCAGGCCGGCTTCGCGTCATCGAGGCGCGTCATGATCACGACCGCTTCGGAACCGCCGAAGGACGTGTTGCCACCCATGACCGTCGCGAAGCGATACCCGGCCTCCGCAGCCTCGTTCATTTCCTTTTCAAGCGTGGAGGTCTTGTTGGTTGCGAGCACCTTGATGTCGTTCTGCGCCAGCGCGGGACTGGCCAGCACAGCCACCAGCGCGGTGACAAGCCACAGCGTTCGCATGCCTCTGCTCCTGTTGACGGTGAACCGGGATCCGTGTCGGGGAATGGATAGATTCTACAGCAACGGATCGACGGGGCGCGCAAGAAGCGGGGTGTTGAGAAATCGGACCATCGGCGCGACGTGTCGAAACACGGCGAGCACTTGCGGGTAAAAGCGTGCGTCGGACGCGAAGTCAGCCGGATACTCGCGTCCCGCCAGGAACTGGCGGAAGCGCAGGTAGTGCGCCGCCGGGTGGTCCTTCGGGTAGCCGCGCGGCACGCGGGTCAACTGTTCCCCGTGGAGCTTCCCGGCCGCGGCGATGAACGCCTTCGACTCGACGATCTTCCGCAGCGTCCGGTGGTGCGCGTCCACGTGCGTGCGGATGGAGGCGAGCGTCTGCGTCTCCGGCATGTAGATGCCGCCGCCGATCCACACCCATTGCGGCGCGATCTCGAGGTACAGGCCCGCGCCCCCTTTCCTGAGCGCCCGGTGGGGAAAGTGCGCCGCCGCGTGGGTCTTGAGCGGCGTCTTGTCCTCGCTGAAACGGGTGTCACGGTAGATGCGGTACAGCGAGACCTTCGGGTCGGCGACGAGCTCCGGCGCGAAGGCGCGGAAGTCATCCGCGAGACGCCCCAGAAGCGCCACCATCGGCGCCCGCACGTGCGCCTCGTAGTCGCCTTTGCGCGCCTTGAACCAGTCGCGATCGTTGTTGCGCTTCAAAGCCCGCAGGAACGCCACCGTTTTGCGTGTGAATGGAGAAACCATATCGATTCGTGATTCTGTTCCCTTTGAATATACTTCGGGCCATGACTCGACGATTCCTGCTTCGTGCCCTCAGCCTGTTCGGCATCGCCGCGGGCGCGCGCCTCGAGGCCCAGGCCCCGAGGGCCTCCGTGTCGGCGGAGAAGACCGTGTGGTACTTCTACCGCGTGAAGTGGGGCTTTCAGGCGGAGTTCGAGGATCTGTTCCGGCGCAACCACTGGCCCGTGCTGATGGAAGGGCAGAAGCGCGGGCGCATCGTGGGCGTGAAGGTGTTCGTGCCGACGTACCACGGCGACGGCCGCGCCGACTGGACGTTCGCCGTCGAGATCCGCTTTCGCAGCGTGGAGGCCTTCGTCGGCCCCTCGGGCGAGGAGGAGATCACGAAGCAGCTCTATCCAGACCAGGCGACGTTTCGCAAGGAGGAGCAGCGCCGCTTCGAGATCCTCGACGCGCACTGGGACGTGCCGCTGAACGAGCTGCGGATGTAGCCCGTCGCGGAGAGCGGATTGCGGGGAGCGGATCGCGGACCGCGGCTCCCGGGAGCCGAGAGCGGATTGCGGATTGCGGAGTGCGGACTTGAAGGCGGCGAGGCGTCGGACGATACTCCTCCCATGGGGTCACTCGCCGACGCCTCGGCCCGCGAGCAGCTCGCAGCCGCCCTCCGCTCCCTCCTCGGCGATCGGTCCAGCACGAACCCCACCGAGCGCGAGCATCACAGCCACGGCGAGTCGTGGCACCCGGCGGGGGAGCCCGACGTCGTCGTCTTTCCGACCAGCACGGACGAGGTCGGCGCGATCGTGCGGACGGCCGCCAGGTTTGGCGCGCCCATCGTGCCGTTCGGCGCGGGCTCGTCGCTCGAGGGCCACGTCAACGCGCTCTCGGGCGGCGTGTCGATCGACATGTCGCGGATGAACCGCGTGCTGCGCGTCAGCGCCGAGGATCTCGACGCGACGGTGGAAGCGGGCGTGACGCATCGGCAGTTGAACAAGGCGCTCGCCAATACCGGGCTGCACTTCTGGGTCGATCCCGGCGCGGACGCGACGATTGGCGGCATGGCCGCGACCGGCGCGTCGGGCACGGCGGCCGTTCGGTATGGCACGATGCGCGAGAACGTGCTGGGGCTGACGGTCGTGCTGGCGGACGGCCGCGTGATCCGCACGGGCGGGCGGGCCCGCAAGTCGTCGTCCGGGTACGACCTCACGCGCCTCTTCGTCGGATCGGAAGGCACGCTCGGCGTGATTACCGAGGTCACGCTCCGGCTCCACGGGTTCCCCGACGGCATCTCCGCCGCGGTGTGCCCGTTCCCCTCGATGGAAGGGGCCGTGCGGACGGTCATCACGACGATTCAGCTCGGCATCCCGGTGGCGCGCATCGAGCTGCTGGACGAAGCGCAGCTCGACGCCGTGAACCGGTACTCGAAGCTCGAGTACCCCGTGCTGCCGACGCTCTTCTTCGAGTTTCACGGCACGAGCGCGCGGAGCGTTGGCGAGCACGCCGAGCTCGTGCAGGAGATCGCCGCCGAGCACGGCGGCACGGCGTTCACATGGGCGACGACGACGGAAGACCGGGCGAAGCTGTGGCACGCGCGGCACAACGCGTTCTATGCGGCGCTCGCGCTGCGGCCGGGCAGCCAGGCATGGACGACCGACGTCTGCGTGCCGATCTCGCGGCTGGCCGAGTGCATCCTCGAGACGCGCGCCGACCTGCAGGGCACGTCGCTCGTGGCGCCGCTCGTGGGCCACGTCGGCGACGGCAACTTCCACCTGATCTTCGTGCTCGACCCGGCGAAGCCCGAGGAGTTCGAGGAGGCGAAGCGGGTCAACTCGCGGCTGGTGCATCGCGCGCTCGCGATGGGCGGCACGTGCACGGGGGAGCACGGCGTCGGCGTCGGGAAGATGGAGTACTTGCCGGAGGAGCACGGCGAGTCGCTCGAGGTGATGAAGGCCATCAAGCGGGCGCTCGATCCTGAGAATCGGATGAACCCGGGGAAGATGATCAGGATGTGAGCGACGCGGGGTCAGAACGGGGTCAGAGTA
>JBOGIW010000539.1:0-10923 GCA_050748045.1 Vicinamibacterales bacterium | reverse complement strand
CGTGATCAGTGAAGGTTGCATCGAGTAGGAATCAGCCGCAGCCGCTACCTCGGAGAGCGGAAAGCGGATCGCGGATCGTCAGTTCAGCGAATTGGGCACGGCCAGCGTGAAGGGGGCGATCAGCGCGTCGAACTGTTCACCCTGGGCGGTGACCATCTGGTAGCTGCCGTGCATCGAGCCGACGGGGGTCTTGAGCGGGCAGTAGCTCGTGTACTCGAATGATCCGCCGGGCGGCAGCACCGGCTGCTCGCCGACGACGCCGGGGCCCTTCACGCGCTCGACCTCGCCGTCGGCGTTCGTGATGATCCATTCGCGTGCCAGCAGTTGCGCCGTCTCGTCTCCGACGTTCGAGATCCGGATGTTGTACATGAAGAGGTACGAGCTCTCACGCGGGGAGCTGCGCTCGGGGAGATAGGCGGCCCTGACCTGAATGCGGATACCGCGCGTGGTCGTGTCACTCACAAATCCCGATTATACGTAGTACAGTTCGGAGTCCGCATGGATCCCGTGAACAAGAAACCCGTTTCAACCGCGGCCGCCTGGAGCGAGGCCCGCGAGCTCGTGTGGAGCAGCCGCCGCCGGCTCGCGCTCGGGTTTGCCCTGATGCTCGTCAGCCGCGTCTCCGGCCTGGTGCTGCCCTGGTCGTCGAAGTGGCTCATCGACGAAGTCATCGGCAAGGGGCGAACCGAGCTCCTGGCGACCATCGCGTTCGTGGCGGGCGCGGCCACGGTCGTCCAGGCCGTCACGTCCTTCGCCCTGTCGCAGATCCTCGGCGTCGCGGCGCAGCGCGCGATTACCGACATGCGCAAACGCGTGCAGGCCCGCGTGATGCGGCTGCCCGTGCGCTACTTCGACTCGACGCAGACCGGCATCCTCGTGTCGCGGATCATGACCGACGCCGAGGGCATCCGGAACCTGGTCGGCACCGGCCTCGTGAGCCTGGCCGGCGGCCTCGTCACGGCGGTGCTCGGCCTGGGCGTGCTCTTCTGGTTGAACTGGACGATGACCGTCATCACCATCCTGGTGCTCGCCGCCTTCGGCGGCGGCATGGCGTTCGCCTTCAAGACGCTGCGGCCGCTCTTCCGAGAGCGCGGCAAGATCCACGCGGAAATCACGGGCCGCCTCACCGAGGCGCTCGGCGGCATCCGCGTCGTCAAGTCGTATACCGCGGAGAAACGCGAGGAGATCGTCTTCACCAGGGGCGCCCATCGCCTCTTCCGCAACGTCGCCAGGTCGATGACCGGCGTCTCCGCCACCACCGCCGGGAGCACCCTCATCGTCGGCATCATCGGCGTCCTGATGATCGCGCTCGGCGGCCGCGCGATCCTGAACGGCGAGATGACGCTCGGCGAGCTCGTGATGTACATCATTTTCATCGGGCTCGTCGCCGCGCCGCTCGTGTCGATCGCGTCGATCGGGACCCAGATCACGGAGGCGTTCGCCGGGCTCGACCGGATCCGCGAAATCCTCGACATGCGGACCGAATCGGACGAGGATGCGTCGAGGACGGCGCTCGGCCGGCTCGAGGGCGACGTGGAGTTCCAGGACGTCTGGTTCGAGTACAACCCCGGGCAGCCGGTGCTGCGCGGCGTGTCGTTCCAGGCGGAGCCGGGCACGACCACGGCGCTCGTGGGATCCAGCGGGTCGGGGAAGAGCACCCTCATCGGTCTCGTGATGGCGTTCAACAGGCCCGGGAAGGGACGCATCCTGATTGACGGAGAGGAGCTCGCCGGCGTGCGACTCCGCGACTATCGGGAGCAGCTCGCATCCGTGCTGCAGGAGAACTTTCTCTTCGACGGCACGATCGCCGAGAACGTCGGGTATGCGAAGCCCGGCGCCACGCTCGAGGAGATCACGCACGCGTGTCGCGTGGCGCACTGCGAGGAGTTCATCCTGCAGTTCCCGCAGGGCTACGACACGGTCGTGGGGGAGCGCGGCATCAAGCTGTCCGGCGGGCAGCGCCAGCGCGTCTCGATTGCCCGGGCGATCCTCGCCGACCCTCGCATCCTGATCCTCGATGAAGCGACGTCCAGCCTCGACAGCGAGAGCGAACAGCAGATTCAGGACGGACTGCGGCGGCTCCGCAGCGGCCGCACCACGTTCGTGATCGCCCACCGCCTGTCCACGATCCGCAGCGCCGACCAGATTCTCGTCGTCGAGGAGGGCCAGATCGTGGAGCGCGGCACGCATCCGGAACTTCTGGCGCTCAATGGACGTTATCGCCAGTTATACGACAAGCAATACAGGGTCGAGATGGACCGGTTCATCAACCCGGGCGAAGACTTCACGCCGGAACGGGAGAAGCCGGCGCTGGCGGCTCCCCGGACGAGCGATCTGTTGTAGCGCCCGCGTCGGGCGCCCGGTGACGGGGCGCGAAGGCGATCGTGAGGAACGTTGATGTTCAATACAGACGACCTCGTGCGCGGCGTGCTGGCCGGCGTCCTGGGCGGCCGGCGAAAACGCTCGAAGAACGCGCTGAAGTACCTGACCGGCCGCGGCGGAGGCCTGTTCTCCAACCCGGCCACGCTCCTCACCGTGGCAGGTGTCGCATGGGGCATCGTCGAGACGCTCCAGCATTCAGGTGGGCCAGGTGGGCAAAGCGCATCGAATGCGCCGTCGGTTCCGCCGCTTCCGAACGTCGTCCCCGACGCACCTGGCGCGCCGGGTGCACCGGGCGCCCCCGACGCGCCTGGCGCCCCGAGCGCACCCGACACCCTGAGGATGATTCGCCTGGCCATTGCTGCCGCCGCGGCGGACGGGACGCTGACCGACGAGGACCGCGCCCGGATCGCCGAGCACGCACGGGCCGCCGGCGCCGATCACCTGATGGAGCGGGAGCTCCAGAACCGGCGACCCGTTGCGGAGATCGTGGCCGGCATCACGGACCCGGCCGAGCGCGCCAGGCTGTACGTCCTGGCGTTCAGTATCATCCGCGCCGACGAGTCGGTCTCCGGCGCCGAACGCATCTTCCTCGCGCAGCTCGCCGTCCAGCTCGGTCTCGACCCGGCTGCCGTCTCGAAGCTCGAAGCCGACACCGCAGCCAGGATCGACGCGCAGAGCTGAACGCACTCCCAACTCCCAACTCCCAAGACGAGAGACGACATGTCACAACCACACTGGTTCATGGCGATCGGGGGCCATCAGGTCGGCCCGGTCTCGCAGGATGATGTGGTCACCAATCTGAGGAACGGGACGATCGATGGCAACACGCTGGTGTTCACCTCGGGCATGAGCAACTGGACGCCGCTCAAGCAGGTGTCGCCGCTCGCCGCGTTTCTCGTCGGCGGTGCCGGGGGCGCCGCCCCGGTGCCGCCGCCGCTCGATCCGGGACGACGCGCGCACGAGATCGATTTCCGCATCGTCGGCAGCGAGATGCAGTTTGTCGAGGTGGAGCTCGATCCTGGGGAAAGCGCGGTCGCGGAAGCCGGGTCGATGATGTACATGACGCCCGGCATCAACATGGAAACCGTCTTCGGCGACGGCAGCCAGCAGCGCGGCGCCGGCGTCGTCGGCGCGCTGCTCGGAGCCGGCAAGCGGCTGCTGACCGGCGAGTCGCTCTTCATGACGGTGTTCAGCAACGCCGGCGCCGGAAAGCAGCAGGTCGCGTTTGCGGCGCCGTACCCCGGCAAGATCCTCGCCATGGATCTGAAGCAGCTCGGCGGGCAGTTGATCTGCCAGAAGGATGCGTTCCTGTGCGCCGCGCGCGGCGTGTCGATCGGCATCGCCTTCCAGCGGAAGATCGGCGTCGGCCTCTTCGGCGGCGAGGGCTTCATCATGCAGCGCCTCGAAGGCGACGGCCTGTGCTTCGTGCACGCGGGCGGCACGGTGCACCCGCTCGACCTGCACGCGGGGCAGACGCTTCGCGTCGATACCGGCTGCCTCGTCGCGCTGCAGCCATCGGTGTCCTACGACATCCAGTTCGTCGGCAAGATCAAGACCGCCCTCTTCGGCGGGGAAGGGCTCTTCTATGCCGCCCTGACCGGACCCGGACGCGTGTGGCTCCAGTCGCTGCCGCTCAGTCGCATGGCCGATCGGATCTACAAGGCCGCGCCGGCCGCAGGCGGGAGCCGCAAGGGCGAAGGCTCCATCCTGGGCGGACTCGGCGGCATTCTCGATGGGGATAATTAGCATGTTGCGCATCGCGAATCGCGGAGTGCCTGTCGCGGATCGCGGATTGCGGATCGCGGATTGCGGATCATAAGCCATGGCCGATCGACCTGCGCAGAGCTACGCGAGCCATACCCACCGGCCGGCCCTGGCGCTGTGGGCGGCGGCGCTCTCCATCGTCGCGTGCGGCTTCTTCATCGTCGAGGCGCTGCAGCGGCCTGGTCCTCTCGCGATTGGCCTGCTCGTCCTCACGATCGCGGTGATGCTCCTCGTCGCGATCAGCCGGATCTACATCCTGCGGCTGCAGGATCGCCTCATCCGTCTCGAGATGCGCGTGCGGATGGCGCGGCTCGGGTGCGAAGCGGACTTCGAGCGGCTCTCGACGCAGCAGCTCATCGGCCTGCGGTTCGCGCCGGATCCGGAGATTCCCCCGCTCGCGCGGAGGGCCATCGTGGAAAGCCTGACCGGCACGCAGATCAAGCAGGCGGTCCGCGACTGGCAGTCGGACGACCATCGCACGTAACCCGGGGCCGGCCCGGCGCCGCCCCTCTTGCGAGGATGCTCATGGCCGTGAACACCCGCGTCGTCGTGTGCGTGCTCGGAGTGCTCGGCTGTGCGAGCACCGCGTCTGCCACCTGGTCGGTCATCGCGCTCGATCGCGAGACGGGCACGCTCGTCGTGTCGTCGGCGACGTGCGTGCCGCAGCAGCGCCTCGAGACGTTTCCGGCGGCAGATCTCCGCGACATCCAGGCGATCGTCGTGCCGGGCGCCGGCGTCGCGGCCGCGCAGGCCGGCGTCGATCGCACGCGGGCCAACCAGAAGCTGATTTTCGCGGAGCTGCGGAAGGGTACGCCGCCGGCTGAGATCATCGCGATGCTCCAGCAGGATCCGGCCATCGACGTCCGGCAGTTCGGCATCGTGGATATGCAGGGACGCGCGGCGGGGTTCTCGGGCCCGAAGAACGGCAAGGTGTCGCTCGACCGGCAGGGGCAGGTGCCCGGCATGCGGATTCACTACTCGATTCAGGGCAACATCCTGAGGAGCGACGAGGTCGTCGAGGCGGCCGTCGCCGCGTTCACGGCCGCCGGCGGCACGCTGACGGACCGCGTGATGGCGGCCATGGAGGCGGCCGACGCAAAGGGAGGCGACAGCCGCTGCACGTGCGACAGCGAGCCGAAGGTCGACGCGCCGTGCGACGGCAAGACCTCGCACGTGGCCTACCTCCTGCGTGCGGAGAAGGGCGACGCGAACGGCGACTCGTTCAACAACGGCCGGTACGCGATGTACATCAGCGTCACCGACAAGGACATCAAGCCGACCGAGAACGCCAACCCCGTGAAGACGCTGCGCCTGCGGTACGACGCGCACCGGCGGACGCCGTGATCGCGACGGCACCCGCCGGCACGGCCGCCGGGCCGCCGGTCGCCTTCCACTGGATCCTGGGCCGGCGGAGCGACCTGGACCCGGCTGCGCTCGGGCTCGGCGAGCAGCTCTTCGCGGCGGCGATTGTCGGCTTCGCGCTGCAGCACTACGACCTCGACGCGAAGATCTGGCGTGTCCGTCGCGACCGCGACGTGCAGAGGCACCTGCAAGTGTGAAACGGATTTCCCAGGGGCGGCGGCATGGGCACGGCCTTGCCCCAAAGAGGCACGAAGAGGGCGAAGAACGCCGTGCCGTGCGCGGGCACCTGTATTGCACAGCAGCGTCCCGTCATGGTGAGCCCGTCCGTGCCGCCGCGGACGACGGCCGCGGTCGTCGTAACCCTGTCCACCAAAACGCGCTACACGGCCGACGAAGAGATCGCGTTCCGCCACGTTCGTCACTACCTGAGCCGTTACGACCAGTACGTCCTCATCCCGGACGATCATCCCGCCATTTACCCGGGCTTCATCCCGAAGCGGTTTGCGCCGCGGTTCTTCGGCAGCGCGCAGGCGCACGGCCGGCTGCTCCTGTCGGAGGCGTTCTACCGGGCGTTTCTCGACTACGAGTACATCCTGATCTATCACCTCGACGCGCTCGTGTTCGCCGACGAGCTCCTCGAGTGGTGCGGCGCAGGCTACGATTTCATCGGTGCGCCGTGGCTGCGCTCGCCCGACACGCCGCACATCACGGCGCAGAAGGTGGGCAACGGCGGCTTCTCGCTGCGGCGCGTCCGCAGCTTTCTCCGCGTGCTTCGCTCGAAGGCGTACTTCGTCGATCCCGACGAGTACTGGCGCCGCTACTGCGAGCGGAGCGGACCGCTGGCGCGCGCCGTCAACTGGCCGCGCAAGCATGTCAAGCGCCTCGGGTGGTTCAACGACGTCAGGTGGCACGTGAAGTGGGCCGTGCACGGCGACGTGCACGAGGACCGCTTCTGGGCGGAGTACGCCACGCAGTACGACCCGGCGTTCAGGATTGCGCCGGTGGACGTCGCCATGCGCTTCGCGTTCGAAGCCGAGCCGCGCGCGTGCTTCGAGCGGATTGGCCGCCGGATGCCGTTCGGCGCGCACCGCTGGCAGACGTTCGATCGCGCCTTCTACGAGCCCCACCTCCTTCGCCACGGGGCCGCGTCGGAGGTGCGCCCCGACGCGCCGCGCGACGCGCGCCTCGCCTGGAATCGAGCGTCTGTTGCCCGCGTCGCCGCGCGATCCCTGCTTCCTTCGGGAGCCGCACAGCCATGAAAGCCGTCATCCTGGCCGGAGGATTCGGATCGCGGCTGTCAGAGGAGACCGTGCACAGGCCGAAGCCGATGGTCGAGATCGGCAACCGGCCGATCCTCTGGCACATCATGAACATCTACGCGGCGCATGGCGTGGACGAGTTCATCATCGCCCTCGGCTACAAGGCGCAGTACGTCAAGGAGTACTTCCTGAACTACTACGCGCTCAACAACGACCTCACCGTGGACCTGAAGACGGGGCGTCAGACGATCTCCGACGGCCTCCAGCCCGACTGGCGCGTGCACCTCGTGGACACGGGACTGAACACGATGACCGGCGGGCGCGTGCGGCGGCTGCGCCGGTGGCTCGGCAAGGACGAGACGTTCCTGCTCACCTACGGCGACGGCGTCGCCGACATCGACATCACCGATCTCGTGGACTTCCACAAGGCTCACGGCAAGCTGGCGACTGTCACCACCGTGAAGCCACCGGCTCGTTTCGGCCGCGTCGGCTTCGACGGCGACCAGGTGACGACGTTCGCGGAGAAGCCGGAGGAAAGCGAGGGGTGGATCAACGGCGGCTTCTTCGTCCTCAACGCCAAGGCGCTCGACTACATCGACTCCGACGACACGGTGCTGGAACGGGAGCCGATCGAGCGGCTGGCGCACGACCGCCAGCTCATCGGATACCGCCACTACGGCTTCTGGTCGTGCATGGACACGCTGAAGGAAAAGACCATGCTCGAAGAGCTGTGGGCGTCGGGCCGCGCCCCCTGGAAGACGTGGGCCGACGAACCGATGGCCATGGCGAAGTGACCTGGACCAGAGACCAGAGACGAGAGACCAGAGACCAGAGACCAGACGATGCGCATCCTGCTGACCGGAATCGACGGCTATCTTGGCGCGCTGATGGGGCCGCATCTCCTCGCGCGCGGGCACGACGTGATCGGGCTCGATTCCGGGTACTATCGCGATGGACTCTTCTACCGGCTTCCCGACCCGCCCATCCCCACCATCACGAAAGACGTCCGGCACATCACCGTGGCGGATCTCCGGGGCTTCGATGCCGTCGTGCACCTTGCGGAGTTGTCGAACGATCCGATCGGCCAGAATCGCCCGCAGGTGACCTATGCCATCAACGGCGACGGCTCCGGCAGCCTGGCGCGCCATGCCAGGGCGGCCGGAGTGAGGCGCTTCGTCTACAGCTCGTCCTGCAGCGTCTACGGTGCCGGGGGACCGGACTGGAAGACCGAGGAGTCGCCCACCGAGCCCCTCACGGCGTATGCCGAGTGCAAGCTCCGCACGGAGGCCGTGCTCGGTCTCCTGGCAGACGACTGGTTCTCGCCGACGTGCCTGCGGAACGCCACCGCGCACGGCGCCTCGCCGCGCATGCGCTTCGACATCGTGCTCAACCAGTTCGCCGGCCTTGCGTGGACGACGGGGCAGATCGTGATGGTGAGCGACGGCACGCCGTGGCGGCCGCTCGTGCACGCGCTCGACATCGCCGAGGCGTTCGCGTGCGTGCTCGAGGCGCCGCGCGACGCCGTGCACAACCAGATCTTCAACGTCGGGTGCAACGAGGAGAATTACCGCGTGCGCGAGCTGGCCGCGATCGTCGCCGCGGTCTTCCCCGGCACGAGGACCGCCTTCGGCACGCCGGCCGCCGACGGCCGGAGCTACCGCGTCTCCTTCGACAAGATCGCCCGGATGGTCCCCGCGTTCAGGTGCCGCCGGACGGCGGCCGGCGGCGCCGCGGAGCTGCGCGAGATCTTCGAGCGGATTGCGATGACGTCCGAGACGTTCAACTTCCGCGGGTTCACGCGGCTGAGACAGCTCCATCACCTGCTCGACACGGGGCAGATGGACGAGAACTTCTTCATGCGGACGCAGCCGGCGGCCGCGTAACCCTCATGATCTTCATCGAGACCAGCCTGAAGGGCGCCTTCATCGTCGACCTCGAGCCGCGCGGCGACGATCGCGGCTTCTTCGCCCGCGCCTTCTGCCAGCGCGAGTTCGAGGCGCACGGCCTGAAACCGCTCATCGCCCAGGCGAACATCTCGTTCAACTACCGGAAGGGGACCGTCCGCGGGCTGCACTTCCAGCACCCGCCTCATGCCGAGACGAAGTTCGTCCGCTGCAGCCGTGGCGCAATCGCCGACGTCATCGTCGATCTGAGGCCGGAGTCGCCGACGTACCTGCGGCACGTCGCCGTCGAGCTGACGGCCGGCAATCGGCGCGGTCTCTACGTGCCCGAACGCTTCGCACACGGTTACCAGGTGCTCGAGGACGACACCGAGACGACGTACCAGGTGGGGGCGTTCTATGCGCCGGCCGCCGAGGGCGGGCTGCGCTGGGACGATCCGCGGCTGGGGATCCGGTGGCCGCTGCCGGTGACCGACCTGTCGGACAAGGATCGGTGCTGGCCCCTCCTCGACGACGTCGAAGCCGGAGTCAAGCCATGATCGTCGTCGACACGGCGCTGGCTGCTCGTGAAGCCGAAGGCCGGCCGATTCGCGTGGGGATGCTGGGCGCCGGATTCATGGCGCGCGGGATCGCCAACCAGATCCTCAACTACTCGACGGGCATCCGTCTTGCCGCCATCTACGGCCGCCACGTGCCGCGTGCGATCGACTGCTACAGGTACGCGAACGAGGCGCTCGATCCCGTGGTGGCCGACTCGCCGCGGGCGCTCGAGCACGCCCTCCGGCTCGGGCGCCCGGCCGTCGCCGGCGACGAGAGGCTGCTGTGCCGCTCGCCGCAGATCGACGTGCTCGTCGACGTCACGGGCGCGGTGGAGCTCGGCGCGCGCGCGGCGCTCGAAGCGTTCGCCCACGGCAAGCACGTGATCCTCATGAACGCCGAGCTCGACGCCACGCTGGGCCCCATCCTGCAGGTGCATGCGAAGAAGCACGGCGTGATCCTCACCGCCTGTGACGGCGATCAGCCGGGCGTCGAGATCAATCTGTACCGGTTCGTGAAGGGACTTGGCCTCGTTCCGCGGGTGATGGGCAACATCAAGGGACTGCAGGATCCCTATCGGACGCCGGCGACGCAGCAGGCGTTCGCCGAGAAGTGGGGGCAGACGCCGTCGATGGTCACCAGCTTCGCCGACGGCTCGAAGGTGAGCTTCGAGCAGGCCGTGGTGGCCAACGCGACCGGCATGACCGTCGCGAAGCGGGGCCTCCTCGGCTACGAGCACCGCGGCCACGTCGACGAGCTGACGAAGAGATACGACCTCGACATGCTCCGCACACTCGGCGGCATCGTCGAGTACGTCGTCGGCGCGCAGCCCGGGCCGGGGGTCTTCTGTCTGGCGGAGCACACCGACCCCCGGCAGCGGCACTATCTGAACCTGTACAAGCTGGGCGAAGGGCCGCTCTACTGCTTCTACACGCCGTACCACCTCTGCCACTTCGAGGTGCCCACGACGATCGCGCGTGTCGCGCTCCTCGGCGACGCGACCGGCCGCGCGATGGACGGCCCTTTCGTGGAGGTGTGCGCGATCGCGAAGCGCGATCTCGAGGCCGGCGAGCGGCTTGACGACTACGGCCACTACATGACGTACGGCGAGTGCGTCAGCGCCGCCGAGATGCGCGAAAGCCGCTACCTGCCCGAGGGCCTCGTGGAGGGCTGCCGGCTGGCGCGTGATGCCCCCAGGGACGCCGTGCTGACGTTCGACGACGTGGAGCTGCCAGCCGGGCGGCTGGCGGACGAATTGTACGAAGAGCAGCGCATCCGCTTCTCGAGCGCAGGTGAGCGTCGCCCGCCGCCGCTCGTGCCCTGCCCCTCGTGAAATGATGAACGGATGACGCGGAAGGAACGCCAGGAGCTCCTGAAGATTCTCGAAGCGCACAAACAGACCATCGGCATCTGCGAGGCATGCGCCATCGGCACCCGGGACCTGGCGGCTGAAGTGAAGCGCGGCGGCGTGCCCGCGCGCGACGATCTCCAGCGTCAGGTGGACGAGGCCGAGCGCGTGCTCGCCGATCTCGCGCTCGTGCGGCAGGAAGTGGAGCGGCTGCTCCGGGGCTCGGGACCCGGGTCGGAATAAGGGGGCCACCTTGGCCGCCGATGCATCCCGCCGGGCGGCGTTGCTCGTCGCTTGCATACTCCCGGTATGCGCGCCCCTCGCGCCTTGCCGGGCGGGCGCCTCGACGCCGAAGCTGACCACCTTATTC
>JBOGIW010000538.1:0-10444 GCA_050748045.1 Vicinamibacterales bacterium | reverse complement strand
GGCCGAAGGAGAGGCCTCCGCGATCATGGCCGTCGCGACGGCCACCGCCGAAGGCATCCGGCGCGTGGCGGAGGCGATCACGCTGCCCGGGGGTCAGGAAGCCGTGCAGCTCAGGGTGGCCGAGCAGTACATCACGCAGTTCGGCCAGCTGGCGAAGGAGAGCAACACGCTCGTGCTGCCCGCCAACGTCGCCGATGTCGCATCCATGATGGCTCTGGCCATGAAGGTCGTGGGCCGCGACGCATCGCCAGCACGGGCGTGATCACGTGTCGAGGCTGATTGCCGTTGTCGCTGCCGCTGCGCTCACTTGCGCCGCGGGTCCGCGTTCCACCTCTGCGCAGCGGGCCGCTCCCCTCAAAGCGCTCGTCGGCGGCACACTCATCGACGGGTTCGGCGGCACGCCGATCCGCAACAGCGTCGTCCTGATCGAAGGCGAGCGGATCAAGGCGGTGGGGCAGGTCGGCGCGCTGCAGGTGCCGGCCGGCGCCGAGGTGATCTCGACCGAAGGCATGAGCGTGCTCCCGGGGCTCTGGGACATGCACGTCCACCTCATGATCAACGGGCACGCCGACTACGCGCACTGGGACAAGACCTATCCCACGCTGTTCGAATCGGTGATCATGCCGGCGTCCGCGAAACAGCTTCTGCTCGCGGGCGTGACCAGTGCGCGCGATCTGGGTGCGCCGCTCGAGGCCAGCATCGCGGTCCGCGACCGTATCAACGCGGGAACGATTCCGGGGTCGACGGTCTACGTCTCTGGTCCGTTCATTCAACACGCGCCGTATCCAGGCACGGAGCTGTTCCGCTGGGGCGTGTCGGGCGTCGAGGACGCGCGCGCCACGGTTCGCAAGCTCGCAGACGCCGGTGTCGACGTCATCAAGCTGATCGATCAGGATCAGATGACGATGGACGAGGTGCGCGCGGTGGTGGACGAGGCACACGCGCGCGGGCTGCCTGTGGTGGCGCACTCGCACAGGCCGGAAGAGATCAGGCGCGGCCTTGCAGCCGGCGTCGACAACTTCGAGCACACGGGCCTCTCGAGCGCGCCGGAGTACCCCGAGGACATCATCAGGGCCATCCGCGAGCGCACGGCGGACATGAGCCGCGGGCCGCTCTTCTGGACGCCGACGATCGAAGGGCTCTTCAACTACGAGTACCTGCGGGACAACCCCGAGCAGCTCGATGACCCGGCCTGGCACGAGGGACTGCCGCAGCACGTCATCGACGACATCCGGAGGTCGATCCAGCATCCCGATCGCATGCCGTACTTCCAGCTCACGCCGGCCCGGCGGCCGACGCTGGCGCGCAAGTTCAAGCAGCTCCAGGACGCCGGCGTCGTGCTGCTCGTCGGAACCGATAGCGGCATCCCGATGAAATTCCACAGCGGCTCGACGTGGCGCGAGCTCGACGCGTGGGTGAACCTCCTCGGCGTCGATTCGATGACGGCCATCCGCGGCGCGACCTACTGGCCCTCGGTGGCGATGAAGGCCGACCGCGAGGTCGGCACGATCACGCCGGGCAAGTACGCGGACATCATCGCGGTGAAGGGCGACGTGCTGCGGTACATCGTCCTCCTCCAGCGCGTCGATCTGGTCATCAAGCGAGGGACGAAGTACAAAGGGTAGGTGCCGGAGCTTCCGGACATCCTGCTCTACCTGCACGCGCTCCGGCCGCGTGTCGTCGGACGGCGCGTCCAGGCCGTCCGCCTCGCGAGCCCGTTCCTGGTCCGCTCGATCGATCCGCCGCTCACGTCCATCGAAGGGCGGGCGATCGTCGATCTCCATCGGATCGGCAAGCGCGTGGTCTTCGAGGCCGAGGGCGCGCTCTTCCTCGTGTTCCACCTGATGATTGCCGGGCGGTTCCGCTGGAAGGAGAAGGGCGCGCGGATTCCGGGCAAGGTCGGGCTGCTCGCGCTCGACTTCGAGCACGGCACGCTCGTGCTCACCGAGGCCGGCACGAAACGGCAGGCGTCGTTGTACGTCGTGTCGGGCCGCGAGGCGCTGGCCGAGCACGATCCCGGCGGCCTCGACGTGATGAGCGCCACGCTCGCGGAGCTCGGCGAGGCGCTCACGCGCGAGAACCACACGCTCAAGCGCGCGCTGACCGATCCACACCTGTTCAGCGGGATTGGCAACGCGTACTCGGATGAGATCCTGCATGCGGCGCGCCTCTCGCCGTTCAAGCAGACGCGCGCGTTGCCCGACGAGGAGATCCGGCGTCTGTTCGAGGCGACCCGACTGGTGCTCGCGCAGTGGATCGCGCGGCTGCAGGACGAAACCGGCGACCGCTTCCCCGAGAAAGTGACCGCCTTCCGTGAGGGCATGGCCGTGCACGGCCGCTACAACGAACCGTGTCCCGACTGTGGCACGCCGGTGCAGCGGATCGTCTATGCGGCGAACGAAGCCAACTACTGTCCCACGTGTCAGACCGGCGGGCGCCTCCTGGTCGACCGGTCGCTGTCGCGGCTGCTGAAGGACGACTGGCCGCGGACGCTGGAGGAACTGGAGAAGAGGAAGCGCACCTCCTGAACGCGGGACTCACGGTCGCGTGGCGTCGAGATTCAGCCTCCAGTAATCCAACGTGAACGGCGGCGACTGGCGCGCGGCCTGCTCCGTGAGGCGATCCATGAATTGCGCCCGGAGCGACGGCTCCGGCAGGTCTGACAGGTAGGGCCGGCAGATCACGTGCTCCACGAATTCGCGGTACGCCGCGGCGTCGGGCTGCACGACCGGGCTGGCGTGCACGCGGGTTTCGATCTCCGTGAACCCTGCCCGCTCGAGCCGCCGCGCAGTGGTCGAAGCGTCGGCGAACTCCCACGGGTTCCGCCACCGCGAGAAGTGTGGCGCAAAGGTCGTCTCGTGCATCAGGCGCTCGCAGCGTGCGTGCACGTCATGCAGGTTGGGTCCGCCTCCGCACTGCGCGACCAGCCGGCCGCCCGGCTTCAGCGCCGCGAACAGGCTGGCGAAGAGACGGTCGTGGTCGAGCACCCAGTGAAAGGTCGCCGTGCTGAACACCGCATCGGCAATCCCGCTGAACGGCAGTGCCGCGGCATCCGCGCACGCGAACGCGACGCGGCCGCCGCAGCGCGGCTCGAGGTGCTCGCGCGCGGTCTGGAGCATGTTCTCGGATCGATCGACGCACACCGCGCGGCCGCGCGGGAGGCGCTCCACGAGGCGCTCGGTCAGGCGCCCGGTGCCGCACCCCACGTCCAGCACGACCTCGCCGCCGCCGAGCGGCAGCCGCTCGAGCACGGGCAGGCCCCAGTCGAGCTGAGGGTTCGAGACGCGATGATAGACCCCCGCATTCCACTCGCGATCGTCCCGGGCACCCTGCCCGCTGCTCACCACGTGTAACCTTTCCGGCTCCTTCGACGTGATCCCCGTAGAGGTCTTCAATCATGCGACATCTCAGCGGGAACATCGAGGTCTCGGTGGTCGGCGGAGGGCTGGCGGGGCTGACGGCGGCGGCCCTGCTGGCGGGCGCCGGCCGGCGAGTCACCCTCTTCGAGCGCTCGCACGCGGTCGGCGGCCGTGCGGTGACCCAGGTCAAGGACGGGTACTATTTCAACCTCGGCCCGCACGCGTGGTATGCGGGCGGACCGGGCATGCGCGTGCTGGCGGAGCTTGGGATCCCGCTGCGAGGGCGCACGCCGAAGCCGACCGGTGCGTTTGCGCTCATGCAGGACAGACTGCACACGCTCCCGGTCGGCTTCATCTCGCTGCTCACGACCGATCTCGTCGGCGCCCATGGGAAGCTGGAAACGGCGCGGCTACTCGCGGGGCTCGCGCGTCTGGACACGGCGGCCTTCGACGGGCAGACGTTCAGCGCCTGGCTGCAGGCGGCAATCCGCGACCGCCGGGCGCGCGAGGTCGTCAATATGCTCGTACGAGTGGCCACGTACACGAACGCGCCCGACTTGATGAGCGCGGGAATTAGCCTCGCCACTCTGCAGATGGTGATGCGGCACAGCGTGCGGTACCTGGACCGGGGGTGGCAGCCGCTCGTCGACGCGCTGCAGGTGGCGGCGGTCGCGCGGGGCGTGCAGGTCGTCCGATCGGCTCCCGTCGCAGAGGTCCTCCACGTCGACGCCGTCACGGGTGTCCGGCTCGCAACGGGCGACGTCGTGGTGTCACCCAACGTCGTGCTCACCGTGCCGCCCGGCGTCGCACAGGGGCTACTGCCACGGGCGCCCGCGGGGACGACGGCGCGATGGTCGGGCGTGCCGTCGAAAGCCGCATGCCTCGATGTGGGCCTGGCGCGCCTTCCGAAGCCGGCGAACACGGTCGCCTTCGGTGTCGACCGGCCGCTGTACTATTCGGTCCATTCGGCGACGGCGGATCTCGCGCCCGCACACGGCGCCACGATTCACGTGGCCAAGTACCTCGAGGCGACGAGCGACGGCGACGCGGGCGCGCATCGCCAGGAGCTCGAGGCCCTGCTCGACGTGCTGCAGCCCGGCTGGCGCGCGGAGGTCGAGGTCGAACGGTATCTGCCGGCGATGGTCGTCTCGCATGCGATTCCGCTTGCGTCGGCGGGCGGCCTCATGGGACGTCCGGCCGTCGAGGTGCGAGAGCTGCCGGGGCTCTTTCTCGCGGGCGATTGGGTCGGCACGCAAGGCACGCTCGCGAACGCCTCGGTGGCCAGCGCGTCGCTGGCGGCGCGTCTGGTCATCGCAGGCGACCGCCGGCGATCGACAACCACGCCGGCCGGCGAGGGCGCCGTGGCGTGACGGCCGAGCACGCCGTGGAGACGGTGCGGGCCGCCGCCGCACGCGCCTTCGAGGCTCACCGCCGGTTCTTGTGGGGGCTCTGCTACCGGATGACCGGAAGCGCCGCCGACGCCGACGATCTGGTGCAGGAGACATTCGTGCGCGCGCTCGAGCGTCCGCCGCGAAATCTGGCGGACGAGTGGCGGGCATGGCTGGCGCGCATCGCCACCAATCTGTCCATCGACTCGTTGCGCCGGCGCAGGCGCCGCGCGTATGTCGGCCCCTGGCTGCCTTCGCCGATCGACACGGGCGACGAGGCGTCGCCGCCCGGCTACGAGATCGAGTCGCCGGATGCGTCCACCGAGCATCGATACGACCTGGTGGAGAGCGTCTCGATGGCGTTCCTGCTCGCGCTGGAGCGCCTCACGCCACGGCAGCGGGCGGTGCTGATCCTGCGCGATGTGTTCGATTACACCGTCCGCGAAACGGCGGAGGCGCTCGCCCTCACGCCGGCGAACGTCAAGGTCACCCATCACCGTGCGCGGCGGGCGATGAGGGGCTACGACGCCTCGCGGCTGCGGCCGACGCGCGATCGTCAGGCGGACACGGCCGCGCGCCTGCGCGCGTTCCTCGCCTGCCTCCAGAACCAGGATGTGGCCGGCGTCGAGGCGATGCTCGCCGCTGACGCGCGGGCGCTCAGCGACGGCGGCGGAGAGTACCACGCTGCACAGCGTCCGATCGTCGGCCGCAGGAACGTCACGCACCTGCTCGCCGGACTGGCCGCGAAGAACGCCGTCCTCGGGATGGACTCCCGGATGCTCAACGGGCTGCCCGCCGTGGTGGTGCACCTGCCCGCGCGCCGGGGGTTTGCTCCACGCTTCACCTTCCAGATCGTGCTGAACGCCGACGGCGGGATCTCCGCGGTGTATACAGTGCTCGCGTCCCGCAAGCTCCTCGCGATCCCCGACTCGACGTAGAATGCCGCTTTGGGAGTTGGGACGTTGAATGGCCTTCCCGGTGACGCGCCACTCCGTCATCCTGGCTGCCGCCAGCACGGATCCCGAGGCGCGGCGCCGGGCGTTCTCCTCGATCGTCGAGGCGTACTGGAAGCCTGTTTACAAGTACACCCGCCTCAAGTGGCATGCCGCAGCCGATGAAGCCGAGGACCTGACGCAGGCCTTCTTCGCCCGTGCCTTCGAGAAGAGCTTCTTCACGTCGTACGACCCTGGGAAAGCCCGGTTCCGGACGTTCCTGCGCACGTGTCTCGACGGCTTCGTCGCCAACGAGCGGAAGGCCGCCGAACGGCTGAAGCGGGGCGGCGGGGTGCAGCTCGTGCCGCTCGACTTCAAGACGGCGGAAGGCGAGCTGCGGCAGCATGACGTCGGCGTGCCGGCGGATATGGACGCGTACTTCGATCACGAATGGGCGCGGAGCATCTTCGCGCTCGCGGTCGAGCGGCTGCGCGCGCACTACGCCGCCACCGGACGCGACACCTGCTTCCGCGTGTTCGAGCGCTACGATCTCGAGGCGACGGCAGCGGGCGACCGCGTGACCTACGACAACCTGGCGGCCGAGCTGGGCGTTCGATCCACCGACGTGACGAACTACCTGGCCGCCGCGCGCCGTCAGTTCCGCGCGATCGTGCTCGAGCGGCTCCGCGAGCTGACGGCCACCGACGACGAGTTCCGCGACGAGGCGAAGCGCCTGCTGGGGGTGGACGTGTGACGCGCTGGCTGGCGGATCGGACGGTCGCGCACCTGCGCGCGCTGCCCGACGATCGCACGGCCGACGACGACCGCTACGCGCTCGGCGAGCCGATCGGCCGCGGCGGGATGGGTGTCGTGAACCGCGCATTCGACCGCGAGCTCGAGCGCGAGGTCGCCGTCAAGGTGCTGCACGCCCACACGCCTGGCGTTGCGGAGCGGCTGCTGCGGGAAGCGCGAATCCTGGCGCGGCTCGAGCACCCGGGTATCCTGCCAATCCACGACGTCGGCACCCTGCCCGACGGGCGCGTGTTCTACGTGATGAAGCTCGTGCGCGGGCAGCGGCTCGACCGGCACGTGGCGGGCGAGGTCGCGCTGGCCGAGCGCCTCCGCATCTTCGATCGTCTGTGCGACGCCGTCGCCTTCGCGCACGCGCACGGCGTGATTCACCGCGACCTGAAGCCCGAGAACGTCATGATTGGCGCCTTCGGCGAGGTGCTCGTGCTCGACTGGGGCGTGGCGAAGGTGCGGGGCCTGACGCCCGCGGAGCATGGCGCCGTGCTGGGCACCCCCGGCTACATGGCGCCGGAGCAGGCCGCCGGAGACGCGCAGGTGGACGAACGAGCCGACGTGTACGCGCTCGGCGGCATTCTCGCGTTCCTCCTCTCCGGCGAGCCGCGCCTGAGCGCTCGCTCCGGGGTCCCGCGCGCACTGGCGGCGATCGCGATCCGCGCACGCGCCGCCGCGCCGGGGGAACGCTACACCTCGGTGGCCGACATGGCCGCCGACGTCAGCCGGTATGCCGCGGGCCTGGCCGTCGATGCATACCGCGAGAGCCTCGTCGAACGCACCCGCCGCGTCCTGGGGCGGTATCGGACGCCCATCGTGCTCGTCCTGGCGTACCTGATCATGCGCATGATCCTGCTGCTGGTTTAATGAACCGCGCTCGGACCGCGTAATACGACGCCTGGAGGGTCTGACGATGAGGAAGACGGCGTTCGCGATGGTGCTTGGCGGTATCCTCGGCGTGTTCGATGGCCTCACGGCGCTCGCCTCGGCGCCTGAGGTAGCGCCCCAGATCGCCAGCATCGTCTTTTTCTCCAGTCTCAAGGGGGTAATCGCCGGTGTGGCGATCGCCATGTTCGAAAAGAAGGTGAAGTCGCTGGCGCTCGGCGTGATCTTTGGCCTCGCTGTGGGGTTCTTCCTCGCCTGGCTCGTGACGCTTGGGGAGCGCCCGGATTACTTCTGGAAGATCATGCTGCCCGGCGGCGCAGTCGGGCTCATCGTCGGTTACGCTACCTACACGTATCGCGACGATCGCGTGAGGGATCGACAATCCGTCTGACGCTTCTCCTCCTCGCCGTCTTTGCGGCCGATGCGACCGCCCAGCCGGCTGCCCCGGAGCTTCGATGGGGCGGCGATGCCGAGGGAGGTGCGCCGTTTGTGGAAGCCGACCCGAGCGACCCGGCGCGGGTTGTCGGCTTCGACGTGGACGTGGCCTCCCTCCTGGCACGGGAGCTCGGGCGCACGCCGCGCTTCGTCCAGGTCGGCTTCACGAGCCTTGACGCCGCCGTCGTCCGCGGCGACTTCGACATCGGCCTCAGCGGCCTCGAAGACACGCCCGCCCGGCGGTCGCGGCTGGCGGTAACGATCCCCTACTACGAGTTCCGGGAGGTCCTCACCGTGCGCGGATCGGATCGTGTTCGCTTCCGCACGCTCGAGGATCTGCGGGGCCGTCGTGTCGCGACTCTTGGCGCGACGCTCGCCTACGAGCTGCTGCGAAAGGCGGAGATCGAGCTTGGCATCCGTCCAGTCGTCTACGAAGACGATGTCCATCCCTACAGCGATCTGTCGGTCGGGCGTGTTGACGCCGTGCTCCTCGACCAGGTGCTGGCGGAGCGAGGCGTGAGCCGCAATGCCGGGCTCGTCAACCAGGACACGAATGTCGCGGTCGGCCACTACGTCGGGATCCTCGCGCCCTCGAACGCGCCCCTTCGGGATCGCATTGACGATCTCCTGCGCGCCGCGATGCGCGACGGCCGCCTCGAGACCATCTTCCGCCGCTGGGGGATGTGGAACGACGACCAGCCCCGGCTGTATGCGCGTCTGATCGCCACCGACTCGTGGTCCGGGAGCGCCGCGAGCGCCACCGGCACGTCGTCCGGGGGCGCCGCGACGGAGCGCGCCGCCGATCGGCTGTCCGTGTGGGAGGCCGGGGTCCGGTACCTGCCGGCGCTCGTGCGCGCGGCCGCGATCACCCTCGTGCTCTCGCTCGTCTCGATGGCGCTCGCCGTGGCGATCGGGGTCCTCGTCGCGAGCGGCCGCGTCTACGGACCGCGTCCCCTGGAGGCCGGGCTGACGGCATGGGTGGAGATCATGCGCGGGACGCCGCTCCTGCTGCAGCTCTTCGTCATCTACTTCGGTCTCGCCGCCGTCGTGCAGCTCCCCGCGTTCGTCGCGGCGCTGGTGGGCCTCGGGCTCAACTATGCCGCGTATGAGAGCGAGATCTACCGGGGAGCGCTCGAAGCCGTGCCGCGGGGGCAGCTCGATGCGGCGCGGACGCTCGGCTTCAGCGAGCGGCAGATCCTCGTGCTGGTGCGCGGACCACAGGCGTTCCGGCTCGCGCTGGCCCCGATGACGAACGACTTCGTGGCGCTGCTGAAGGACAGCTCCCTCGTGTCGGTGATTACCGTGGTGGAGCTCACCAAGCAGACGCAGATCTTCGCGGCGAACATCGGGAGCTGGCTCATCCCGGGCGCGATGTGCGCGGCGCTCTACCTGGCGCTCTCGCTGCCGCTGGCACGGCTGGCGCGGCGCATCGAGAAGGGTTGGAAGCGGCCGTGAGCGGACCCGTGCTCGCCATCCGGGGGCTGCGGGTCGCGCGGGGTGCCCGCACGATTGTCGACGGCGTGACGTTCGCGGTCGGGCGGGGGGAGCTCGTCGCGCTGATGGGGCCGTCGGGCTCCGGCAAGACCACCCTGCTCCGGGCCATCGCGGGCCTGGACGCCTTCGCGGCCGGCGAGGTGAACGTGTGCGGTGTGACGCTCACCGCCAATGGCCTGCCGCGCGCCGCGGTGCGGCGCGCGGTGCACAGCCGCGTCGGCATGGTGTTCCAGTTTCATCATCTCTTCGAGCACATGACGGCGCTCGGCAACGTCTCCCTCGCGCCGATGCACGTTCAGCGGATGCCGCGGCACGATGCAGAGCGCAGGGCCCGTGTGCTGCTCGAGATGCTGGGCGTCGGCGAGCTCGCCGGCTCGATGCCGCACGAGCTTTCGGGCGGGGAGGCGCAGCGGGTGGCGATTGCCCGCGCGCTCGCGGTCGATCCGCCGCTGCTCCTGATGGACGAACCGACGGCATCGCTCGATGCCGGCCGCCGGGGCGAGCTCGCGGCGACGCTCCGCGATCTCGCCTCCGAGGGCCGCGCGCTCGTCGTCGCGACGCACGACGAAGAGTTCGCGCGCGCGTGTGCGACGCGCGTCGTGCGGATCGTGGATGGGCGCGTCGGCGACGCGTCGTAAGCGTCGTCCTGGGCTACTCCGAGGGACCGATCGCGATCGCCTTTTCGCCCTGAACGCTGGTCCCGGGCAGGACATCAAAGCCTTGTTCGCGAAAGTGGGCGTCGAACGCAAACGCCGTCCGGACCATACGGCTTCTCATGACGTGAAAGCTGCTGCAATCTACAAGGCTCAGTCTTCGACGGTCGGTCGCGAGCAGCGCGTTCTGCGCGTGCATGTGATCGGATTCGGTAATCCAATGCACGTGGAGTGCAGGGAGAACATCCCCGCACAGTACTCGGACGGCCTCCATTCCGAGCCGATGCTGGACAAGGACAGTCGTCTCCACAACGCCATAGTTGGTGACGAGGAGAGTCTCGTCGTCCTGCAGCAGCCTGGCCCACGTGGCTTGAGCGACTGGATGATTCTGGTCGTCGCGGTCGAGCACGGCGTACAGCGCCGACGTATCCACCAGGATCATCGCGACTGGAAAGCTTCCGCAAGCGCCTCGTCGTGGTGACTCGACGTGTCACGTA
>JBOGIW010000537.1:0-27733 GCA_050748045.1 Vicinamibacterales bacterium | reverse complement strand
GCACAAGGGCATGTACGTCCTGACCGTCGTCGATCGGGATGAGCACACGTTCTACGACCCGTACGACGCCACGGCCTACTGGTGCATCAAGACGATGCGCGGCCTCGGGCCCGACGGCAGGGCTGTGGACCGCGATCAGTGTCAGAGCGGGAGGGATTGCTGCGAACATTGATCTTCCGCAACCCGGAATCCGCGATCCGCCATCCGCTCGCCACAGTCCGCAAAGCGGATCGCGGATCACGAACGCAGCGCAAGGACCACGGATAGCGGACCAGCGGACCGCGGATTGCGGAGAGCGGATCGCGGAGTACAATGCGCGAGTACCCACGGAGAGACCACATGAAGCACGGACTCATGGCGGCGGCGCTCCTGGCGCTGGCGTGCGCCCCGCTGGCGGCGGGCCCTGACGGATCGATCTCGGGCGAGTACGTCGAGGCTCGCACGGCCGAGGTGTTTGCCGGCGGGTGCATTATGAACAGCGAAGCCGAGACGATGGGGCGGCAGGCCGTCATGGCGTGGAAGATCGATCGGGGCAGCTACGCCGGCGTGCCGCTCGATGGACTCGCCGTCGTTGCGGCGGTGAACGGCGATCGCAATCTCGGGATGCGGGAGATGGGCGGCGAAGCGCCGGAGAACGTGCAGGCCGCGCTCGTCGTGGACGGCCGCGCCACCGCGGCGCAGCGTGAGGCGCTCGTCGCCATGGCCCGGCACTTCTCGAGGGGCGTCGTCGGAGAAGTGGTCAGCGTGACGCCCGCGGCGATTACCTACCGGGACGACAAGGACCGCATCGTGGTGGCGGCGCCGGACGTACAGCTCACCGTCAGCAGGCAACTCACGCACGACCCGAGCTGCGGCGCGATGCAGTGGTTCCGCCCGCTGACGACGATCCCGCAGGGGACGCTCGGCGTGGCGGAAGCCCATGCGTTCTCGGGCAGCGCGCTCGGCACGAAATGGAGCGATCCGAACAAGCGTTCGGCCTTCTTCGCCAGGTTCACGTATTGATCGCGCAGACTGAAGGCTCGCGCTGCACCGCCGAGATGGCGAGGGTGCAGAGCACGCGAGGTTGTGGCGCGAGGGTGTGAGCCCTCGCGTTTTCACGTACAGGTGATCGAGCCATGGTTCATCGGATCCTTGTCCTGGCTCTGCTCACGACGCTGCCCACGACCGCGGTGGCAGCCAACGGCATCACCGTCGCGAAGCACGCCAATCCGGCGCCCGACGACATTGCGGCGCCCGTGAAGGCCGTGCTCGCGCCCGGCGGCGCGACGGTGACGGCAGGCGACACGACGATCGACTTCTGGTGGGTGACATCGCTCGATGCGGCCGGCGCCGGCTGGAGCGCCGTGCCTGAAGGCGCGCTCGTCGGCGCGATGAAGGTGTCGGCGACGCTGAAGGACATCCGCGGCCGCAACATCAAGCCGGGCACGTATCTGCTGCGCTTTGCGCTGGAGCCGCAGAACGGCGACCACCTCGGCGTGTCGCCGCATCGCGAGTTCCTGCTGGTGACGCCGGCCGCCGAGGACACCGCCCCCGCGGCGCTCGGCCACGATGCGGCCGTGGAGCTCGGCACGAAGACGACCAATATCGCGCACCCGGCGGTCTTGAGCGTGGATCCGCCGGTCGCGACCGAGCCGCCGCTGACGGTCACGCAGAACGCCGACGGCCACACGGCCGTGGTCTTCGAAGTGCCGACGACGGCCGGTGCGTTGAGGTTCGGCCTCATCCTGATCGGCCACATCGAGGCGTAATTGGAGCTCACCGAGCGTGTCGCGCTCGTCACCGGCGGGAAGCGCATTGGCGCCGTCGTCGCGGCCGAGCTGGCGCGGCGCGGCGCGGACGTGGCGCTCACGTATTACTCGTCGCAAGCCGGAGCCGAAGCGACGGCCGGGGCCGTGCGCGCGCTCGGCCGCCGCGCGCTGACGACCGGCGCCGATCTGTCGGATCCCGTCGCCTGCGCGCGCGCCGTCGACGAGACGGCGTCGGTCCTGGGCCGGCTCGACGTGCTCGTCAACATGGCGTCGATATACAAGGCGAGGCCGTTCGACGAGCTCACCGAGCGCGACTGGCACCAGCAGCTCCGGGTCGATCTCGACGCGGCGTATTTCTGTTCCCGGGCCGCGGTGCCGCACATGCGCCGGCAGGGGGGCGGCCGTATCATCAATTTCACCGACTGGGTGGCGAAGAGCGGGCGGCCGCGGTACCTCGGGTTCCTGCCGTACTATGTCGCCAAGGCCGGCGTCGTCGCGCTCACCGAGGCGCTCGCGCTGGAGCTGGCGCGGGATCAGATCCTCGTCAACGCCGTCGCGCCCGGCCCGATCGTCGCGCCGGCAGGCACGAGCGACGCCGAGCTCGAACAGGTGGAACGGGCCACCCCGCTCGGCCGGTGGGGCGGCGAGATCGAGATTGCCAAGGTGGTCCTCGCCCTCATCGACAGCGACTTCATCACCGGGGAGACCATCCGCGTCGACGGCGGGCGCCACATCAAGTAACGAGGCATACCTGCCCGTCCGATTCTTCCACCGGGTGCGTCCCGATCTTCTTTCTCGCCGGCCCGGCCTTTACGTCGCCGGTCTTCACGTCGAACTGCGAGCCGTGCCAGGGGCACTGCACGGTGCCGCAGATGAGGACGCCGTCGGCGAGCGGCCCGCCTCGGTGCGGGCAGCGATCGTCGAAGGCGGCGTAGCCGTCCTCGGTTCGGCCCAGCGCGACACGGGTGCCGTTGACGTGCACGAGCTTCATCTGGTCGAGCTTCAGCTCGCCCGAGTCCGCCACGACGATACGACCGGCGGCCGTCTTGACTGTCGTCTCCCGCCACTTGCCTGCATGGGCGTACCGGTGGTCCACGCCGATCTGGTTGCGGTACACGAGCGTGCCGCCCATGTAGCCGCCGATCGACAGGAGCACCAGACCTCCAAGCTCGGCTGCGAGCGTCGCCGTTGACGCCTCGCTGTCATCCCGCAGCGCGAAGCCGGCCGCAAAGAGCACGAGGGCCGCTATGTTGGCAAGCGCGTGCTTCGTCGCGCGCCGCTTGCCAGAGCTCCGCGGCGGGACGGATCCGAAGTAGTCGATCGCGCCGGGAATCGCCGCGACGAGACCCATGGCGATGCCGGCCAGCGTGAGGTTGCGGCCGGTGTAGGCCAGGTCCATGTTGCCCGTCCACCAGGCGGCGAGATCGAAGAAGAACGCGCCCGCCAGGAAGGCGAACGGGAACGGGATGAGCATCGGGTGGATGGGATGGCCCTGGAGCGAGGCCTTGGTGCGCATGCGCTCGCGGGATGCAATTGACGATCCGCGATCCGCTCTCCGTCGTCCGCTCCACGGCGATCCGCAGTCCGCGAATGCCGAGCGGGTGGAGCGGACCGCGGACCGCAGGTCGCGGGCTAGGCTGCCGCCGTCACGCCGAAGAGTTGCCGCATCGACTCGAGCGCGCCTGCCAGTTCCTTTCGCTCCCGTGCGAAACAGAAGCGGATGTGCCCCTCGCCGGCGGCGCCGAAGTCGGCCCCGGGCACGCAGCCGATGCGGCCGTGCTTGATGAGGTGTTCCGTCATCGCCCACGAGAGCGACGGGGCTCCGCGCGCGCCGTCCCACGCCGGGTCGATCCGGAGGAACGCGTAGAACGCGCCGCTCGGCGGCTCGCCGGTGAAGATGCCGCCGAGGGTGCGGATGCCGTCGTAGAAAAGATCCCGCCGCGCCCGTAGCTCCGTGGCAAAGTCGCGGATGCACTGCTGCGGTCCCTCGAGCGCCCCGATGGCGCCGTGCTGCGCGATGGAGCAGACGTTGCTCGTCGTGTACAGCACGATTTTCTTGCAGCGGTCGCGGATCGTCTCGTCCTTGACGGCGAGATAGCCTACGCGCACACCGGTCATTGCGTACGACTTGCTCATCGTGAACATCGGGATCGTCCGCTCGTACATGCCGGGCAGCGATCCGATGCTGACGTGCTCGCCCTCGAAGAGCACGTCCTCGTATGCCTCGTCTGAAAACACCCAGAGGCGCCGGTCGCGCGCGATGCCCGCGATTGTCTCGATGTCCGCGCGCGTCAGCACGCCGCCCGTCGGGTTGTGCGGCGAGTTGATGTAGATGGCGCGCGTCTTCGGGGTGACCGCGTTCCGCAGTTCGTCGAGGTCGTACCGCCAGCCGAGCGACTCACGGAGGGGGACGAAGACCGGCGTCGCCTGGGCCGCGATGACGTGCCCGGCGGTCGGCGGCCAGACCGGGTCGGGGAGCAGGACCTCGTCGCCCGGCTCCAGGACCGCCTGGAACATCGCGTAAAGCGCGTGGATGCCGCCGTTGGTGACGAGGACTTCCTCTACATCCGCGATCGGGATGCCGTTCGTCCTCCGTATCTTCTCGGCCATGAGCTCGCGCAGGCGGGGCAGGCCCGTGGACTGCAGGTAATGCGTTCTGTTTTCGGCGATGGCGCGCGCCATGGCCGCCTTGACGCTGTCGGGCGCGTCAAAGCTCACGTCGCCCTGATCGAGGCGGAAGGGGTCGGTGACGCTGAACATCATGTCCCGGATGCGGACGATGCCGGACCAGGGAACGGAATCGAGGTGAACGCCCATTGGAAGCTCCTGAAGAGGGGTCTGCCCTATGGTGCCAGTGGCACCATCGGGGCCAGACCTCGACGACCCACGCGCTCCATGATGGCGTGCAGCGTTGCCATCGCACGTCCGAGCGGCAGGTTGCTGATATAGAAATGGCGCACGCCGATCTCCATCATGGCCCGCAGCGTCCTCGCGCAGACGTCCACGGCCGTCGCTCCGGCGCCGAACTCCGCAATCAGGAGATCGACCGGAACCGGGAGAAACGCGCGGAGCCCCTCGAGCGTGCGCGGATTCGCGCTGCGGTAGTAGAACACACCGAACATCCCCGGCACCGTGACGCCTCGAGCCCGGGTTTCCGCCACGAAGCGCTCCACGGGCGCCATGGCCAGGTGGCTCACGACCTGTGTCAGATAGAAGTCGCCCGTGAATCGCCCGTCAAGCAGGTACTCCACTTGCGCAGACGCGTCGCCGTAGGGGTTGGCCCAGCCGCCGAGCGCGAGACGCGGTTCACGCGCGCGGATCGCTCTCCGAAGCTGCCACGCGTGCTCCAGGCATCGCGCCCGGCCCACCGTCTTGTCGCCGCCGAGGACGACAAGCGACGTGAAGCCATGCTGCCAGGCCTGCTCGGCGTAGGTCAGGCAGTAGTCGAGCGAGTGTTTGCTCGTGAGAAACGGCACGACGTGATTGCGCGCCAGATCGGCGCCCAGGTTCGTCACGAGATGGCGCAGGTTGTTCTCTTCCTGCGTGCCGACGGCGCTGTCCGTGAGAAACACCCGCACATCCTGGGCCGTGAGGCTCCGGACCGCGTGGTACATGTCGATCCACGCGTCCATCCCTTCGACCGGCCCCAGCTCGGCGCGAGGCGGACGCAGCTCGGCCGCCATGACGGTCCCATCGCCGCTGAGCGCCTCAAGCAACTGCATGGCACGGAATCCCAAGCGTCCTAGTCTACCGTGAGGCCGTCGGACTCGTGCGGGCGTCGTCTTTGCCGCCGATTGTCCGCATGACGAAGTCGAAGATCGTCTGCCGCAGGTGGGCAGTGAGCCGCTGGTCCGAGAACGCGTGGCGCGACCGCGGATACACCATCATCTCGAACGGCTTGCCCGCCTTCTGCAGCTCGTAGGCGAACTGCACGGAGTTCTGGACGTGCACGTTGTCGTCGGTGATGCCGTGCAGCAGCAGCATCCGGCCGTGCAGCCGGTCCGCCTTCTTCGCCGGCGCCGTAGCGGCGTAACCCTCGCGGTTGTTCTGCGGCATCTTCATGTAGCGCTCGGTATAGATCGAGTCGTAATTGTGCCAGTCGGTCACCGGCGCACCGACGACGCCGCCGGCGAAGCTCGTGCTGTGCGTGAGCGCGTAGCTCGTCATGAAGCCGCCGTAGCTCCACCCCTCCAGCACGATGCGCGAGCCATCGACGTAGGGCTGCCGCTTCAGCCACGCGAGGCCGTCCTCGATGTCGCGAAGCTCCAGCTCGCCGAGCCGGCCGTAGATCGGCCATGCCGACTCGACGCCCTTGCCGCTGGCGCTCCGGTTGTCGCACATCCACACGAGGACGCCCTGCTGCGCGAGCAGTTGGTAGAAGAGGAAGCTCTGGCCGCCCCACCGGTTCACCACCTGCGGCGCGCCGGGCCCCGCGTAGGTGTGCTGGAACACCGGATACCGCCGCGACGGATCGAAGTCGGGCGGCTTGATCATCAGAGCCTCCATGACGAAGCCGTCGCGCGTCTTCACCTGCAGCAGCTCCGGCTTCGAAAGCCGGTACTCGGCGAGCGCCTTCGCCGGGTTCGCGTCGATGACGCGGACCTCCGAGCCGCCGGCGGTGTGCAGCCGCACCTGCGGCGGCGTCGTGATGTCGCTCCACACATCGATGTAGTGCGTGAACGAGGGACTGAACCTGGCGCGGTGCGTGCCCTCCGCCTGCGAGAGCCGCGTTAGCCGCGCGCCGTCGAGCGTGACGCGGTACAGATCCAGGCCAATCGGGCTCCGCTCGGTTCCCGCGAAGTACACCGATCCGCTGGATTCATCGACGCCGTGGAGCGTCTGGACATCCCAGCGGCCCGACGTCACCTGTGCCACCTGCTTGCCGTCGGTCCTGTAGCGATAGACATGCTGGAAGCCGCTGCGCTCGCTGAACCAGAGGAACGAGCCGTCCTTCAGCCACGCCGGGTTCCCGAGCTGGTTCACCCAGGCCTTCGTCGTCTCGCGCAGCACCGTGCGCGGCGCGCCGCCCGCCACGTCTGCCAGGTTGAGGTCGAGCCACGTCTGCTCGCGGTTCTGCACCTGGTAGACGACCTGCGCACCGTCGGGCGTCCAGTCCACGTTCACCACGAGGAATTCCGTGGGCGCGTAGGCGTCGAGATCGATCCAGCGCGGCGCGCCGCCCGCGACGCGCGCGACCCCCAGCTTCACCGTCGGATTCGGATCGCCGGCCTTCGGGTACCCGCCGACCTCGAGGACGGGCCGGTACGGGATGTGGTCGATGACCGTGTACTTCGGCACCGGCGCCTCGTTGATCTGCAGGAACGCCAGGCGAGTCGAATCGGGGCTCCACCAGTACGCGCGGAACCGTCCGCGACCGTAGATCTCTTCCTGGTACACCCAATCGAGCTTGCCGTTGAGCAGATCCTCGCTCCCGTCCGTCGTAATCGCCCGCTCGCGCTGCGAGGCCAGGTCCACCACGTACAGGTTGTGCCGCCTGACGAAGGCGACGAACGCGCCGTCCGGGCTGAAGGTCGCCTCTTCCTCCGCCTCCGTGCTCGTCGTCAGGCGAGTGGCGCGCCCCGCGCCGAAGTCGTAGAAGTACAGGTCGTCGGCGATCGTCAGGAGGGCGCCGCTTCGCGCGGGGTTCAGGATGAAGTTCTGGCGGCCGCGCGCCAGGTGCGAGGCTTCGTCCGGCGTCACGCCGGGCAGCGCGGCCAGCGCCTGCTCCATGCGCGCGGTATCGATGAGCGGCGACGTGCGGCCCGTCGCGGCCTCGACCACGAGCCATTCGCGGTCAGCCCCTTCCCGCTTCACCCACAAGTACCGTCCGTCGTCGATCCAGGCCAGATCGGTGGGCGGTGTGCCGCTGAACTCGACCCGCTTCTCCGGGTCGTAGATCGCCTCGATCGAAAGCCGCTTCTGCTGTGCCTCGGCGCCGGCGGCGATGAGGAGGAGGCACGCACAGGTTGCCACGGCGCAGGCGCGAAGGGAGCGTGGGGCAGTCATGCGCGAAGCTTAGCAAATCACCACTCTGATATGGTCTAGGGGCGTGGCAGAGCTGACGTTCCTGGGTGCAGCCCGCACCGTGACCGGTTCGAAGTATCTGCTGGACGCCGGCGGCGCGCGAATCCTCATCGATTGCGGTCTCTTCCAGGGGCTGAAGGAGCTGCGGCTGCGCAACTGGGAGACCTTCCCCGTGCCGCCCGCCTCGATCGATGCGGTCGTGCTCACGCACGCCCACCTCGATCACGCCGGCTACCTCCCTCGTCTCGTCGCCGCCGGGTTCCGGGGCAGGGTGTTCTGCACGGCCGGCACGGCCGACCTCTGCCGGCTCGTGCTGCCAGACTCCGCGCGCATCCAGGAAGAAGACGCGAGGCAGGCCAACCGGCATGGCTACTCGAAACATACGCCGGCGCTGCCGCTCTACACGGAAGCCGATGCGTTCCGTGCGCTGTCGCAGACGCACCCGGTCAGCTACGGGCGGCCGCTCGAGATCGCCGACGGTGTGGCGGTGGAGTTCACGCAGGCCGGTCACCTGCTCGGCTCGGCGTTCGTCACCTGCACGATCGGGGAAGGCCGGCGGATTCTCTTCGGCGGCGATCTCGGCCGGTACGGCCGTCCGGTGCTGCCTGACCCGTCGGACGGCGTGGCGGCGGACCTCGTGCTCGTCGAGTCGACCTACGGCGACCGCGACCACCAAACCGACGACGACGGGAAGGCGCTGGCGGCGGTGATTCGCGACACGGCGGAACGGCGCGGCAAGCTGATCATTCCGGCGTTCGCGATCGGCCGCGTGGAGGAGGTGCTCTACTGGGTGCGGCGGCTCGAGCGCGAGCGCCGCATCCCCGTGTTGCCGGTGTTCGTGGACAGCCCCATGGCCACCGAGGCGCTCAGGTTCTACACGGCGCGCGTCGCCGAACTGGACCACGAGATGCGGCCGGCGGAGCAGGAGGTGAGCACCTTTGCCACGGCGCGCTTCCAGACGGTCGCCTCGCCGCAGCAGTCGAAGGAGCTGACGGCGAGCCGCCGCAGCGCCATCATCATCTCGGCGAGCGGGATGGCGACCGGCGGACGCGTGCTGCACCACATGGAGGCGGGGCTTCCGGACCCGAAGAATACGGTGCTCTTCGTCGGATATCAGGCGGCCGGCACGCGCGGCCGGGCGCTCGTGGAGGGCGCGCCCGAGGTGCGCATCCATGGGCGCGACGTCCTGGTGCGGGCGCGTATCGCCCGGATTGACTCGATGTCTGCGCACGCGGACCGCCAGGAGATCCTTCGCTGGCTCGGCACGCTCCCGTCGCCGCCGGCACGGCTCAGCCTCGTGCACGGCGAGCCGGCGCCAATGGAGGCGCTCGCCGCCCGTATTCGGCGGCGCCTGGGCTGGAACGTGCATCTGCCCACGCATCGTGAGCGGATCGCCGTCTGAGTGCGATATGAATGTAACGATGTCCATGTCGAATCCCGACGCCGTGTCCACGCCGCCGGCGCCTCCCGATACGAGGCCCTACCTGGTCGAACAGGTAGACGAGGCTGCGATCGTCCAGCTGTACGCCGACGGGTTTGCCGGCCTCCCACTGCGCGAGAAAGCCCTCATCTGGCATCTGTATCTCGCGGCGATTGCGGGACGCGACATCTACTACGACCAGCGGTACGCCCACAATCTGGCCATGCGCGACATTCTCGAGGCGGTCCTGACGCATGCCGGTGGCGTGGACGCGGCCGTTCTCCACGAAATCCGGCGGTATACGAAGCTCTTCTGGATCAATACCGGTCCGTACAACAACCTCACGGCGCGGAAGTTCGTGCTCAACCTCGAGCCCGGCGCCTTCAGCGCGGCCGTGCGGCGAGCGTGGGAGAACGGGGCGCGCCTGCCGCTTCGCGCGGGCGAGACGGTCGGCGAGCTGTGCCGGCGCTACGAGCCGATGTTCTTCGACCCCGCCTTCGATCCGGTCGTCACCAGCAAGACGCCCGGAGCCGCACGCGACATCCTCGAAGCGAGCGCCAACAACCTGTACGTCGGCGTGCGGATGGCGGACCTTGACGGTTTCTCGGAGCGGCATCCGCTGAACTCGCGCCTCGTCAAAAAGGACGGGCAGCTCGCCGAGGAGGTCTACTGCCTCGGAGGGCGCTACGGCGACCAGATCGCGCGCGTCGTCGGGCACCTCGAGGATGCCCTGCCGTATGCCGGAGCGGCCACGGCCGAGGCGCTCCGTGCACTCATCCAGTTCTACCAGACGGGCGACGACAGGGACCGGGAGCGGTACGACATCGCGTGGGTGCGCGACCAGGAGTCTCCCGTCGACACGATCAACGGGTTCGTCGAGGTCTACATGGACGCGCGAGGCGCCAAGGGCGCGTGGGAGGCGCTCGTCTACTACGTGAACGCGGAGAAGACGCGCAGAATCGAGACGCTTGCCGCCCACGCGCAGTGGTTCGAGAACCAGATGCCGTGGGACCCCCGCTACCGCAAGCCGAGCGTGCTCGGTGTGAGCGCCAAGGCGATCGAGGTGGTCATCGAGACGGGCGACTCGGGTCCGGTCACTCCCGTCGGCATCAACCTTCCCAACGACCAGTTCATTCGGGAGGCTCACGGAAGCAAGTCGGTATCGCTGTCGAACGTCAGCGAGGCGTACGAGAAGGCCACGCCGGAGGGCATGCGCGTGGAGTTCTCCTGGAACGCCGACGAAGCGGAGCGCGCGAAGCGGTGGGGAGCGTTCTCGAGCGAGCTGACGACCGAGATGCACGAGGTGATCGGGCACGGCTCGGGGCGCATGGCCGAGGGGATCACGGCGTCGCCGCACCAGCTCCTGAAGGAGCAGTTCTCCGCCATCGAGGAGTCGAGAGCCGATCTCGTGGCGCTCTATTTCCTGCCCGATCCCAAGCTCGTCGAGCTCGGGCTCGTGGCGGAAGAGGATCACGCCGAGATCGTGCAGACCGAGTACGAGTACTACGCACGGAACGCGCTCGTGCAGCTCCGGCGCGTCCGGGAAGGCTCGCAGATCGAGGAAGACCACATGCGCAATCGCCACATGATCGTGAGCTGGCTGATGGCGCACACGAGCGCGATCGAGGTGCGTCGCCGTGACGGCAAGACCTGTTTCGTGATGACCGACGTGCGCGCCTTCCGCGACGGGGTGGCGCGGCTGCTCGCCGAGGTCCATCGCATCAAGGCCGAAGGAGATTACGAGGCGGCCCGGGCGCTCTTCGACACCTACGGCGTGCACTTCGATCCGGCGTTGCGCGACGAAGTCGTGGCGCGGGTCGATGCCCTGGGCCTTCCTTCCTATACCGGTTTCATCATGCCGCGCCTCGAGGCCAGGCACGCCCCCGACGGATCGATCGTCGACGTCGCGATTTCGTATCCGCTCGACCTGGAGCAACAGATGCTGGAATACGCGGCGATGACGCGGGGCCACAGCGGATGACCCGCGCGCCAGCACCGCGTCTCGATTACCACGACACCGTTTTCGCCGACAGCGCCGCCGGCATGGACGTGGTGGACGGCAGTGTCGAGGGCCACGTCATCGTGTGAGTCGATGTTCTCGAGCCGACTGCCAGCGAATCCCGTCGCTAACGCGCTCAGCCGTCGGCTCGCCGCGCTGCGTGCCTCGGGCGAGACCTGGGTCGATCTCACGGAATCGAACCCGACGCGGGCGGGCCTGGCCTATCCGCGGGATCTCCTCGCGCCGCTCGCCGACCCGTCCTCGCTCGTGTACGAGCCGCATCCGCTCGGACTGCCCGCCGCGCGTGAGGCGGTAGCCCTCGACCAGATGCGCCGCGGCGCGCGGGTGGATCCCGCTCAGGTCGTGCTTGCGGCCAGCACGAGCGAGGCGTACGGCTGGCTGTTCAAGCTGCTGTGCAACCCCGGCGACCAGGTACTCGTGCCGCGGCCGAGCTACCCGCTCGTCGAGCACCTGTCCCGGCTCGACGCAATCGAGGCTGTCCCGTACGATCTCGAGTATCACGGCCGGTGGGAGATCGACGTCGAGGGTCTTGCGGCACGCGCGACGGCGGCCACGCGTGCCGTGCTGCTCGTCTCGCCGAACAACCCGACCGGCTCGTACGTGAAGGCCGCCGAGCTGCGCCGGCTCTCGGCGTTCTGCGTCGAGCGCGGCCTGGCGCTCGTCGCGGACGAGGTCTTCGCAGATTACCGGCTCGAGGCGCCGGCCGACGTGGTGACCGACATCGCCGCCGGCGCCGCTCCGCTCGCGTTCACGCTCGGCGGGCTGTCGAAGTCGGTCGGCCTGCCGCAACTCAAGCTCGGCTGGATCATCGTCGGTGGCGAGGCGAAAGTCCGCCGCGACGCGCTGCACGCGCTGGAGCTCGTTGCCGACAGTTATCTTTCGGTGTCAACGCCCGTGCAGGTCGCCGCCGCCGATCTGCTGGCTCGCGGCGCCGCCATTCGTGAGGGCATCGTGGAGCGCGTGCGCGGCAACCTGGCGGCGCTCGATCGCATCGCCTCCCGGTTTCAGGCCGTGACCGTGCTCGCGTGCGAGGGCGGGTGGTACGCCGTGGTCCGCGTGCCGTCCACGCGTGCGGAAGAGGCGCTCGTGCTGGCGCTGCTCGATCGCGAGCGCGTGCTGGTACATCCCGGATACTTCTTCGACTTCCCGCGCGAGGCGTACCTGATCGTAAGCCTGCTCCCGCGCCCCGCCGTGTTCGCTGACGCCACGGCGCGTATGTTGCAGTTCGTAGCGGCCGCGGCCGCGGCCACCTCTCTATGACGCCTCCACGGTCAGCCTCACGCCGCGCCGGGATACTGGTTCCCCTGTTTTCGATCCCCTCGTCGCGGAGCTGGGGCATCGGGGAGATCGCCGACGTGGAGCCGATGTGCCGCTGGCTCGACGCCGCCGGGCAGCGCGTGCTGCAGTTGCTGCCGATCAACGAGATGCCGCCCGGCGAGACGTCACCCTACTCGGCGCTCAGCGCGATGTCGATCGATCCGCAGTTCATCGCGCTCAGGGACGTCGAGGATTTTCACGCGATCGGCGGCGAGGAGGGGCTCGAGCCCGAGCTGCGCCGCGAGCTCGAGCACGTGCGTGTCTCCCCGGAGGTCGACTATCCGTGCGTCCGTGCGCTGAAGCACACGGCGCTGCGTCGCTCCTTCGCGCACTTCCGCGAGCGCGAGTGGGCTGGCGGCACACGCCGCTCCGCGGCCCTCAAGGCGTACATCGGCGAAGAGGGGTGGTGGCTCGACGACTACGCGCTGTACCGCGCGCTCAAGAAGAAGCACGAGGAGCTGGCGTGGATGGACTGGCCCGGGCCGCTGCGGAACAGGGAGCGTGCCGCGCTGGCGGCCGCTCGTGAAGAGCTGGCCGAGGACATCCTCTACCGGCAATACCTGCAGTGGCTCGCCGGCGATCAGTGGGGCACGGCCCGGGACCGCGCCGGCGAGGTCGCGCTCTTCGGCGACCTGCCGTTCATGGTCAGCGCCGATAGCGCCGACGTGTGGGCCCGGCAGGACGAGTTCCGGCTCGATGCCTCGGTGGGCGTGCCGCCGGATGCCTTCAGCGAGACGGGCCAGGACTGGGGGCTGCCGGTCTACCGCTGGGACGTGCTGGCGGCGCGCGACTACGACTGGCTGCGCAACCGCGCGCGGCGCAACGCGGACATCTACGACGGGTACCGCGTCGATCACCTCGTGGGCTTCTACCGCACGTACTTCCGCCCCCACGACGAAGGCGAACCGCAGTTCGTCCCGGCTGAGAAGGCCGACCAGATCCGGCAGGGCGAAGCCGTGCTCGCCGTGTTCCGCGAGCCGGGCACCGAAGTCATCGCCGAGGATCTCGGCCTCGTGCCCGACTTCGTGCGCGCCTCGCTGGCCCGGCTGAAGGTGCCCGGTTACAAGGTCTTCCGGTGGGAACGCGAATGGGAGGAGGAGGAGCAGCCCTTCAGGGACCCGCTGGCGTATCCGGCCGTGTCGGTGGCGACCTCCGGCACGCACGACACCGAGCCGCTGGTGATCTGGTGGGAGGGGGCGCCAGACGACGAGAAGCAGGCCGTCCTCGAGATCCCCTCCGTCCGGTGCCGTCTGGCTGACGAGGACGTGGCCGCGGCGCTCGGGCCGCACCGCCTCCCGCACGCCGTGCGCGAGGCGATGCTCGAGTCGCTCTTCGCGTCAGGTTCGGACCTGCTGATTCTTCCGATCCAGGACGCGTTCGGCTGGCGCGATCGGATCAACCAGCCGGCGACGGTCAGCGAGGAGAACTGGACGTGGCGGCTGCCGTGGCCCTCCGACCGGCTGACCACGGAGCCCGTGGCGATGGCCGTGGGACGGCAGCTCGCCGCATGGAGCGCGCGGCACGGGCGGAGGTGAACTCCGCTCTCCGCGCTGTCCGCGATCCGGCTATCCGGAATGCCGCAGCTGCCTCACACGCTCACCCGAGCGTGGGCAGCACGTCGCCGGGGCCGCCGTCCGTGCGCGGTGGCTGTTCAACGGGCAGCGGTGGCGCTACAGGCGCCGGGGCCGGGCGGGGGGCGGCCATTTTCGCCGCGGCTTTCCTGGGTGCGGCTTTCCTGGGTGCAGCCTTCCTGGGCGCGGCCTTCCGTTTCCTCGCCGTAGCGGCCTTCCTCCCTGCCGTGCGTCGCTTCTTCGTCGTCGCCGCCTTCCGTCCAGCCGCGCGACGCTTCCGCGT
Source organism: Vicinamibacterales bacterium (assembly GCA_050748045.1). GTDB lineage: Bacteria > Acidobacteriota > Vicinamibacteria > Vicinamibacterales > UBA2999 > CAVYVZ01. The sequence goes on along the minus strand of JBOGIW010000537.1, from coordinate 13,350 downwards.
CGGGGCGGCCTTCCTCGAAGCCGTCTTGCGTTTCCGGGTCGCGGTGGCCTTCTTGGCCGCTGATCTCGCCATACGTGCACTCTCCTCGGTGTCAGGACCTGCGGGGTCCTCGAGCAACGTGCGATTCTAACCCGTCGCGGCTCGACACGCGCGACGTTCGTCGCGAAAAAGATGAAGCGGCGATGAAAGATTGGGAGTTGGGAGTTGTTCAGGCCCGCTTCTCGATCTTCGCCCACGTATCCTTCAGCGTCACCGTCCGGTTGAAGACCGGCGCGCCGGGTTTCGAGTCGGGATCGACCGCGAAGTAGCCGGTCCGCTCGAACTGGTAGCGCTCGCCGGCGGCGGCCCCGGCGAGCGAGGGCTCGATCCTGGCGCCGGCGATCGTCTCCAACGAGGCGGGATTCAGGTTGGCGAGCGGATCGCGGCCGCCTTCGCCCGGATCCGCCGTGCGGAACAGCCGGTCGTACAGGCGCACCTCCGCGTCGTGCGCGTGGGCCGCCGATACCCAGTGAATGGTGCCCTTCACCCGCCGCCCGGCCGTGGCGCCGCCGAGCGACTCGCGGTCGATGGTGCAGCCGAGCTCCGCAATCGAGCCGTCCGGGCGCTTTACCACGCGCTCGCATTTCAGGATGTATGCGTAGCGCAGCCGGACCTCGCTTCCCGGTGAGAGACGGAAGAACTTCTTCGGCGGATTCTCGCGGAAGTCCTCCTGTTCGATGCAGAGCTCGCGTGAGAACGGCAGGCGCCGCGTTCCCGCCGCCGGGTCCTCCGGGTTGTTGATCGCCTCGACTTCCTCGGTCTGGCCTTCGGGGTAGTTCTCGATGACGACTTTGAGAGGCCGCAGCACGGCCAGGGCACGCGGGGCCCGCCGGTTCAGGTCTTCCCGAACCGTGTGCTCCAGGAGCGCCACGTCGATGACGTTCTCCTTCTTCGCGACGCCGATGCGCGCGCAGAAGTCACGGATCGCCTCCGGCGTGCAGCCGCGCCGGCGGAGCCCGGCGAGCGTCGGCATGCGCGGATCGTCCCAGCCCGACACGTGCCCCTGCTCGACGAGCGCCAGCAGCTTCCGCTTGCTCATGATCGTGTAGCTCAGGTTGAGCCGGGCGAACTCGATCTGCTGCGGGCGCGACGGGAAACGGGCGAACGTCGCCAGGCTGTCGATGATCCAGTCGTACAGGGGGCGATGATCCTCGAACTCCAGCGTGCAGAGCGAGTGCGTGATCCCCTCGATGGCGTCCGACAGCGGGTGGGCGTAGTCGTAGGTCGGGTAGATCGGCCACGTCCCGCCCGTGCGGTGATGGTGGGCGTGGCGGATCCGGTAGAGCGTCGGATCCCGCATGTTGACGTTCGGCGACGCCATGTCGATTTTCGCGCGCAGCACGTGCGCGCCGTCGGGGAACTCGCCCGTGCGCATCCGGCGAAAGAGATCCAGGCTCTCGTCGACCGTCCGCTCGCGGTACGGGCTGTTGCGTCCCGGCTCGGTCAGCGTCCCGCGGTGCTCCCGGATCTCGTCGGCGCTGAGGCTGTCGACGTAGGCCTTGCCGTCGCGTATCAACTGTTCGGCCAGCTCGTAGAGGCGCTCGAAGTAGTCGGAGGCGAAGAGGATGGCCGCCCACTCGAAGCCGAGCCAGCGGACGTCTTCCTCGATCGACTCCACGTACTCGACCTCTTCCTTCGTCGGGTTCGTGTCGTCGAACCGCAGGTTGCACCGCCCGCCGGCCTCCGCCGCGACGCCGAAGTTCAGGCAGATCGACTTGGCGTGGCCGATGTGGAGGTAGCCGTTCGGCTCCGGCGGGAAGCGCGTGGTGACGCGCCCGCCGTGGCGGCCCACCCGCAGGTCCTCGGCAACGATCTCGCGGATGAAATCGAGCGAGGCGGGCGCCTCGCTCGCCGGGGGGGCATCGATGGGATCGCTCGCGCTCACAGTCTTCCGATCATACCCACGATCCCCGTCAGGCGCGCGAGCGCGACGCTTCAGGTCACCGTCGCCGCCGGTGGCCTTGCTGCTTGATTTCCTCAGCCAACGCCTTCATGGATTCCGCGGTGAGTTCCCGACCTTCACCGCGTGCCAGAGAGGCATCGGCGTCGTCCACCATTGCGAGGATCTCGAGCCGTCTGCGTTCGCGCTCTTCCCAGAGCGCCAAGGCCTCCTGCACGGCCTCCTCTTTGCGGCTGAACCGGCCGCTCTCGATCGCTTTCTGAACGAAGGCGCGCTGGTCCGGGGTCAGCTCGACGTCCCTAGGGGCATTGTAGCGCCGTAACGCCAGAGGGTTCACCGGAGGGCAGCCTGTTCGATGGTGACCCTCGCGATTGCGACTCGCGCGACGACGGGCGGCACGCTTGCACGCGAGCGAGCGCTCGACACAGACGAGTGCGGGCTTTTTGAGGGCCGGGTGTACAGGCCAGCCCGGGCACCCTGACGCCCGGCGTGATCCTCGTTGCCAGATGGCTCGACCCGCACGTCCTTGCCACGCTGGCGAAGAAGGACGGTCAGGTGATTGCGCTCGTCACGTATGAGGTGTCTGCGGACCGGAAGACGATGACGGCCAGAAGCTCGGGCATGCTCGAACAGGTGATTGTGTTCGATCGGCAATAGGAGGCTCAGGCCACGGGGAGTGTCGCCGCACGGGCGTCACGGCCGGTGCGCGGCGATCTGCTCGTACGAAAACTCTGGAACGCCGGCGCGTGTGGATGCATGCTCCACGGTGATCGCCGAGACGTCGCCGTGCGCATCCGTGTTCAGCCTGATCCACCAGTTCAATCAGCCAGCTACCGAGCCTCAGCGAACGCGACGACATCATCGTCATGTCCGATGAAGCCCATCGGAGTTGACCACCGTTCAGTCGCGCTCGCAAATTCGAGCCTGCGGTCCCGGCTCAGAAGCCCGGCGCGTGCTCCCGTATCCGCTGCAGATCGACTTCCGCCGCGATATAACCGAACGCCGCCCACTGCCGCCCTTGCACGACCTTCTCGAAGATCGCCCTCGCACGGGCCGTGTTCCCTTCCACGAAGTACCAGTTCCCCACGCCGTACCCTTGCGTGGCGATCGTCAGGTCGTCAGCGTTGGCGGTGTCGAGGAGCTGCTCGGGCCTCAGCGCGCCCTTGTACATCAGCAGGCGCCTGTGGTACGAGTCGTTCTCCAGGATCTCCATCTTCTCCGTCACCTGGTCGAGGAGCTGCCTCGCGGCGCCGTGGCGCCCCATCCGTCGATACGTCATGTACAACCAGTCGAGCGTGGCGACGCGCATGTCGTCGTTCTTCGAGAACGTCATGCACTCCTGGTAGGCACGGAGCGCGCTCGTGAAATCGCCCTTCAGGTAATACGCCAGCCCGAGGTGGTACCAGATATTCGAGTGCGACGTGCTGCGCGGCTTCCCGTGCTTGTTGGGCGCGCCGTCCGGCTCCACCTCGTCGGGCACGGTGCGGATGAGCGCAGCAGCCTTCTCGAAGTCCGCCACCGCCCGATCGAGCTCCCGCACGGTGATGTAGCGATGCCCGCGGTGGCGATACAGCTTGTACGAGCCCGGATGAAGCGCCAGCCCCTTCGAGAACGTGTCGATGGCGTCCCGGTAGCGCCACAGGTACGCCTGGCGCCGGCCGAGCCAGATGATGGCATCCTCGCTCGTCGGATTCCTCGCATACCCGGCTTCCGCGGCCGCCAGGTTGGTCTCGAGCGGCTTGCGCGCCTCGGCCGAGAGCTCCATCGGGTAAAGCGGCTTGCCGTCGATCGAGGTCGCTTCGGGCGCTCTGGTCTGCGCCATCGAGGTGACGGCGAGCGCGACAACGGCCAGGCTACGAGCTGACAACGTCTTCAACGTCTGGTCCTTCCTCGGTGGTGGCGCCGTCGGGCAGGCCGAGCAGGTTCGCTTGTTTCAGCACGCGCGGCACCGTGTCGATGGTTTCCGCCGGCGGCAGATCGCCGGCGGTCGTGACTTCGAGATCCTTGAGGCGCCGCGCGGCGACGAGCACACGCGCCTCGAGCGATCCCGCCGCCTCGTTGTACGCCTGCACCGCCCCGTCCAGCCGCTTCCGCACGTCGTCGAAGCGATCGGCGAAGACGGCGAGCCGCTCGTAGAACTGCTTGCCGAGGCGCGCGACCTCGCGATAGTTCTCCGCGAGCGCTTCCTGACGCCACGTGTGCGCCACCGTCGTCAGGAGCGCGATGAGCGTGATCGGGCTGGCAAGCAGCACCCGCTGCTGCAGGCCGTACTCAATCAGGCCGACGTCGCCCTGGAGCGCCGCGCTGAAGAGCGTTTCGCCAGGCAGGAACATCACGACCATCTCGGGCGAGTCGCCGAGCTGCTCCCAATAGCCCTTGTTGCCGAGGTGGTCCATGTGCTCGCGCACCTGGCGCGCATGGGCCTGGAGCTTGACCGATCGCGCCTCATCGTCGGCGGTTTCCTGTGCGTCGAGGAACGCCTCGAGCGGCGCCTTTGCATCGACGACGATCTTCTTGCCGCCCGGCAGGTAGACGATCAGGTCCGGCCGGAGCCGCCCGTTCTCGCCCTGCAACCCCGGCTGCTCGTCGAAGTCGCACCGGTGGAGCATGCCCGCAATCTCGACCACGCGGCGAAGCTGCATCTCACCCCAGCGCCCGCGGACCGACGGCGTGCGGAGCGCGCGCGACAGCGTGTTGGCCGACTGTCCGAGCGCCGTCACCTGCTCGGCCAGCCGCGTGTACGCCTGCAGCCGCTCCTTCTCGACGTCGGCCAGCTTCGAATCCACCTGCTTCAGCGTGGCGAGCATCGGCTGGACGATGCCGTCGAGTGCCTTTTGCCTCGATTCCAGGTCGAGGACCGCGTGCTTCTGAAGCCCGTTGAGCGACGACTTCGCCAGCTCGAGAAACGCGGCGGAATTAGCGTTGAGCGCGTCGGCGGCCACCGCCTTCACCGAATCGCGCAGATCGTGCCGCGCCCGGTCCAGGAGATCCTGCGTGGTGGCAAGCGCCCGCTTCTCGCGGTCGATCTCGCTCGTCATCCACGCGAGGTCACGCTGCAAGGCGGTCACTGCCGCCGCGCGGGAGGCGCGCATCACCAGGTAGACGACCACGGCGGCCGCAAACGCCGCGGCGGCCGGAATCAGCAATTCCATGGCAACGGCAAGGTCAGCGGACCCAACGAAGGCGGCACAGAGGGCATCAGGGAAGCAACGGGATACTGGCTTACGGCGAAGTCTCCTGTAATCGACGGCCGGCGCACGAGCGCGCAATGCCCGTTACCGATCTGTAAGCGCCACGTATTGTCATGCGGCGTGACAGATTTCGCAAGCCGTTGACGCCACGGGAGTTGTTCGGATGAGCTGATGGGTACGCCCGTTGCACCGTGAGGTCGCGTGAACTGGGGATCCGACCGGACCGCGACGCGCCGGTTCGATGACGGCCTCGGCGTTCGCTGGCTCGAAGCCGACGATCGTGAGGGCGGCATCATCGAAGTGCTGGAGGTCTCGCCTGCGCTGGCCGTGCAGGACGGGTTCGAGGCGGCGATCCACGCCCGCGCCACGCGTCTGGCCGACCTCGGCATCGAGGGACTCGCCCTCGTGCATCGCGTCGAGCGCAGCGGATCGGCCCTTCGCGTGGTCGCCGAGCACGTCGAGGGTCTGCGGCTGCCGGATCTGCTTCAGGAAGCCATCAAGGGAAACATCCCGTTGCCGCAGCCGGCCGCGCTCGAGCTGGCCGGACGCGTCCTTCGGATCGTCGCCACGCTGCACCGTGTTCCCGGGATGTCGCACGGCGCCATCACCCCGTCGCACGTCGTCATCACCCGGACGGGCGGCGTCGTGCTGACCGACGCGGTGTTCGGCCCAGCGCTCGAGGCGATGCAGCGCAACCGCGAACAGCTCTGGCGCGAGTTCCGACTGGCGCTGCCGGCCTCGGCGAGTCTGCCGCGGTTCGATCAGCGCGCAGACGTCGCACAGCTCGGCGCGACGGTACTGGCCGTGGCGCTCGGCCGATCGCTTCGCGAGGGGGAGTATCCTCGCGCGATCAACGAAGTGGTGATTGCGGCCACGCTGGCCGCGCGGCCTGGTGAAACGGGCACATCGACGTCGGCGCTGCGCATGTGGCTCCAGGAATCGCTTTATCTGCACCCGCGCGCGATCTTTGCCTCGGCCCTCGACGCCGAGCAGGCGTACGCCGAGGTGCTGGGGCCGGCGGCCGCCCGCCGCGGCGGCGCGGCGGCGTTCGAAACCGCGGTGCACTGCATCTTCGGCGACACGCCGGCATCGGTCGAGGCGGCGCAGGTTGCGGCTGCCTGGTCGTCGCCGTCCCCAGTTCCACTGGTCGGTCCGGCCGATGTAAAGCCGGTCGTTCCTGCTGGTCCGCCGCCTGACCACGTGCCGGCGCCCGCGCGCGGGGAGCCTCGACCGCTGAGCTCGCTCTTCCGGAACGTCTTTTCGACCCTGCGCGCGAGCTGACGCCGGAGGGCTTCGAGCCCATAATCTGATACTATCGCCGCTCCAAACCCGCCCGTCGGCCGTGGCGTCTGACTGGTGTTGAACCGGGAGGGGCTGATTCGAGTCGCAGCATCTGTGACGTGCGGTGTCGTGCTGCTGGGGATGGCGGCCTGTGGACCTGAGGCGCCCCCCTCACCGGAACCGGTGTCGGTTGGCACGGACATCGTGCTCGAACCCGATACCGAGCTCATCCGGGGCGTCGTGCCGAGCCGGGCGACGCTCGACGCGTTGCTGCGCGCCCATGGCCTGACGGCCCACGCCGTCGAGCGCGTCATTGCGGCCGTGCGTGCCGCGTTCGATCCCCGCCGCCTTCGGGCCAGCCAGCCGTTCCTGCTCCTACGCACGATCGAGGGCGAGCTGCGGCGTTTCGAGTACGAGATCGACAACGACGTGTTCCTCCGGGTCGAGCGCCCGGCGCCGGATGCGGAGCCGATCGCCGCGCTCCTGCCGATCCCCAAAGAGCGACACGAGGCCGTGGCGGGCGGGCGCATCAGCGACGAGGCGCCGTCGCTCTTCCAGGCCATGGACCTGGCGGGGGAGAGGCCGGATCTCTCGATAGCGCTGGCGGAGATCTTCTCAGGAGAGGTCGACTTCAACACGGAGCTGCAACCGGGCGATCGCTTCGGCCTGGCCTTCGAGAAGTTCGTGCGCGACGGCCGGCCGCCGACCTATGGCGAGGTGAGGGCCGCCGAGCTCCACAACGACGGCCGCGTGCTGAGGGCGATCCGCTTCACCCCGCCCGGCGGGAAGCCGGGGTACTACACCGAGCAGGGCCGCTCGCTGCGGCGCTTCTTCCTGCGCTCACCGCTGAAGTTCGAGCCGCGCATCACGTCGGGCTTCTCGCGCCGCCGGTTTCACCCGGTGCTCCAGCGGTATCGCCCGCATCTCGGCGTCGACTACGGCGCGCCGAGGGGCGCTCCGGTGGTCGCCGTGTCGGCCGGCACGGTCGTGTCGGCGACCGTCGACGCCGCGAACGGCCGCATGGTGCGCCTCAGGCACGCGAGCGGGTACGAGACCTACTACCTGCATCTCTCCGCCTTCGCCAGGGGTATCCGCGCCGGGGCCCGCGTGTCGCAGGGGCAGGTGATCGGCCGGGTCGGCGCCACCGGTCTTGCCAGCGGCCCCCACCTCGACTACCGCCTCCGGAAGAACGGCACGTTCGTGAACCCGCTCACCGAGCACCGGCGGATGCCGCCGGGCGAGCCCGTGCCCGCAGGTGCGATGGCGGCCTTCGAAGACGCGCGCGACCGCGCCCTCGAGCGGCTTGACACCGCGATGAAATGACGGCGGATTATAATTCCCGTTCTCGATGGCCCGTCTCGCCCCATTCCGTGCGTTGCGTCCCGCGCCGGAGTCTGCGGCCCGTGTCGCCGCCGTCCCGTACGACGTCGTCAACGCCGAAGAGGCCGCGGCTCTTGCCCGTGGCAATCCTCTCAGCTTCCTCCACGTCTCGCGCGCGGAAATCGACCTGCCAGTCGACACGAGTCCGTATGCGGACGCGGTCTATCGCAAGGCGGTCGAGAACTTCGACTCGTTGAAGAAGGCGGCGCCACTCGTCGAAGAGGAGAGGCCGAGCCTCTACGTGTATCGCCTGCGGATGGGCCGCCACGAGCAGACCGGCGTGGCGGCGTGCTACTCGGTGGACGAGTACGAACGCGACATCATCAGGAAGCACGAGCGTACGCGGCGCGACAAGGAAGACGATCGCACGCGCCACATGCTGGAACTGCGCGCGCAGACCGGCCCGGTATTCCTCACCTACAAGGCGTCACCCGCCGTGGACGCGGTCGTCGGCCGTGCCAAGTCCGGGTCGCCACTCTTCGATTTCGCGGCCGCTGATGGCGTGCAGCACACGGTTTGGCGGGTCGAGGCGGGTGACGCGCCTCGTCTCGTCGCGGCCTTCGAGAAGATTCCTGCGCTCTACATCGCCGACGGCCACCATCGCGCCGCGAGCGCCGCGCGCGCGCGGCAGCAGCTCCGTGGATCGGCCGGCGCCGCGGGGGAATGGGATACCTTTCTCGCCGTCGCCTTTCCCGACGACCAGGTGCAGATTCTTCCCTACAATCGCATCGTGAAGGACCTGGGATCCCTCACACCGGACTCGCTGCTCGCGGCGCTGCGGGAGCGGTTCACGGTGACGGACGGACCTGCGACGCCGGCGAGCCGGGGCCGGGTGGCGATATTCCTCGCAGGCCGGTGGCACACGATCGAGCTCGGTGCGGCGCCGGCCACCGCTGGCGCGGCCGACGGGCTCGACGTGCAGCGGCTGCAGGACACCGTGCTCGCGCCGCTCTTCGGGATCGGCGACGTGCGATCGGACAGGCGCATCGACTTCGTCGGCGGCGCGCGCGGCACCGGGGAGCTCGAGACGCTGGTGACCTCCGGCAAGGCGGCAGCGGCCTTCTCGCTCCATCCAGTCAGCGTCGGCGACCTCATGACGATCGCGGATGCCGGCGGCATCATGCCGCCAAAGTCCACCTGGTTCGAGCCGAAGCTGCGGGACGGCCTGCTGTCGCACATAATCTGAGTCTCTGGTCTCGGGTCTTTGGTCTCTTGGTGGGTCTCTGGTCTCTGGTCTTGACGAATGAAGGTTCTGGTTGCGGACAAGTTCGAGCAGAGCGGCATCGACGGCTTGAAGGCCGCCGGCTGCGAGGTGAGCTACCAGCCGGACCTGGCGGACCAGGCGCTGGCGGATGCGATGTGCGCCACCGGCGCCGACGTGCTGGTCGTGCGCTCGACGAAGGTCACCGAGCCGATGCTCGGCGCCGGCGGCCTCTCGCTCATCGTGCGCGCCGGCGCGGGCGTCAATACCATCGACGTGGCCGCCGCCTCGAGGCGCGGCATCTACGTCTCGAACTGCCCCGGCAAGAACTCGATTGCCGTCGCCGAGCTCGCCTTCGGGCTCGTGCTGGCCCTCGATCGGCGGATTCCCGACAACGTGGCGGAGCTGCGCGCCGGGAAATGGAACAAGAAGGAGTACTCCAAGGCGAAGGGCCTGTATGGCCGCACGCTCGGGCTCCTCGGCTTCGGCAGCATCGGGCAGGAAATGGCACGCCGTGCGCTGGCGTTCGGCATGCCCGTGCTCGTCTGGAGCCGCCGTTTCACCGAGCGCGGCGCCGCGGCCCGCGACGCCCTGCCGCCCGGCCTCGACTTCACCGTCATCAACACGCCCGAAGAACTGGTCGAGCGCGCCGACGTGGTGAGCGTGCACCTCGCGCTCACCAAGGACACGAATGGCTTCGTCGGCGCGGGCCTCTTCAACCGCATGAAGCGCGGAGCGTTCTTCGTGAACACCGCCCGCGGCGAGGTGGTGGATTACGCCGCCCTCGCCGAGGCGGTGAAGGCCCGCGACCTTCGCGTCGCGCTGGACGTGTACGCGGCGGAGCCTTCGACCGCCACGGGCGAGCTCACCGACCCGGTGATCGGCCTGCCGAACGTCTACGGCACGCATCACATCGGCGCCTCCACCGACCAGGCGCAAGAAGCGATCGCCGCGGAATCGGTCCGCATCATCCGCACGTACAAGGACAGCGGCAAGGTGCCGAACGTCGTGAACCTGTCGTCGAAGACGCCCGCGACGCACATGCTCGTCGTCCGTCACCGCGATCGGCCGGGCGTCCTCGCACACGTCTTCGAGCACCTGCGCGGCGGCAACATCAACGTGCAGGAGACCGAGAACATCATCTTCGAGGGCGCGCAGGCCGCCATCGCGCGCATCAATCTCGACGGCGAGCCTCCGGCGCCGCTCCTGAAGGCCATCGAATCCGGAAACGACGACATCCTTCATCTGCACCTGGTGAGGATATAGACATGCCGACCATGACGCGCATCTTCAACTTCGCGGCCGGTCCCGCGGTGCTCCCGCTCCCCGTGCTGGAGGAGGCGCAGCGCGACCTCCTGGCCCTGCCGGGCGTGGGCATGTCGGTGATGGAGATCAGCCACCGCTCGAAGACGTTCGAGGACATCCTGCAACGCGCCCTCGACGACATCCGTGCGCTCGGCGGCGTCCCGCCGAACTACAAGGTGCTGCTCCTCCAGGGCGGCGCCAGCCTGCAGTTCTCGATGGTGCCCATGAACCTCCTCACGCCCGGCGCCACGGCCGACTACATCGTCACCGGAGGCTGGGCGCAGAAGGCGGTGAAGGAAGCGAAAAAGGTGGGTGGAACGCACGTGGCGTGGACGGAGGGCGGCGACGTCTTCACGCGCATTCCGCGACAGGACGAGCTGGCGCTGACGCCCGGCGCCGCATACGTCCACATGACGTCCAACAACACGCTGTTCGGCACGCAGTGGGCGTCGCTGCCCGACGCCGGCGATGCGCCGCTTGTCAGCGATACCTCGTCCGACATGTTCAGCCGGCCCATCGACGTCTCGAGGCACGGCCTCATCTATGCGGGTGCGCAGAAGAACCTCGGGCCCTCAGGCGTGACGCTCGTCATTGTCCGGGAGGACCTGCTGGCACGCGCTCCGGACTCGCTCCCGACGATGCTCAGTTACAGGGTGCACGCGGAGAACGGCTCGCTGTACAACACGCCGCCGACGTTCGGCGTGTACGTGCTGGGCCTCACGATGAAATGGCTGCGCGGGCTCGGCGGCCTCGAGGCGGTTGCCGCCGTCAACGAGCGCAAGGCCGCGAAGCTCTATGCCGAGATCGATTGCACCGGCTTCTACCGCGGCACCGCGCAGAAGGAGAGCCGCTCGCGGATGAACGTCACGTTCCGGCTGCCGAGCGAGGAGCTTGAGAAGCGGTTCGTGAAGGAAACCACTGCCGCAGGCCTCGACGGGCTCAAGGGCCACCGCTCCGTCGGCGGCATGCGCGCCTCCATCTACAACGCGTTCCCGGAGGAGGGCGTCGATGCACTCGTCCAGTTCATGCGGGAGTTCGAGCGGAAGCACGGCTGACGCCGGTTCCTCGGTCCGAGCTCCGGGTTCCATAGTCCTCGTCCTCCTCGCGCTCGCCGTATGCGCGAGCGCGGCGGAAGCGCAGCGGCGGCCGTTCGCCCTCGACGACATGGCGGCGTTCAGCGCCATCACTGACGTGGCGCTTTCGCCCGACGGCCGTCAGGCTGTGTTCGCGGTGCGCCGCACGCAGCTCTCCGAGAACCGCACGCAGACCGACCTGTGGGCGGTCGCAACGGATGGATCGGCGCCGGCGCGCCAGCTCACCCACGATCGCGCGGCCGAAGGGAGCCTCCGATGGTCGCCCGACGGGACTCGAGTCGCCTTCCTTGCCGACCGCGACGGCTCGCGCCAGGTGTGGGCGCTGCCGGCTGACGGCGGCGAGGCGGTGAAGGTCACCGCCCACGCACAGTCGATCGCCGGCTTCGACTGGAGTCCCGACAGCGGGCAGGTCGCCATCGTCGCGCCTCCGGCGAAGACCGAGGACGAGCTCCGGCGCGAGCGCGACAGAGACGATGGCTATCTGCTGGGGGAGCAGTGGCGGAACCATCGCGTCTGGATTGTGCAGGTGTCAGGCCGCGATTCGCACTCGGCGCCCCGCGAGCTGACGGATGGGCGCCTGCACGTGCGTGCCATGACGTGGTCGCCCGACGGCCGCCGGATCGCGATGTCGGTGTCGCCCAACGCGGAGGCGGACGCCTCGGAGGATGCCAGGGCGCAGGTCGTGGAGGTGGCATCGGGCCGCGTGGAGGACGTGCCCGGCGGCGATCTGGCCGGGCGCCTGACGTGGTCGCCCGACGGCCGGCGGCTCGCGTTCACGCGCGCCTTCGACGGCCGCGGCCTCTCGCGTGACGACGTCCACGTGTGGGAGGCCGGCAGCCGTGATGCGGCGCGCAACGTGTCGGCCGCGCTCGATCGCGACGCCGAGGAACTGTTCTGGGCGCCCGACGGCGCGAGCATCGACGTGCGGATTTCCCACGGCGCCACGCACTCGCTCGCGCGCCTTCACCTGTCCACCGGCGCGGCCGACGTGGTCGCGCGCTTCACCTACACCGCCGGCGTGATGCGGCGCACGGGCGCGACCCAGGTCTACACGCGCACCGATCGCCCGGCCGAGCTCGTCGCCGGAACCGGCGGGCGCGACGACCGCGTGCTGACCTCCATCAACGCGGCGGCCACCCTGATCCAGTTGCCGTCGGTGGAAGCCATCCGGTGGAAGGGACCCATCGGCGAGATCGAGGGCGTGCTCTTCAAGCCCTTCGGCTACGACGCGAAGCAGCGGTACCCGCTCATCGTGAATCCCCACGGCGGGCCTCGCGGGCACTCGAACCTGGGCTTCGATGCGGCGGCGGCGTACTGGACGTCGCTCGGCTACCTCGTCCTGAAGCCGAACTTCCGCGGGAGCACGGGCTACGGGGACAGGTTCACGAAGGGGAACGTCGAGGACTGGGGTGAGGGACCCTATCAGGACGTGATGGCCGGGGTGGATGCGCTCGTCGCGCGCGGCGTGGCCGACGCCGACCGGCTCTTCATGTACGGCTGGAGCTACGGCGGGATCATGGCGAACTGGACCGCCACGCACACGGATCGGTTCAAGGCCATCGTGAGCGGCGCCTCGGTGGCGGATGCGCGCCTGCAGTACGCGATCAGCGATTCACGCCGCTGGCGCTTCGACTATTTCCGCGGGAGCCCCTTCCTCGACGCGCACTACCCGCTCTATCAGCGGGAGTCGGCGGTCACGCACGCCAGGCACGCGAAGTCTCCGACGCTCTTCGTCGTCGGCGCGGAGGACAAGCGCTGTCCGCCAGAGCAGAGCCTGCTGATGTACCGCGCGTTCAAGGATCACGGCGTGACGACGGATCTGCTGATCTACCCACGGGAGGATCATGGCTTCGTCGAGCCGCGGCACATCCTCGATCGGGCCAGGCGCGTCGCGGAGTGGATGAGGCGTTTCGACGCGAAGGCGCCGCGCGCGACGACTACGTCGTCGGGGTCCTGACC
>JBOGIW010000536.1:0-15782 GCA_050748045.1 Vicinamibacterales bacterium | reverse complement strand
CCTGTGGTCACCTGCCGGTGTCGGGCGCGACTTCGATCTCGCGCCGACGTGCCTCAGCCCGCTCGAGCCCTTCCGCGACTATCTCACCATCGTCAGCCATACCGACGTGCGGAACGCGGAGGCCTTCGAGCTGCCCGAGATTGGCGGCGATCACTTCCGCTCGAGCGCGGTGTTCCTGACGCAGAGCCACCCGTTCCAGACGCAGGGCTCCAACGTCCGAGCCGGCACCTCCCTCGACCAGCACTACGCGCAGCGCTTCGGTCAGGAGACGCCGATCCCGTCGATGCAGCTCTGCATCGAGAGCGTGGACCAGGCGGGGGGGTGCTCCTACGGCTACTCCTGCGTGTACACGGACACCATCAGTTGGGCCGGGCCGAACGTGCCACTGCCGATGATTCGGGATCCGCGATCGGCCTTCGATCAGCTCTTCGGCGTCGGCGCGACGCCGGAGGAGCGTGCCGCCCGCCGCGCGGAAGATCGCAGCATTCTCGACCTGATCAGCGGGCAACTGTCCCGCCTGCGGGCCAGCCTCGGAGCCGGCGACCGCGTGCGCCTGGGCGACTACCTGGACAACGTGCGCGAGATCGAGCGCCGCATCCAGCGGGTCGAGGCCTACAACCGGAGCGGCGAGCCGCGCGAGATGCCCGAGGCGCCGATCGGTGTCCCGGATTCCTTCGAGGAGCACGTCAAGCTGATGTTCGACCTGCAGGCGCTCGCCTTCACGTCGGATACGACACGCGTGTTCTCGTTCAAGATGGGGCGCGACGCGTCGAGCCGCGTGTATCCCGAGAGCGGCGTTCGCGCCGGCTTCCATCCGGCGTCGCATCACGGCGACCGTGAAGAGCGGATTCTCGAGTTCGAGAAGATCAACAGGTACCACGTGGGCCTGGTGCCGTACTTCCTCGAGAAGCTGAAGGCGACGCCGGACGGAGACGGCAACCTGCTCGACAACACGCTCGTGCTGTACGGGTCGCCGATGGGCAACTCGAACATCCACAACCACAAGAAGTGTCCGCTGTTCCTCGCCGGCCATGCCGGCGGCCAGTTGAAGGGGGGCCTGCACGTCAAGGCCCCCGACGGCACGCCGATGGCCGACGCGATGCTCAGCATCCTGCACATGCTGGGTCTGGACGACTTGGAGCAGTTCGGCGACAGCACCGGCACCTTCGACCTGAATATGGCTCCGGAGACGACGGTCGCTGCGCCGGCCGACTGACGCAGGGGAGGCGGAGATGCGGCGCAATAGGCTCACGGCGCAGTGCCTGGGCGCGCTGGGCGCGCTCGCACTGTATCTCTCGACGGCCGTCGTCGTGGCCGGCGGAGTCCGCAGCACGGTCGCGGATGCGGCCCGGCAGGGCGATCGAGAGACCGTTCGCGCGCTGTTGAAGCAGGGCGAGGACGTCAACGCGGCGCAGGGCGACGGCATGACGGCGCTGCACTGGGCGGCGATGAACGGCGACGTCGAGCTCACCGGGATGCTGATCTCGGCCGGCGCCAGGGTACAGGCGACGACCCGCCTGGGCGGGTATACGCCGCTGTACCTGGCCGCGCGCGCCGCGCAGATGCGGGTCGTCGCGGCGCTCCTGGCGGCGGGCGCGGATGTCAATGCGGCGACCTCCACCGGCGCGACCCCGCTCATGGCGGCGGCGGCAGCCGGCGACGCCAGGACCGTGACGATGCTCATCGAGAACCGGGCGGAGGTCAACGCGCACGACCTCGCGAAGGAAGAGACGCCCCTGATGTACGCGGCCGCCTACAACCGCGTGGACGCGATCAAGGTGCTGCTGCGCGCAGGCGCGGATCCGAAGCTGACGACCAAGGTGATCGATCTCGTCGCCCTGACGACCCCCGAGGAACAGAACTCGCAGCGCGGGAAGCCGAGTGCCGGCGGCGGTCGCGCCGGCGCGCCTGCCCCCCCGCCGGTCGTCCGCGTGGCCGGCGTCGATCGTCCCTATCGCTACAACGAGCTCATCGGCACCCTCGGCGGGCTGACGGCGCTCCACTTCGCGGCGCGGCAGGGCTACCTCGAGTCGGTGAAGGCCCTCATCGACAGCGGCGCCGACGTGAACCAGGTCAACCCGGGCGACAACGGCACGCCGCTCCTCATCGCGATCGTCAACGGGCACTTCGACCTGGCGATGTACTTCCTGGAGAAGGGCGCTGCGGTGAGCCACGCCAGCGCGAACGGCGTGACGCCGTTGTACGCCGCCTTGAACATGCAGTGGCACAACAAGTCGCAGTACCCGCAGCCCAAGGCGTACCAGCAGCAGCAGACCGGATACCTCGAGCTGATGACGGCGCTGCTCGAGAGGGGTGCCGATCCGAACGTGCGCCTCAAGAAGAAGGTCTGGCACTCCGGGTTCAACTCCGACTACTCGGGCGTGGACGAAGTGGGGGCGACGCCGTTCTGGCGCGCCGCGTACGCCAGCGACGTCGACGCGATGCGCCTGCTCGTGAAGTACGGCGCCGATCCCCACATCCCCACCATGCGGCCGGCCGGCCGGCCCATCGCCGGCGATCAGGCCAGGGACGTGCAAGATGTCTCGGGCAAGGCGCCGGTGCCTGTCGGCGGACCGGGTGTGCCCCCGCTCCTGGCCGCTTCCGGCGTCGGCTACGGCGAGGGCTTCGCCGCCAACAACCACCGCTATGCGCCGACCGGCTTCCTGCCGGCGATCAAGTACCTCGTCGAGGAGGTCGGGGCCGACGTCAACGCCGTTGACCACGAGGGCAACAGCGCCATTCACCTGGCCGCGTCACGCGGGGACACCGAGAGCATCCTGTATCTCGTCTCGAAGGGTGCCAGCGTCCTCGGCGTGAACCGCGAAGGCAACACCACGGCCGACATGGCGAACGGCCCCGTGCAGCGGATCCAGCCGTACCCCGAGACGCTTGCCGTGCTCGTGAAGCTCGGCGCCAAGAACAACAACCGGTGCGTGACCTGCTAGTCACGCCAGAACCAGGCGTTTCCATCGCCAAGGAGCATCCAGTGGCCAAGTGCTTTGTCGGCGCGTTCGTCCTCGTGCTGGTCACAGCGGGCACCGGCGTCGCCCAGGACCACACGATTGTCGCCTTGAGCCATCGGGATTTCACGGTCTATGAGCTCGATCCCGTGTCAGGAAAAACACTGAACTCGTTGAAGGCCGTGAATCAGCCTCACGAGGGCGCTATTACGCCCGATGGAGGGACCATGTTCGTGTCCGTGCCGTCCGCGGGACACGTCCTGGTCATCGACGGGGACACGTTCAAGGAAAGAGCCAGGATCGAAACGGAGCTCTTCAGGCGCTCGCCGCAACCGAGACCCGCGGCGCAGGACGGCAGGCCCAGGCCCCCGAACACGTCGGCGTCGCCGCATGCCGTCGCCCTGACGGCCGATGGGAGCAAGCTGTACATCGGCGTCGAGAACGCCGACGTGCCCGGCCTCGTGGTGTACGACGTGAAGAGCGGCAAGGTCACGAAGAAGATTGATCTGCTCTTGACGGGCGGACACTATTTCGACATCCAGCCGGCGACCGGGAAGCTGTACTATCCGCATCGAGAGGACAACCGGGTGGTCGTCGTCGATACGAAGACCGACAAGGTGGTCCGAATCATTCCCGTCAAGGGAGGGCCGAGAGGCGTGGACTTCGCGCCCAACGGCGAGGTCTGGCTGCACCAGGACAACGACGGCACGGTAGCCGTCGTCGATTCCCGGACCGACGAGGTGATCAAGGTGATTCAGACCGAGGGCAAGGGGATCGGCCGTGTGGCGGTGTCTCCGGATGGCCGGTTTGCCGTCTCCACGCATCAGGAGACGCGAGACGTCGCGATTATCGACGCGGAAAGGAAAGAGGTCGTCACCAACATCAGGGTCGGCCTGACGCCCGGCCCCTCGACGGCGCCGCTGCGGAACCTCTTTCCGCTGTTCTCCCCGGACAGCTCGAAGCTGTACGTGATGAATCCTCCTGACGGCGATGTCGTCGTCATCGACACGAAGGCATGGAAAATCGTTGCGCGCCACAAGGTCGGCGTGACACCCTTCGGCGGGGGCGTGCGGCTCCTTGGGCGCCGGAGTACTTCTGAAAACTAGCGGAGTCGATGAATGCGGATCGTGAAGCGCACGCGTGGCCTTCTCGGGTGGACGGCGTTCCTGGCGCTTCTCGTCGCGCTCGGCGCGGGTCAGGTCGTGTTCGAGCGGGCGGCGGACGCCCGGCAGAAATCCGCGCCCGAGGCGCCCGCCTTCGAGGTCGATCCGCTCTGGCCCAGGCCGCTGCCGAACCATTGGATTCTCGGCTCCACGATTGGCGTGTCGGTCGACTCCCGGGATCACGTCTGGATCATTCATCGCGGGGCGGCCACGATCCTCGCGCGCACCGAGGCGCCGGCGACGACGACCCCGCCGATCACCGACGCGTGCTGCCGGCCGGCTCCTCCGGTGCTCGAGTTCGATCCCACCGGCAACCTCGTCGGGCACTGGGGCGGTCCCGGCCAGGGATACGAGTGGCCGGAGTCGAACCACGGGATCACCGTCGACCACAAGGACAACGTGTGGATCGGCGGCAACGGGGAGAAGGACGCGCACGTCCTGAAGTTCACGAGGACCGGCAAGCTCCTCTTCCAGATCGGTCGCGCCGGCATGAACCGTGGAAGCAACGACACGGAGAACTTCGGCCGAGTCGCCAAGATCTTCGTCGACCCGAAGGCCGGCGAGGCGTACCTCGCCGACGGGTATCTCAACAAGCGCATCGCCGTTGTAGACGCCGACACGGGCAAGCTGAAGCGGTTCTGGGGCGCCTACGGCAAGAAGCCCGATGACGCCAACCTCGGCCGCTACGATCCGAACGCTCCACCAGCGCCGCAGTTCCGGAACCCGGTTCACTGCGCGGAGCTCTCGAACGACAGCTTGCTCTACGTGTGCGACCGGCCCAACGATCGCATCCAGGTGTTCCGGCCCGACGGCACGTTCGTGAAGGAAGTCTTCATCGCGAAGCACACGCTCGGGGCCGGATCGGTGTGGGACATCGCGTTCTCGAGGGACCCGCAGCAGCGGTTCCTCTACCTGGCCGACGGCGTCAACGAGAAGGTGTACATCATCGAACGCCAGTCGCTCCAGGTGCTCACGAGCTTCGGCGATGGCGGGCGGCAACCGAGCCAGTTCTTCGGCGTGCACAGCATCACCGTCGATTCGAAGGGCAACATCTACACGACCGAGACCTATGAAGGGAAGCGCCTGCAGAAGTTCGTCTACAAGGGCATGGCGCCCGTTCGCCAGACGGACCAGGGCGTCGTCTGGCCACGTCCCCCGCGGTAGAACGCCCGAACGAGAAAGAGCCTCGGTATGAGACGGTTCATCCTGATTGTGTTGGCCGTCGGCCTGCTGGCGGGACCGCTCGCGGCGGGTCAGGCGCCGCCCGTTCCATCCTTCACGCTGGCGCTGACGGGCGACTCGATCATCACGCGGCGCCTCTCGGTCCATACCGAGCCGGCTCACACACGGCTGTTCGACCTCGTGCGCGGAGCCGACGCGGCGTTCACGAACCTCGAGATGCTCTTCCACGATTACGAGCCGTACGCCATGAACCAGAGCGGCGGCACGTACATGCGCGCCGAGCCGGCGCTCGCGAAGGAGCTGGTGTGGGCCGGGTTCGACATGGTGGCGCGCGCGAACAACCACACCGGCGACTACGGCGCCGAAGGCATGCGGCTCACGACGAAACACGTCGCGGCGGCGGGCCTCGTGCAGGCGGGCGTCGGCGAGGATCTCGCGACGGCGCGCGAAGCGGCGTTCCTCGACACGGGCAAGGGGCGCGTCGCCCTGATCTCGGTCGCGTCCACCTTTCCGGACCACTCCCGGGCGGGGCGCGGGCGCAACGGCGTCCGCGGGCGGCCCGGTCTGAACCCGCTGCGCTTCACGACGACCTACGTCGTCCCGCGTGAACGGCTCGACGAGCTCCGGGCGCTCTCAGCCGAGATCACCGGCCGCGCGCCCGCGCAGGGCGACACGATCACCTTCTTCGGGAGCCGTTTCACCGCCGGGAGTCGCGCGGAGGCTCGAACCGAGCCCAACGCCGAGGACGTTGCGGAGATTGCCGCCGTCGTGCGAAGCGCGTCGCGGCAGGCCGACTACACGATCCTGACGATTCACGCCCACGAGGGCGCTGGCAACCGCGCCGTGCCGGCGCAGTTTCTCGTGACCTTCGCCCGCGCGATGGTCGACGCCGGCGCCGACGTGTTCGTCGGGCACGGGCCCCACGTGCTTCGCGGGATCGAGATGTACAAGGGGAAGCCGATTCTCTACAGCCTGGGCGACTTCATCTTCCAGAACGAGACGCTCGCCCGGCTGCCGAGCGAGAACTACGAGCCGTACCGGCTCGGGCCGGAGGCGGGCGTGGCGGACTTCAACGACAGCCGGTACAAGAAGGACACCACCGGGTTCCCGGCCGACCGCGAGATCTGGGAGGCCGTCGTGGCGATGGTGCGGTGGGAAGGGCGGCGCATCACCGAGCTTGCGCTGCATCCGATTTCGCTCGGCTTCGGGCGGCCGCGCACCGAGCGCGGGCGTCCGGTGCTGGCCGACGCGGCGCTTGGCAAGAAGATCCTCGACGACGTCGCGCAGCGCAGCGCCCCGTTCGGCACGCGCCTCAGCGTGCGGAACGGCATCGGGTACGTCGAGCTCTCACAGACCTCGGACGACGGGGGACGCTGACCAGGCGGACGCCGCCGGTCGGGTCGGGCTCGTTCCATTCGGGAGGAGATCGCATGCGTGTTCCCGGGATTCTCGCCGTCGCCGGCGTGATCGTCGCCGCCAGCGGGCTTGTGTTGACGCAGGCGCCGGGCGCCGGCCGGCAGCGCCCGGCACGGACGCCGGCGCAGATGGCCGAAGCGGCACGGGCCCACGACGAGATGATGAAGATGGCCCGCCCCATCGACGCGATCGACTCGGTATGGATGGAAGAGCTGACGTGGCTCGAGGTGCGCGACGCGATCGCGGGCGGTAAAACGACCGTGATCGTGCCGACCGGCGGCATCGAGCAGAACGGGCCGTACCTGGTGACCGGCAAGCACAACTACCTGAACCGCGCGTTGTGCGAGGCGATCGCGCGGAAGCTGGGCAACGCGCTCTGCGGCCCCAACGTGCCCTTCGTGCCGGGCGGCGACATCGATCCGCCCACCGGCATGATGCGATTCCACGGCACGATCAGCGTGACGGAACCCACCTTCCGTGCGCTGCTGACCGACATCGCCTCGAGCCTCAAGACGCACGGCTTCCAGCACATCGTGTTCATTGGCGACAGCAGCGACAACCAGCCCGGCATGAAGCACGTGGCGCAGGAGCTGTCGGCCCGGTGGCCGGGCGGCAGGACGAAGATTCACTACGTGCCGGAGTTCTACGATTATCCGGGGGCCCGCAAGTTCTCCAACGAGCGCTTCGGGTGGAAGGAAGTGTCCGAGGGGCACCACGACAGCGCGCTGAGCTCCGCGATGATCGTGGCCGTGAATCCGGATCTGGCGCGGATCAAGCAGCGCATCGCGAAGAACAAGGCGTCGATCAACGCCATCCCGCTCGTTCCCGTGGATCGCGCCGTCGAGTGGGGCCGGACGATCATCGACTACCGCGCTGGCGTCACGGTTGCCGCCATCCGGAAGGCCGTCGCGGGCACGGCGACGTCGGCGCCGTAGAGGGGGCGTCGGCCGACGGGATCGCCGATCCGGCGTTTGACGGCGCACCGGCCACGTCCGGTCAGGCGCCGTTCGACTGCAGGTGCTCCTCGACGTAGCGCACGAGGCGCTCGACGGCCTCGTCGATGCTCAGGCGCTCGGTGTCGATCTCGAGCTCCGGCGCCGGGGGCGGCTCGTACGGCGCCGACACGCCCGTGAACTCCGCGATCTCGCCGGCCCGCGCCCGCCGGTACAGGCCCCGCGGATCCCGTTCCTCGCACGCCGCGAGCGAGGCGCGCACGAACACTTCGTGGAAGTGCGCGCCGGCCGCGCGCCGCGCCATCGCGCGATCGTCGGCGTAGGGCGAGATGAACGCCGCGATGACGATGAGGCCGGCGTCGGCGAAGAGCGCGGCAATCTCCCCGGCGCGGCGGATGTTCTCGCGACGCGCCTCCGCCGAGAACCCCAGGTCGGCGTTCATGCCGCGGCGCAGGTTGTCGCCGTCGAGCACGTAGACGCAGTAGCCCTTCTGCAGCAGGCGCCGCTCGGCCCGCATGGCCACGGTCGATTTCCCCGCGCCCGAGAGGCCCGTCAGCCAGATGACGCCGCCGCGATGCCCGTAGCGCCGCGCGCGGAGGTCGGCTGAGACTTCGTGATCGACGTTGGTGAGATTCGCGACCACCGAGGAATGCCTGCGCTGCACGGCGCGGCATCCCTCCAGATCGAGCAGGCCCGCGCCGGCGGTAACGAAGCCGTCGACGAGCACGCAGCGTCCGGTCGCCGCGACCGAGCTGTACGGGTCGAGCGCCAGGAGCGCCCGGCTCCGAAAGCGGACCCAGCCCGCCTCGCCGCGGCGGATCTCGGTCCGGTCGAGGGGCGTCAGCGCTTCCAGGTCGAACCCACCCTCGACGGCCTCGACCGTCACGGCCGTCTCCGCGGTCGCCACTTTCGCCGTCAGCATCGTTCCCGCCGTGAGCGGCGTCCGCCCGAGCCAGACGACGTGCGCGCGGAACTCCGTGGTCAGCGCCGGCGCGTCCTCGATGCCGCTGGCGACGTCGCCCCGCTCGACGAAGATGGGCGCGTCGAGCGTGATGCCCGCCACGTCCCCGGCCGGCGCCTCGGTGAGGGGAGGGCCGTTCCAGCCCTCGATCGAGCGCACGCGGGCGATGCGGTCGGCGGGCGAGAAGACCACCGTGTCGCCCGCGCGCAACACGCCGCTTTCCACCCGGCCCACGATGATGCGCCGCTCGTCGAACTTGTAGACGTCCTGGACGGGGAACCGAAGGGGCCCCGAGGCCGCTCGCGATGAAGGCCCGACGCGCAGCATCGCGTCGAGGAGCGTCGGCCCCTCGTACCACGGCATGCGCGCGCTGGCCCGGCAAAGGTTGTCGCCCTCGCGCGCCGCGACGGGGACGATCGCCGTGGGCACGAGCTCGAGCTGCTCGAGTCCCTCGCGGACGGCGCGCTCGACCTCGAGGAACCGCCCGGCGTC
Organism: Vicinamibacterales bacterium; assembly: GCA_050748045.1. GTDB lineage: Bacteria > Acidobacteriota > Vicinamibacteria > Vicinamibacterales > UBA2999 > CAVYVZ01. The sequence continues at coordinate 6,655 of JBOGIW010000536.1, read as the reverse complement.
GAAGCCGACGAGATCCATCTTGTTCACGGCGACGATGACGTGGCGGACGCCGAGGAACCGCGCGAGGTAGGCATGCCGCCGCGACTGTCCCCTGACGCCTTCGCTCGCGTCGACGACGAGGAGCGCCGCCTCCGCCTGCGCCGCGCCGCTGATCATCTGTCCCAGCAGCTCCTGGTGCCCGGGCGCGTCGATGAGCAGGATCTCGCAGCCGCCGGCGCGCAGCCGCACCTGCGTCGAGTCGATGGTGATCGCCTGGTCGCGCTCCACCTGCAGTGCGTCGAGCGCGAACGACCACTCGAGCGGCATGCCGCGCTTGCGGCTGATGCGCTCGAGCTCCTCGACCTTGCCCTCGGGAAGCGTGCCGGTGTCGGCCAGGAGCCGTCCGACAATCGTTGACTTGCCGTGGTCGACGTGTCCGAGGAGCACGAGCGCCGAGGTGCGACCCATGGGCACCGCTACATGTACCCGCCGGTCCGGAGGCGCTCGAAGGCGTCCTCCGTCTCGTGATCCATGGTGCGGCCGGCCCGCTCCGGGCTTCTCGTCTGTTCGAGCTCCGCGATGATGTCGTCGATCGACGCGGCGTGGCTCTCGATGGGGACCGTGATGTTCTGCTCGCCGATCGATCGATACCGTTTGCCGTCGCGCGCCAGGTACACGGGCACGAACGGGATCCGCTCGCGCCGGGTGTAGCGCCAGATGTCGAGCTCGGTCCAGTGGAGCAGCGGGTGCACGCGCACGTGGGATCCGGCGTCCACGCGGGTGTGGTACTGATCCCAGAGCTCCGGCGGCTGATCGCGGGAGTTCCAGGCGCCGGTCGCGTCGCGCGGGCTGAAGACCCGCTCCTTGGCGCGCGTGCCCTGCTCGTCGCGCCGGATGCCCACGAGGATCGCGCGCAGCCGCTCGCGGGCGAGGAGCGCCTTCAGCCCCGCCGTCTTGCGCGCCGCGGCCCGCGCCGCCGGCGGGAGCGTGGGGTCCATCTCGCCTTCCGGCGGACACGGCTCGTTGCGCGCGTCGAGGCTCCATTCCGTCGTGAGCCTGCGCTGGAACTCGTACACCTCCGGCAGCTCCATGCCGGTGTCGAGGAGGTACAGCGAAAACGGTACGCGCCCGAAGAAGGCCTTGCGGACCATCCAGAGGAGCGCCGTGCTGTCCTTGCCGATCGACCAGAGCATGGCCATCGGCTTGAGGCGGCAGAACGCCTCACGGACGATGTAGATGGAGCGTGCTTCGAGCGTCTGCAGGTAAGAATCCGCGTCCATGGGCGAGCGGTTCATTATAGCGGCTGGCGCATCACGCGCAGGGCGTGCTTCATCTGCGCCGGGCTTGCGTGTGCAACGGTCTCACGCCGGTCGGTGCGCAGGCCGCGCGCCTCGAGCGCGCGCGCGAGGTCCTCGTCGTAACGGATCGGGACCGCGTACGCATACGCAATGCGTTCCGCCAGGAGGTGGTCGTCGAGCGCGGCGCCGTGCAGGGCACGCGCCGCCTGCAGGAGCAGGCGATCGGAGGCTCGCGACCGAACGCTCCGCAGGATTCGCCGAACCATGCCGAGCACGGCGTTGTGGCCGCACCGGTACGGCATCACGTTCGCGAAGACGCCGCCACCCGCCGTGTCCTCCGCCACGCGCGCGGCAAGGCTCGCGGTGTCCCCCGGCACGAGGTGCAGCACCGAATAGCTGATGACGAGATCGAACGGCTCCGCCGCGCGGAAGGCTCGATAGTCGGCGGCGTGAAACGCGAATCGCGCCGGGTCGGCGCGCGCCGCCTGGCGGCGTCTCGCCACCTCGACGTTCGCACGGGCGACGTCCACGCCGACAAGCTGCGCGCGCGGCAGCCGGGCCGCGAGGTCGAACAGCTGATCGCCGGTTCCGCACCCGGCGTCGAGCACGCGGACGGGCGCCGCCGGATCCCGCACGCATCCGCAAAGAAGCTCCGAGAACCACCGCACGCGCGGGCCCGGCGCGTGGAACGTCTGTTCGGGGCGGTCAGGCACGAGCGAGCACACCGGCCGGCGTGCCGAAGGTGAACCGCGCGTTGCCGTGCGCCCACTCGAGGAACGCGCGATACGCGTTCAGCATCGCGGCATTGCCCGAGAAGTGGCGCTCGCAGTGCGTCAGCAGCACGACAACGCCTCCCGATCGCGCCACGAGGCCGGCGCACGCCTGCCACGTGCGGAGGATCTCGTCCGGTGTGTGGCCGAGAAACCGGAGGCTCCCGTCGCGCGGCAGCGTGATCGGGATCTCCAGCAGACCGCCAATCCGGAATGGCCGCGCGCTGGCGCACCCGTTGTTCGGCACCGGGAAGAGCCCCCCCGACGTCGGCACGCTCGAATCGTAGCGGTAGCGCGGCGCGAGATCCTCGAGGAGCGCGCGCGTGCGCAAGAGCGACGGGGCACGATAGCCGCTCATCCCGAAGCGTTCGGCAAGCGGCCTCGCCGCGTCGAGCCGGGCCAGCCGCTCCGCGGCGGCCGCGAAGGGCGTCCGGTTCGCGTGATCGTAGCCGTGGATGCCGAGCTCGTGCCCCCGGTCGCGGACCTCCCGCAGCAGGCCCTCGTCGAGCGGCCACGCGCAGGGCACGACGTAGCTCGTGGAGCGCGCGCCGCACGACTCCTCGATCGGCAGGAACGCGCCGGCGAGGCTGCGCAAGCCGTCGGGCGAGTCGATATCGTGCGTGAGGATCACAGGCGTGGGCGACGCGGCGCGGGCGCCGGCGCCGGGCGACGCCAGGTCCTGCAGCAGATCCGCGCTGAGATCGAGGGGCCACCCGGGAAAGGCGGCCCAGCGATCGACCTGCCGGCGATGCCGTCGTCCGATCGCGCTGGCCACAGCGCGGCGCAGCGGTCCGGGGACGAAGCGGTAGCTGAACGGGAGGCGCGACGAGGCTGGCGGGTGCGGCGTGAAAGCCGATCGCATCCGGAGCTCCTCGGCGAAGCGCGGATCGATCGGGGGCAGATCCCCGGGGAGGCGGAGATCGCCGCGCGCATCGACTGCGCGGGCGAGACCGGTCGCTTCAAGGAGCGCGTTCGGCACGGCGACGGTCAGTCCCTCGGCCCAGGCCGTGTCCGGTGGGCCTCCGCCGGCGATTCGCACACGCGTCAGCCCCTCAGCCGGCGCGCTCGACATGCTGTTCGTCGGCGGTCGTGTCGCTCACGAAATAGAGCGGCCGTCGCACGACCTCGGCGTAAATCCGGTACAGATATTCGCCCACGACGCCCATCAGCAGGAACTGGATCCCGAAGAAGAGCGTCAGCGCGAGCATCACGCTCGTCCAGCCGGGCAGCGGCCGTCCGGTCAGGTACACGACGACGAGGTAGACGGCGAAGGGGAGCGTCAGGAGCGACAGCAGCACCCCGGCCAGCGTCATCAGGCGGATCGGCAGGAACGAGAAGCCGATGAACGTGTCGTACATCGTCTTCACCATCCGCCGGTAGGTCCACCCCGAGGTGCCCACGCGCCGCTCGCGGCGGTGGTATTCGACGATCTCCTGCTTGAAACCGGTCCAGGCGACGAGCGCGAAGGTGACGCGGTTGTGCTCCTGGAACTGGCGAAAGCACTCGGCGACGCGGTGATCGACGAGGAGGAAGCTGCCCACGGTGAACTTGGATTCACGCGGCATGGCGAAGCGCCGGATGAGGCGCTCGAAGAGCCGGCTCGTCGTGACGCGCCAGGCGGAGTCCTCGCGCGTCTTGCGGTGCCCCCACACGATCTGCGCGCCCGCGCGCCAGCGGCGGGCGAACTCCAGCACGGTCTCGGGCGGGTCCTGCAGGTCGGAGGCGAGCGTGGCGACGGCGTCGCCCCGGGCGTGCGCGAAGCCGGCGCTCAGCGCGACGTGCGCGCCGTAGTTGCGCGACAGGCGCAGCCCGTAGAACCGCGGGTCGCGGGCGCACATCGCCTCGATCGCCGCCCAGCTCCCGTCGCGGCTGCCGTCGTCGACGAGCAGCACGTCGAAGGCGAACTCGTCGTTGTCGAGGAGCACGGACCTGACGGCGCGCTCGTAGTCGGGCAGCCCCGCCTCTTCGTTGAAGACCGGCGTGATGACGCTGACGCGCGGGCGGCTCACGTCAGTAGCCCCATGGCGAGACGTCCAGGCCCGAGACGCCGGCGAAGCGATGAACGAGCGGCGCCATGCGCTCGCGCAGCGACGCCTCGAGCGCCCCGTTCAGCGGGGCGCCTGTCTCGCGCGCCGCGTTGATGCGCCCAAGCGACTGGGCGTCCATCGGGAGCGGATCCACGCCGATGAATGTCTGGATCTCCTGCATGATGCCCGTGGGCCGCCGCTCCAGGTCTTCGTACAGCACGAATTTCACGCAGGCGCGACCGAAGCGTGCGAAGTAGCGCTCGGCGAACGTCGCATAGTCGCCGCGGATGAGGTAGTCGAACGGCCTTGCGTACGCGCGCGCCTCGCCGAGCGGGTTCGGCCGCGCGCCTTCGAGCCGGAGCGCCTCGTCGAACGACAGCGTCTCGATCCCGTTCTTCAGGCTCCACAGGTAATTCGAGTAAGCACGCTGCACCGGCTCCCGCACGATGAAGAGCATCCGCACCTGTCCGAGCGTGGCGGCGATGCGACCGGCTGCCTCGTCGTTCTCGAGGTAGTAGCTCGTCTTCTCTCCGAGCGCGCGGGCGGAGCCGGCGCCGGCGAACGCCTGCGCGTACCGGCGCAGGTACTCGCCGCCGCCGCCGGCGGCGGGCACCACGAATACCTTGGGCTCGGGAATATACGGCCGGATGATGTACACGTCCGGATGGCGCTCGAGCAGGTGGCACAGGAGCGTCGTGCCGCTTCGCGGGGCCCCGCCGATGATGAACGTCGGGCGGCGCGCGCGGTCGGCCTTCATACGATGGTGGCCCAGGGGAGCCATTCGATCGGCTGCTCGGGCGCGAGGTCGCGGCGGACGTGGATCTGCTCGACCTCGCCGAGGACGAGCACATGCGTTCCGAGATTCACCTCCCGCGCCACGCGGCACTCGAAATGAATCGGCAGTTCCGCCATCACCGGCGAGTCGCCTTCGAGCGCCGTCAGGCCGGCGTGGCGGACCTTCTGCGGATCCACGCGTGCCGACACGTTCCCCATGTAACTGATCGCGCGCACGATCTCGGGGCTCGTGTACGGCACGCCGACGCCGAAGCGCTGCCGCGCCTGAACCGTCGCGAGCGTGGCGCGGGGCGCGTACCGCTCGTTGATGGCGCTGTTCGAGATGCACGCCGCCAGCGTGAGCGGCAGCCGGCTCATGACGCCCGACGAGCCGCACGGCATCGCGGTCGGCGTTCCATCGTCCTGCCACGCGGTGACGATGCCCGCGGACGAGGGGAAGAAGCAGGGCCAGCGCGCCTGCTCGTTGTCGACGACCACCTGGTTGGCGGCAAGCGGCGTCAGGTGCCGGATCGACATGTCGCCGGTGACCTCGTCGGCCTCGAAGGCGACCGTGCCCGCCGCCGGGAAGCGGTAGTCGGGGGTGTAGGTCTTGACGTAGCGCTGCGCCGCCAGGCGAGAGCCGTCATAGGCGGTCGGCGTAACCGGCGCAGCGGGCCGCCACCACGGGAGGCTGTGCCAGGCAATCTGCCGCTCGCCGCGCGCAAGAGGGGTCTCCAGGTGGATCGCGAGGACCTCGAGGAAGTACACGCGGTGGCTGCCCACGTCGAGCCAGGGCCGCTCGTAGATCCGATGCCCTTCGAGGGATCGGCCCGGCCGCGCCAGCCGGCCCTCGTATACGAGGTAGGCATCGTGGAGGACGCGCGTGCGCGTCAGCGTCATCTCGCGGGTGCGGAGCCCCGTGCGACGAATCCGTTCCCCGGTGCGGGCATCGGGCTCCTGAGCCACCCCCTCGAGGGCGGCGCCAAGGGCCGGGCCCGGCGCGAGGAACTGCACCGCCGCCGCGCCCGACTGCTCGATCCGATCCATCGTCGCTCGCCGCGCGTAGTGCCGGTCCGAGATCTGATCGCGGCAGAGGCTGATCGCCATGATGAGCGGGAAGCGGTTGACGATCATCGGGCCGACGACCCGTTCGAGCGCCGTGTCCGCGCCGGTTCCCGCCGTCACGAGACAGATCGGCGACGGGAAGAAGGCGGGCCAGCGGCTGTCGCCGCCAATCGACGACGCCGTTTCGTCGAGCCCGGCCGTCAGGAACAACCCGCCGAAGCTCGGCTCCTGGAAGCGCGACTCGAGAGGAGCATCGGGCCACACGTACGGCGGCTGAGCCTGGACGGCCGTGGGACTGGATGACATCGAGCGGTTCCTTATCTTATCCGGAAGAGCCCGATGAACCGCTGATGAGCTCCTCGTCGAACGCATACACGGCGTACGTGCCGTTGTCGAAGATGAGGGGCAGCGGAATCTCCCGCGGATGCGGGGAGTCCCTCCGCACGAGGAAGTGCGTCCAGCCTTCGGCTGCCGCGACGCTCGGGATGTCCGCGTCCCAGCGCTGCTGCCGGAGCACTTGCTGCGCTTCCATCCGTGCGCCGGTCACATCGAACCGGTCGTTGACGCCGTCGACGAAGTAGGCGCGGTGGCCGAAGATAGACGGAATCTGGAACTGGCGGTCCACGGTGCTCGATGGCCGGTAGCGTGTGTCGTTGGTCGCGACGACCGCATGCCCGGCGGGAATGTGGCTCAACGCTTCCGCGATGGCCGCGTTGCTGGCGTATTCGTACCCGACCTGCGG
>JBOGIW010000535.1:0-4981 GCA_050748045.1 Vicinamibacterales bacterium | reverse complement strand
CACCTCGCCTGACGGAATCTCGACGGGCGCGCTGCGACCGGCCGGCGCGGCGATCGTCGGCGCGCACGCGGGTTCGGGCGCGGCGTTGTCGAAGTAGAGCGCCGCGCCCGACACGACGAGCCGCAACTGCGTGTAATGGCCCGCCGCGAGCGGACCGGTGCCGAGGATGTCTTGCGCGTCGGTCAGTTGCTTCAGATCGCACGTACGGCTGGTGGCGCCGTCCGCGAACGGCAGCGTCGTGAAGGGACCACCCGACCGGTGCGCGGTGACTTCCGAGAACGTGACCAGCATCGACCTGGCGTCCTCGAATGGCGTGTCCTTCAGCATGAGGTTCAGCGTCGCCATGCCGGTCGTGGTGCCGCTCGCCGGCGAGCCGCCGGCGCTTGGCGCCGTGATCGACGTGCTGGAGGAACCACAGGCCAGCGCCGTGACAGCCGAAGCCGCGAGCAATACGTATGGCAGTCGCATCGGGGAACTCCTCAGGACTTGCTTGGGCAATACCAATGCCAGCCGAAACGACGCCTGCGAGTGGGCGGGAGTGGGCTTCGGTGCGGTCCCTGGCCGACAGAACTGTCCAGCTGTCGACAGATCTGTGTAGCCCCTACGCAGTCGGGGCTGCCTGGAGTCGCTGGCTTGACAGTCGGAAAACCGCGAGCATACGCTGATAGCCCTGATGCTGCGGTTGTTCCGTGTCCGCTCGTGGTGTCTGGTCACGGCGGTGGTCCTGGCCGTCGGCACGACGACTGCCGCCTTCGACGAGCTCCTCCACGCCGGCGCGTCCCACGACGCTCCGTGCGTGGCGCCCCTCGACGTCGCGCACGACGCGTCCAGCCATCGGTTCCAGGCGCCGTCGTCGGACGCCAGCGGCAAGGGCCACTGCGTCGCGTGCCACCTCGCGCGCTCGCCGCGCATCGGTGCGCAGCCGGCGTCCGTTGTCTGCCTGGCCGTCGAAGCCCGTGCGCCGCGGCCGATCATGACGATCGGGGCCGCCCGCGCGGCTGCGCTCGCGAACCTTCCGTCGCGCTCTCCGCCCCCTCTCTCCTGAGACTGGCCGGGCGTGTGCCCCGGTTTCAATTCCTCGTCCGAAGTCAACGGAGAGCTCCATGTCCATTCGTGCGCGCCTTGGCGCGTTCGGGCTGCTTGCTTCATTCCTCCTCGCGGTGCCGGCCGCGACCGCGCAAACCGGCGTGCCGGTACAGGGTCTCTTGCTCGATTCCGTCACCGCCGCGCCCGTGCCGGGCACCATCGTCGTCGACGAGATCGCACGCGAAACCACCGCCGCCCCCGACGGCACGTTCATGTTCGAGAACGTGCCGCCGGGCAACTATCACGTGTCGGTGCGCGCGCCGAAGTACCGGCCCGGCCGCAGCGAAGTACGGGTCGCCGCCGGCATGCAGCCGCTGACGCTGACGATCGATCCTGAAATCCATTACGAAGAGGTCGTGTCGGTGAGCCCGGAAGCCCGCAGCCAGTTCGAGTCGTACCAGGCGACCACGGTGCTCGCGGGGCAGGAGCTCGACAAGCAGATTGAGATGTCGCTTGGTGAGACGCTGCAGAACCAGCCGGGCGTCGCGTCGCGCAGCTTCGGTCCGGCGCCGTCGCGGCCGGTCATCCGCGGCCTCGACGGCGATCGCGTGCTGATCCTCCAGGACGGCCAGCGCGTGGGCGATCTCTCGAGCCAGTCGGGCGACCACGGCGTGCCGATCAACCCGGCGGCGGCGCAGCGGATTGAGGTGGTGCGCGGCCCCGCCACGCTGTTGTACGGCGCCAACGCGATCGGCGGACTGGTCAACGTCATCACCGACGAGATCCCGCGCGAGAAGCAGCAGGGCCTCGACGGCAGCGTCACCGTGGATCTCGGGTCGGCGGCGCGCGAAGCGGCTGTGGCGAGCGACCTCCACGTGGGGAACGGGACGTTCGCCCTGCACGCCGGCGCGTCGGGCCGCCGCTCGGATGACGTGCGCACGCCCGAGGGGCGGATCGACAACTCGCAGTCGCGCAACGGCATGACGAGCGTCGGCCTGTCGTGGACGGGCGACAGGGGATACTTCGGCGGCAGCTACGGCTACGATGACACGAAGTACGGCATTCCCGTTGTCGAGGAGGGCACGCTGCAGCTCACGCCGCGACGCCATTCGTTCAGCCTGCGCAGCGGCGCAGAGGACCTGCAGGGCGTCTTCGATTCGTTCCGCGCCACGCTCGGCCACCGCCGGTACCGGCACGAGGAGCTCGAGGGCGATGTCGTCGGGACGCTGTTCACGAATGACACGACCGAGCTGGAGCTGCTCGGGTCGCACCGCCGCGTCGGGCGGCTGAAAGGCAGCGTCGGTGGCTGGGTGCTCGGCCGCGCGTTCGCGGCCGAGGGCGAAGAGGCGCTGTCGCCGCCGGTCGATCAGCACGGCCTTGCCGCGTTCTTCTACGAGGAGCTCGAGTGGCCGCACGTGACGTTTCAGTTCGGCGCGCGCGTCGACCGCACCGGCTTCGACCCGTTCGGGACGGAGCGGGCTCGCGACTTCACGAACGTGTCGAGCTCGTTCGGCCTGCTCGTGCAGCCCCCGGGGCTCGACGACCGCCTGACCGTCGCCGTCAGCGTCGCGCGCGCGGCGCGAAACCCGGCGCTCGAAGAGCTGTACTTCTTCGGCGAGCACCACGGGAACTTCGCGTTCGAGATCGGCAACCCGAGTCTCGAATCCGAGAGGGGTCTCGGCTTCGACGTCTCGCTGCGCTGGCGCACGGGCCGCGCGTCGGGCGAAGTGACCTACTTCAGGAACGACATCGACGACTACATCTTCCGCAACCCGATATCACTCGACGAGTTCGAGGCACGCGAAGAGGAGCTGGAGGAGCGTTTCGCCGGACGCGAGCTCGACCACGAAGGGCACGACCACGCCGCCGAAGAGGGGTTGCAGTTCATCGAGTTCGTCGCCGCCGACAGCATCCTCCAGGGGTTCGAGGCGCACTCCGACGTGCGGATCGCCGAAGGGCTCTTCGCCGAGCTCGGACTGGACTACGTCCGTGGCTCGCTCAAAGCGATCGACAACCCGCTGCCGCGCATTCCGCCGTTCCGCTTCAGGGGCGGTCTGCGCTACCAGCGCCACGCGTTCCAGACTGGCGGCGAGGTGATCGCCGCCGCGACGCAGGATCGCGTGTTCGGCGACGAAGAGCCGACCGACGGCTACCGGCTCCTGAAGCTGTTCGCGTCGTACTCTTTCGTGCACGGCGGCGCGACGAGCACCATCACGGCCCGTTTGGACAATGTGACGAACGAGGTGTACCGGAACCACCTGTCGCTCATCAGGCAGTTCGTCCCCGAGAAGGGACGCGATGTCAAGCTGCTCTACAACGTGAGGTTCTGAAACGGCGACGCGATCGAGGTGACCGCTCAGAGGTCGAAGGCGCGCATGTCCGGCGGGAGCGGTGCCAGGATCTCGAGTGTCTGGCCCGTGACCGGATGATCGAGCTGCACGCAGGAGGCGTGCAGGGCAACCCGGGCGATGCGATGATCGGCGATGCCGTAGATGGCATCGCCGACGATCGGCCACCCGCGGGCGGCCAGGTGCACGCGGATCTGATGCGTGCGCCCCGTCAGGAGCTCACACCTCACAAGCGAGACTCCCTGTTTCGCTGACAGCACCTCGTAGCGCGTTGCGCTCGGCAGGCCCTCCGAGACAACGGCGACGCGGCGCCGGTCGAGCGCATCGCGGCCGAGGGAGAGCTCGATCGTGCCCCGGGCCGGCGCCGGCGTCCCCGCGACAATCGCGAGATACCGCTTGCGCACGGAACTCCGCTGCAGCCGCGCGTGTATGCCCGGCGTCAGCGCGACCAGGAGGACCCCAGAGGTCTCCTTGTCGAGACGCGTCACGATGCCCGGTCGCACGCCGGCGCGATCGCGGAATCGACCGAGCACCGCGTTCAGAATGGTGCCCGACACGTTCTTGAACGACGGGTGGACGACAATGCCGGTGGGCTTGTTGATGGCGACGAGGTGCGCGTCCTCGTAGAGGATCTCGAGGGCGCGGTCTTCGGGCCCGGGCCGCACGCGCAGCGCGGTCGAAGCGGGCAGCGCGACCTCCACGATCACGCCTTCACGGACCCGGGACGCCGGCCGCAGGGCGGGCGAGCCGTCCACGAGGACCGCGCCGGCCTGAATCCACGCCTGCGCCCGCGACCGGGACATGCGCGTCACCTCGGTCACGCGCCTGACGAGCACCTGGTCGAGCCTGAGCCGCGCGTCGCGGCGATCGGCGATGAAGTGGATCCGTCGGGGCGGTTCCGGCATCAGAATAGGAGTATGGCTCTCTTCAGCTCGCTCAAGCTTCGGCTGCCCACCCCCGACCAGGCGTTGCCCGGACGCCCCGAGGCCATGCCGGTCCCCGAAACGCACTTCGTCAATGGCCGCCGCATCGTGCCGCCGTTTCCCGCCGGCCTCGACCAGGCCGTCTTCGGCATGGGATGTTTCTGGGGCGCCGAGCGCACGTTCTGGGAGGCGCCCGGGGTTCATGCCACGGCCGTCGGATACGCGGGCGGCTACACACCCAACGCCACGTACCGCGAGGTCTGCTCCGGCATGACGGGGCACGCCGAGGTCGTGCTCGTCGTTTTCGATCCGCGCGTGACGAGCTACGACGCGATGCTGAAGCTTTTCTGGGAGAATCACGATCCGACGCAGGGAATGCGGCAGGGGAACGATGCCGGCACGCAGTACCGATCGGCGATCTATGCGACGTCGCCGGAGCAGCAGCGAGCGGCCGAGGCGTCGCGCGACGCATACCAGGACCGCCTCACGGCGGAGGGCTTCGGCCGCATCACGACGGAGATCGCCGCCGCGCCCCCCTTCTACTACGCCGAGGAATATCACCAGCAGTATCTGGCGAAGAACCCGGGCGGCTACTGCGGGCTCGGCGGCACGGGCGTAAGCTGCCCGATCGGGACCGGCGTGGCCGCGTAGAAGTTAGCCCTCACCCTGAGGTGCGAGCTGCGC
>JBOGIW010000534.1:0-5132 GCA_050748045.1 Vicinamibacterales bacterium | reverse complement strand
CGCCGTTCTGTTTCGGCCCTGGCGGGATTCGTGCCGGCTGGCGCGCGCGAGCGCGCCGCCCGCCTGAGAACCGCCAGGGGCGACAACGACCGAGCGCAGCGAGGGAGGTGGCGTCCCTGGCGGGATTCGAACCCGCGTTCTTCGCCTTGAAAGGGCGACGTGTTGGGCCAGCTACACCACAGGGACGATCGTTCGCGCTCGGGAGATCCGTGACGATGCGGGAGGCGCGAAATGTGTGATCGCGTGACGGTTGATTGACGCTGCGGTCATTACGATTGTGTGATCGCCACGCTCCCCGGTCAGTCCTTTCGCGACCGGCCCGCAGGTCATCGAAGGACGCTATCCACCATCATCACGATCGCTGACTCAGCAGTCGCTCACCGATCACTCATCGTTCAATCACCAACCATGCGCCCGATTACGGATCCGTCGAGCCATCACCAACCATTCGCGCCATCACCAATTATTCAATAACCAGATGATTTTGGTGGGCCCCCCGGGGATCGAACCCGGGACACCCTGATTAAAAGTCAGGTGCTCTACCACTGAGCTAGGGGCCCGCCTCGCGCGCCGGCTGCCCCGGCGATGGCCGATGGCCGACGCAGCGCCGTGCGCCTGCCTCACGTGTCGCGCCGCGCCGCCGCCCGGCGTGGCACGGACGCGCCGGGAGAACCGCTTCATGTTAGCACGCGGTCTCCACGGCGTCCCGCGAACGAACACTCCCACGGCACGCTGCAGACGGATTCGCGCCGGCGTCACTTTCCGCTTGACCCCGAACGGAACGTCACTGGATCATCGCGCCCTCCTCTTCATGAGCGTCTGTCCCCGACCCACAACTCCCCCACAAGCGAGGTGAGCCTTGAGCACACGCCGGGTTCGACCCCAACATCCGCTCCGTCGCGTGGCCCTCGTCGTCGCACTGCTGGCGATGGCCGTCGCGCCGGCCTCGATCCATGTCACCGCACCCGCGTCGGCCGTGCTGTACGCGGCGGGCACGGACGATCCGCCCGGCCCGGGCCGATGGGAGCCGCTCGGTCCTGCGCCGCTCACGTTCGGACAGGTCGAGAACGTGCGCAACAACGCCAGCCAGCCGAATGACGAAGTCACCGGCGCCATCCACAGCGTTGTCGTCAACCCGAACAACACCGGTGAGATGTACATCGGCGCGGTGAACGGCGGCATCTGGAAGACCACCAAGGCCAACCGATCGCACGTCGTCTGGGAGCACCTCACCGACGGCGAGGCGTCGCAGTCGATCGGCGCGCTCGAGTACGACCCGACCGACATGACCTTCCGGACGCTCGTCGCCGGCATCGGCCGCTACAGCAGCTTCTCGCGCATCCAGGGCGGCGCCCTGATCGGCCTGCTTCGCACGACCGACGGCGGCGCCACCTGGACGACGCTCAACGGCGCCGGCACGCTCCTCGAGAAGAACATTTCGGGCGTCGCCGCGCGTAGCAACATCCTCGTGGCGTCGGTGAACACGGCCACGCCGAACAACAACGACAACCGCGGCGTGTTCCGGAGCACCGACGGCGGGGCCACGTTCGTCCGCATGTCGCGCGACGACCTGGCGCACGGGCTCCCCTCGGGCGTGGCCTTCGACCTGGTGGGCGACGTGACGCGGCCGAACCGGCTCTTCGCGCCGATGACCGCCTCCACCGTCGGGCCGAACGGGATCTACCGCAGCGACGACACGGGGGCCACGTGGACGAAGGTCAGCGACGCGGCAATCGACGCGCAGCTCGCCGGAGGCACGGCTGTCACCAACGTCGAGCTCGCGGTCGGCCTGCACAACAACGTCTACGTCGGGATCGCACGGAGCCCGGGCCGCCTCTCGAGCGTCTTCCGCTCGGGCGACGGTGGCGACACGTGGACGGCGATGTCGATTCCGCTCACGCCGGGGACCCCACAGCAGGGGATCCACCCGGGGGCGCAGTCGTTCCTCCACATGGCCATCGCCGCCGACCAGCGCAACCCGAACATCGTGTACATCTCGGGAGACCGGCAACCCGATCACTTCGAAGAGGGCGGGACGACGCAGTTCCCGAACGCGATCGGCGCGGACAACTATGCCGGCCGCCTCTTCCGCGGCGATGCCACGCAACCGCTGGCCTCGCAGTGGTCGCACCTGACGAACCTTCCCACCTCGTTCATGCCGAACGGCGGGACCGGGAACAACTCGTCGCCGCACGCCGATTCGCGCGAGATGGTCCTGGATCGCGACGGCAACCTCATCGAGGTGGACGACGGCGGCATCTACCGCCGGACGAAGCCGCAGACGAACCAGGGCGACTGGTTCTCGCTGAACGGCAACCTGCAGTTGAACGAGCAGCACTCGACAACCTACGACTCGCTGTCGAAGGTCGCGTTCAGCGGCAACCAGGACACCGGCACGGGCATCCAGCTCGTGCGCAACGGCCTCACCTGGGAAACGCTGCTGCAAGGCGACGGCGGCGACGCCGGGGTCGACGACTTCTCGAGCACCACGACCTCGATGCGCTACTCGAGCTTCCAGTTCTTCCAGTTCGCAATCCGCACCTTCTGGAACACCGCGAACACCTTCCTCGGGTTCAACGTGCTCGCCCTGAACCCGCTCGGCGGCGTGCCGCGGCCGACAGGACAGTTCTACACGCCGATCGCCGTCAACCGCGTGGACGGCAACCGGCTCCTCATCGGCGCCAGCAACGGGCTGTATGAATCGATGGATCGCGGCGACAACGTGGCGCGCATCGACCTGCAGGTGGCCAACGGCAGCGGCCTCGATTCGCTCGCCTACGGGGCCACGAACAACGCGAATGCGATCTACATGGGCCGCCTGGACACGGTGAAGGTCAGGCTCGCGCCGCCGCCGGCGCCGCTTGTCGCCTCGCCGAGCCTGGGATCGACGGTCGTGGCCGTCGCGATGCACCCCGACGATGCCAACACGGCCTTCGCGGCGACGAACCTCGGCGTCTTCTGGACGACCAACGGCGGCGCCACGTGGACGAACACGACGGGGAACCTCCAGACGCTGAACCCGCTGACGCTCCGATCGCTCGAGTACGTGACCTCGGCGGGCGCCAACGCCGTGGTCGTCGGCTCGCTCAACGGCGTCTACTTCGCCACCGCCGCGAGTGGTTTCACGGCGTGGCAGCCGCTGGGCACCGGGTTGTCCGCGGTTCCCGTGTACGAACTGCAATACAGCCGCGTGGACGACTTGCTCGTGGCCGGCACGCTCGGCCGTGGGGCCTACAGGCTCAGGAGCGCTTCGGCCGTGCTGAGTGGAGGAATGTGACCATGAGGACGCACACACTTGCTGTTGGCCGCACGTTGGTCCAGGCCCTCGCGGCCCTCGTCCTCGTGCCGGCGCTGGCTGGTGCGCAGTCACCAGCCGCCGCCATCCACGACGGAGTCGTCGTCGATGCCGCGGGCGGCACGGCGTACATCACCGGCCCGAACGGCGACCTCGCCGCCATCGACCTCGCCACGGGAACGGAGCGGTGGACGAGCGGCGCGGCCGCCCGACCGCTCGCCGTCACCGACAGCACGCTCGTCGCGCAGGCGTCGCCAGGGGCCGGCGAGCAGCTCGTCGTCGTCTCGATCGACACGGAACGTGGCGCCGAGAAGCGTCGCGCGAAGGTGGCGCTCCCGAACAACCTCCAGGCCGCCGTCACGGACTCGGCTTCGCAACGCACGCTCGTGCGCGGCTTCCTCGCCGGGGCGGGGAACGTGGTCGTGTCGTGGGCCATCGAGTCGCGGATTGCCCGCGGCGCGGCGGTTGATGACGACACACCGGATCGCGCCAGCGGCGCCGCACGGATCGATCCGGAGACGGGCGCGTCCGTGGCGGTGCCGGCGGACTCGGTGCCCGACACGAGCGCTCTCTCCGGGTTGACGCTGGACGGGATGATGCAGCTCCGGTCGGCGGATGGGCAGCACCTCCTGCGCAGCCAGCGTTCCGGCGATCCGCTCGGGCCGGCGCCGTACCGGTGGACAGTCACCACCGCGTCCGGCGAGGTCGTCGGCGTGGTCGGCGCGGCCACGTCGGTCGCCCCCTTCGTCGTGTCGGGATCGCGGCTCCTTCACGTGGCCGCCGCAAGCGGCTACCGCGACGGCGACCGCTTCGTGCAGGAACCGCTCCGCCTGCGGGCCGTGGACCTGGCCTCCGGCGCGCAGCTCTGGACGGTGCCGGTGCGCGACACGTCGTCCGTGCTGCCTCCACCGTAGCCCTTGATCGGCAGCCCGGGAGGCGCGAATCGCGTGCCTCCCGGGCCTCATCGCCGTCACACCTTTTCGCCGCCGCCGCCACCACGTTTCCTCTCCGCCACCTATAATCGTTCTTGTGACCCTCGCGACGGGCACTCCGGTCGACGAGGGCAGCACACTTGCAGCGCCCGGTTTGAAGACCACATGGCCAAGAAGATCTCCAGCGCCCCGAAGACACCCGGCTTCCGGACGCGCGGCCGCCAGAAGTCGCTCATCGAGTGGAAGGACCCGGCGAACCAGGCACATATCCTCGACTGGCGCCGCCGCACACATGAGTTCGGGATCGGTCCCGAAGGCGACGGGGCGCCGACCGCCGAAGAGACGCCGTTCGGCGCTGAGCCTGAGCGGCTGCTGCAGGAGGAGGAGCCCGAGGCATTCCGGCCTCAGCAGCTCGCGTCGCACGAGGAGCCCGACGCGGAAGAGCTGGACAAGGAGCCGGCCGCCGAGGCGCTCGGACCCGAGGACGTCGACCTCGTCCGGGTGTATCTCCAGCACATCGGCAAGCGCAAGCTCCTCAAGAAGCACGAAGAGGTCGCGATCGGGGAGCGCATCGAGAAGGCCGGCGCCGATCTCGTGGCGCGCCTGGCGGACGTGCCGGGCGCGCTGCAGACGCTCATCGCGCTCGCCGACCGCATTCGCGCGAAGCACGATCCGCCGGCCGAGCTGATTCTCCTGCCCGAAGGCGGCGAGCTGCGCGACGAGGCCGTGGTGCCGGTGCTCCGCGCCTTCGCGCGCATCAAGCGCCGCCGCGCGGTCATCGACCGGTTGCGCACCGGCTGGAGGTACTGGTTGCCGTGGTAGCGGACCGTGAACTTCAGCTTGCTCCGCTTGCCGAAGCGCTTGCGGCTCTTGAACGTCACCCGCGAGGAGTACGTGCAGTCCGG
>JBOGIW010000533.1:0-2894 GCA_050748045.1 Vicinamibacterales bacterium | reverse complement strand
CCTGCGTGAGGACGGCGACCGGCAGACACAAGCCGCACGTGATCATGAGCGGCTTGATCATGAACGGCTTGTGTCTGACGGTCGCATCCCCACGCAGGCCGCCTTCGGCAGCCCGTCGAACGGCATCCGATCTTCGCGCTCTTCGTGATCTTCGTGGCTGGGATCTTCGTGTCCTTCGTGGCTGGAACGCCGTGTTCGATTCACTGGTGCTGCGGGGTTAGATGTCCACGCTGCTCGTCGAAGGGGGACACCGGCTCGAGGGCCGCGTGTCCGTGGAAGGGAACAAGAACGCCGCGCTGCCGCTCCTCGCGGCGTGCCTGCTGACCGGCGAGGAGTGCGTGCTCACGAACGTGCCCCGCATCGGCGACGTGGAGGTGATGGCGCGGCTGCTGCTCGACGTCGGCGCGGAAGTGGAGGGCATCGGGAGCACGACGCTGCGCATTCGCGCGCCCCGCATCACGACCCACGCTCCCGATCGGAGCCTGGTGCAGCGGCTGCGCGGGTCGGTGCTCCTGCTCGGCCCGCTGCTGGCGCGCGTGGGGAAGGCGCACATCGCGCCGCCGGGCGGCGACTTTCCGGCGCGCCGCACGATCTCCACGCATCTCGAGGCGCTCTTCCACATGGGTGCGCGCCACGGGGGGGGACCGGATCACGTCCTCGAAGTGCCGGATGGCCTGCGGCCGGCGTCGATGTACCTCTACGAGGCGTCGGTCACCGGCACCGAGACGGCGCTCCTGGCTGCGGCGCTCGCGCGCGGCACCACCGAGATCCGGCACGCCGCCACCGAGCCGCATGTCATTGAGCTCTGCGAGTTCCTGCGGAAGATGGGCGCGGAGGTCTCGGGCGAGGGGAGCTCGCGCATCCGTCTCACCGGCGCGACGCGGCTGCGAGGCGCGGAGCACCGGCTGGGCGGCGATTACATCGAGGCGGGGAGCTGGGCCGTTGTCGGCGCCATCACCGGCGGGGAAGTCGCCATCGAGGGGGCGCGCGACCAGGACATCGAGGTCGTCGCCGCCGTGCTCAAGCGGATGAACGTCGAGTGCGGCATGCGCGACGGCGTCTTCGAGGTGACGCCGTCGAAGCCGAGGGCCGTGCGGCGCATCACCACGGGACTGTGGCCCGGCTTCCCAAGCGATCTCGTCAGCCTCGTGACCGTGCTCGCCACGCAGGCCGACGGCCGGACGCTCGTCCATGACTGGATGTACGAGCTCCGGCTCTTCGCCCTGGAGCAGATGAGCGGCATGGGGGCCGACCTGTTCCTCGCCGATGCCCATCGCATCATCGTCACGGGTCCGACACGGCTGCGCGGCGGCCGCGTGCTCGACAGCCGCGACCTTCGATCAGGGATGTCGCTCATCGCCGCCGGCCTCGCGGCCGAGGGGCAGACGCGCGTCGCGCCGCTCGAGACCGTGGAGCGCGGGTACAGTCAGCTCGTGGAGCGCCTGCAGGCGCTCGGCGCGAAGGTCGCGAAGGTGGAGTAGCTGCGCGGCAGGTCAGACGTCAGAGGCAATTTCTGCGATCCATTCATCCCGGCAAGTTGAGTCGCCCCGTACCCGTGCTCTGACCCCGTTCTGACCCCGCGGGCGGGCGCGGGGGCTTGGGCTGGGCGGGCTGCGGAAACGTCGCGGGTGGCTCCGGCTCGTCGCCCGGCGGCTTCTGGCCGGGCACCTGGGGCTCGCGCGGCAGCTCCGGCGGCAGGGGGAGATCGAGGATCGGCGACACGCCGTCGCGGGGCACGCGGAAGGGGCGCAGGTCGGCCTCGGTGAGGTCGAGCACGCGGATGATCCGCGGCGTGAGGGTCAACACGATGTCGGTTTCCTGCGTCTCCTTGCGATTGAACGCGAAGAGGCGGCCGATGAGCGGCAAATCGCTCAGCCCAGGCACCCCGTCGAGCACACGCCGCTCGTCGTCCCGGATGAGACCCGCGAGCATGTTCGTCTCGCCGTCGCGCAGTCGGATGACGGTGCTGATCTCGCGGTTGCCGAACGTCGGCAGGCCGCCGAAGCCCGTGCCGGAGATGCTGCTGACCGCCACCTTGAGCACCAGCGACACCTCGTCGTCGTGGTGCGTGCGCGGCGTGATGTCGATGTTCACGCCGATGTTCTCGTAGTTGAACGACGTGATCGGCTGCTGGTTGACTCCGCCGGTGGCAATCGGCGCGAAGGTCGTGATCGGCACCGGCACGCGCTCGCCGAACCGCGCCTGCGCCGGCATGCCCTCCGACGTGCGGAGCTGCGGGTTCGCCAGCGTCCGCGTATTGCTGTCCGTCTTGAGCAGCCGGTAATAGAGACCCGGCAGGTTCGTGAGAAAGATGTCGGACTGCGTGAGCGTCCGGAGATCCCGGAGCGTGAGATCGGTGCGGTTCGCGTCGGCCTGGCCGCTGAGGCCCGGCGCGCCCGGCGACGCGATCTGCAGACCGTATTCGCGGAGCCGCGTCCGATCGACCTCGAGCAGCTCGACGTCGATGATGACCTCGGGCCGCGCCTTGTCGATGGCCGCGATGACGCGGGCCGCGGCGGCGACGCGCTCCGGCGTGTCCTTGATCGTGATGGCGTTGGTCGCGGCAATCGGCGCGATGCGGCGCGCGTCGATCACGATGCGGAGCAGGTCGATCGTCTCCTTCAGGTCCGCGTTGCTCAGGTAGAACGTGCGCACGATCTCTTCCTCGTACTCGCGGCGCTTCGCCGCCGTGTCGGGGATCACGGTGATCGTGCGGGGCGCCGTGACCCGGTAGAAGGTCCGCGTGCTCGCGGACACCGAATTGAGCGCGTTCTCCAGCGTCGCGTGCTTCAGATCGAGGGTGACGGGCTGATCGCGGAACTGCGGGTCGAAGACGATGTTGATGTTGGCGAAGCGGGCCAGCGCGGTGTACACGTCGCGCGTGCTCGCGTCCC
>JBOGIW010000532.1:0-8985 GCA_050748045.1 Vicinamibacterales bacterium | reverse complement strand
GGCCAGTCGAGGCCTTTGAAGCGGGAGAAGAACTTGATGGCGACCTTTCGCCCTGTGTTCTTGTGCGTGGCGAGCCAGACCTCGCCGTAGGAGCCGGCTCCCAGCTTCCGCTCCATCTCATAGCCTGGAACTTCCGGACGCGGAAGGGCTTCGCTCCGACCCTTGGAGCGCGCCCGGTCGGCGTCGTCCTGAACTACCGTCTGGTCGAAACCGCCCCCGCTTGCCCTCTCCCCCATGGGGAGAGATTCTACGACAGAAGCGTATCTCGTTGACTCCGGGGACGAGGGGGCGTATTCTCCGGGCAGATCGGTCCGAATCGGACAGGAGGCGGCATGGAAATCGATCGTCGTGCCTTCATTGCGAGTGCGGGAGGCGCAGCGGCCCTCGCGGTCATGACCGCGGACCAAAAGGCCGATGCCCTCGAGCATTACCTGCAGCAGCAGCTCGACGAGCCCAAGAAGTTTCCGACGGTAGCCGAGCTCGAGGCGAAAAATCTCGATCTCGACCGGCGGAGCCGGCGCGGCGCGGGAAACCTGTTCGTGCCGAACGACGAGGGGAAGCTGCGGCCGCTCGAGAAGATGCCGGAGAAACCCACGATCCTCGATTTTTTCCAGTACCGCTTCGCGCCGGCGAACCACGTGCTCCAGAGCGCGACCCGTGCGCTCAAGACCGGCATGAGCGAGGAGATCATCCTCGGCTGCCTCCTCCACGACGTGGTCCTGAACCTGATCAAGGTCGATCACGGCTGGTGGGGCGCGCAGATGGTCGAGCCGTACGTCTCGGAGAAGGTGAGCTGGGCGATCCGCTACCACCAGGCGCTCCGCTTCTATCCGGATCCGGCGGCAGGCTACGAATACCCCGAGCTGTACAACCGGATCTTCGGCAAGGATTACGTGCCGCAGCCGCACATCAAGCAGGCGTACGAGTACGCCCGCAATCACAAGTGGTACATGGAAGCACGGCTCATCACGGTCAACGACCTCTACGCGTTCGATCCGAAGGCGCAGGTGTCGCTCGAGCCGTTCCTCGACATCATGGGCCGGCACTTCAAGCAGCCGAAGGAAGGCCTCGGCTTCGACGGCAGCCCCGTGGCGCACATGTGGCGCACCATGATCTATCCGAACAACCCGCTCTGAGGCGCATGTCGATTCCCGACTCCCAGCCTCCCAACGGACCTGCTCTCGAGCGCCGGCGCTGGCGACGGACCTTCGGGACCAGGGGCCTGGGAGTTGGACGTTGGGCGTTGGGCGTTGGAAGCTGGGCGTTGGGAATCGGCATCCTTCACGCGTCACAGGGATCACACGTCGTCCTCGAGAATGAGCACGTGCGGGTGACTCGGAACGCCGCGCCGTGCCAGTCGCCGAAGACGCGGGGCTGCGCGTACCGGGTGCTCGTCGCGCTCGCGGACGTGAACGTCCGGACACCGCCCAACATCACGTTCCTGCGGCGCGGCGATGCGCTGGTCCTGGACTTCACGAAGGCGTATGACCCGCCGCCGGGCGGGTTCCTCGAGGTCACCATCAAGCCCCGGCGGCCGCCCGTCCTGTCGCCGCCGGTCCTGATCCCGCCCGACAAGAACGCCCTCGTCTACGACGGCGACGAGTTCTTCGTCTTCGAGGAGAGGCTCGAGCCCGGCGATACGCGCGCGCGGCACAGCCACCGCGAGCGGGTCGTGATCGTCCTCAACCGGACACGTCTCCAGCAGTGGCCCGACGGCTCGGCGCCGATCTTCCGGGACCAGATCCCCGACGACGTGCGGTTCAACCCGCCGGTCGTGCACGTCGTGAAGAACGTCGGCGATCGTCCTCTCCGCAATCTCGTGATCGAATTCAAACGCTGAATGCGCTGGCTGACGATCCTGTTCCTGGGTCTGGGCGTTGGACGTGTGGCCGCGCAGGACGCGCAGGACGGCGTCGTGGAGCCGAGCCCGCCCGCGACCTACAGCCGGGCGTCGGACGGTCGGATCACCCTCCGCGCGATCAGGCTGGCGGAGCCCTTGACGCTCGACGGCGTCCTGGAAGAGGCCGTCTACCGCGAGAACACGCCCGCCTCCGACTTCATCCAGCAGGAGCCGCGCGAGGGACAGCCGGCCACGGAGCGCACCGAGGCCTGGGTGCTGTTCGACCGCGAGCACCTCTACATCGCGGCGCGCTGCTACGACTCGCAGCCCGAACGGATGGTCGTCAACGAGATGCGGCGCGACAGCCAGACGATCTTCAACAACGAGAACTTCACCGTCTCGATCGATCCGTTCTACGACCGGCGCAGCGGCTTCTTCTTCCAGACCAACCCGCTCGGCGCGATCCGCGACCAGGAGGTCGGCAGCGAGCGCGAGAACAACAACGACTGGAACACCGTGTGGGACGCGCGCGCGGCGCGCAACGCCCGGGGCTGGACGCTCGAGATGGTGATCCCGTTCCGGTCGCTGCGATACGAGCGGGGCGGCCCCCAGACGTGGGGCATCCACCTGCGCCGGAGCATCCGCTGGAAGCACGAGCAGGTGTTCATTGCGCCGGTGCCGGCCTCGTCCGGTGTGCGCGGCATCTATCGCTTCTCCGACGCGGCGACGCTCGTCGGGCTGGAGGCGCCGCCGCAGGCCCGCAATCTCGAGATCAAGCCGTACGGGATCTCGTCGCTCACGACGAATCGCGCCGCGCCGGCGCCCTTCTCGAACCAGCTCGGCGGCGATGCCGGCGTCGACGTGAAGTACGGCCTGACGAAGGGTCTCACGCTCGACGCGACCTACAACACGGACTTCGCGCAGGTGGAAGACGACGAGCAGCAGGTGAACCTGACGCGGTTCAGCCTGTTCTTTCCCGAGAAGCGCGAGTTCTTCCTCGAGGGCCAGGGGATCTTCGCGTTCGGCCAGCAGAGCAGCGCGAGCGGCGGCGGAGGCGGCGGGGGCGGCGGCATTCGATCGAGCGCCACGAACCTGTCGCCCGTGCTCTTCTTCAGCCGCCGGATCGGCCTGAGCGGCACACAGGAGGTGCCCATCGTCGCCGGCGCGCGCGTCACGGGCCGCGCCGGGCCGTTTGCCGTCGGCGCGCTCAACATCCAGACGGCCGAGAGCGACACGGCGGGCGCGGCGTCGACGAACTTCACCGTCGTGCGCGTGCGCCGCGATCTCCTGCGCCGGAGCACGATCGGCCTCATCGCCACGCGGCGCGACCCGGCGTTCGGCGGTGGCACGAACGGCGCCGCGGGCGTGGACGCGAGCTTCGCGTTCTTCCAGAACCTCAACGTCCGCGGTTTCTGGGCGCGCACGAGCACGCCTGGTCCCGGCGCGACGAGCGGCGACAGCTACCGCGCGGAGCTCGACTACGCCGGCGACCGGTACGGCCTGCAGGCCGAACACCTCACCGTCGGCCGCGACTTCAACCCCGAGGTGGGCTTCCTGCGGCGTGAGGACTTCCGCCGGCACGCCGTGCTCGCCCGCTTCAGCCCCCGGCCGGCGACGCGATTCCGGCGCGTGCGGAAGTTCAGCTACGAGGCGAGCTACGACTACATCACCAGCCCGGACGGCGAGCTCGAAACGCGCGAGGTGCAGGGAACGTTCAAGACGGAGCTGCACACGAGCGACGTGGCGACCGTCGAATATACGCGGTCGTTCGAGTGGACGCCCACCGCCTTCTCGATATCCGGCATCCCGATCGCTCCGGGCGCGTACCACTTCCAGGACGTGAGGAGCACGTACCAGCTCGGGAACCAGCACCGGGTGTCGGGCACACTGACGCTGGCCCGTGGGAGCTTCTGGGGCGGCAGGAAGACCGAGATCGGCTATCGCGGCCGCGCGGAGCTGTCGTACCGCTTCTATCTGGAGCCGGGCATCACGGTCAACGTCCTGGATCTCCCGGCCGGCTCCGTCACGGCGAAGCTGGTGAGCACGCGCGCGACGTACACGTTCTCGCCGCGCGTGTTCACGAGCGCGCTCGTGCAGTACAACTCGAGCTCGAGGTCGCTCAGCGGGAACTACCGGTTCCGATGGGAGTATCAGCCTGGCAGCGACCTGTTCGTGGTATACAGCGACGGCCGCGACACGTCGACCCGCGGATATCCCGAGCTCGTGAACCGCACGTTCGTGGTGAAGGCGACGAGGCTGTTCAGGTTCTAGCGCTCTTCATCGGTCAGGTCAGGGACGAGCCTCTTCGTGTTCGAGCGGTCTTCACCGATCACGGGGACGCGGAGACGCGGAGACGCAGAGAGGATCTGGCCACGAAGGCCACCACGGGCACGAGGCGCGTTCGACTGGCCGGCCTGCGCAGCAGGCCGCCTCGCGTGGACACGACGCGGCGCCACCGCGCCACACGACGGACCAGACCGGCGTGTTGGCGCCGCGTCGTGTCCACGCGAGCCGCCTCCGGCGGCCAGTCGAACGCACAAGCCTCCGCGCCTCGGCGTCTCAGCGCGCTCGTGACAAGTGTTGTGACACGTGGCAGTCATGTGAGTCCGTGAAACACCTATGAGCCAGCTCCGCCGCACGATGCGTCTCCCCGACGCCACGGCCATGGTGGTCGGCATCATCATCGGGGCCTCGATCTTCGTGCAGCCGTCGGAGATCACGCGCCTCGTGCCCGACGCCGGAGGCATTGCGCTCGTCTGGGCGCTCGCCGGCGTCCTGACGCTCGTCGGCGCCCTCATCTGCGCCGAGCTCTCCTCGGCGATCCCGCGGACCGGCGGCGTCTACGTGTTCCTCCGCGACATCTTCGGCCCGGCCGCCGGCTTCCTCTGGGGCTGGGCGATGTTCTGGAGCATGCATACCGGCATCATCGCCGCCATCGCGGTGGTGTTCGCGCGCTACGTCGGCTACTTCGTGCCGCTCGGGACCACGGGTATCAGGCTGGTGGCGGTGTCGGCGGTCGTCGGCCTCTCGGCCTTCAACTGCCTCGGGATCCGTCACGGCAGCCGGCTGCAGACCATCGTCACCGGCGCCAAGCTCGCCGCCATCGCCCTGCTGATCGGCGCGGGAATCGCGCTCGGCCCGGCCGGCGCGCAGGCGGCCTCGCCGGACCCGGCCGCCGGCATCGGCGTGCGCAGCGTGCTGCTGGCGCTCGTCGCCGGCCTCTTCGCCTTCGGCGGCTGGCACATGGTCACCTACACCGCCGAGGAGACGGTGAACCCGGAGCGTACGATTCCGCGCTCGCTCGTCCTCGGCACGCTCATCGTCACGGTCTGCTACGTCGCCCTGAACGCCATCTACCTCCGCGTGCTCCCGATCGACCGCGTCACCGCCTCGACACGCATCGCCGCCGACGCTGCGGAAGCGCTGGTGGGACCGGCCGGCGCCACGCTCGTCGCGCTCCTCGTGATCGTCTCGACCTTCGGCGCCCTCAACGGGATCATCCTCGCGGGGCCGCGCGTCTACTTCTCGATGGCCCAGGACGGCCTGCTCCTCCGCTGGGCCGCGGCCCTGCACCCGCGCTCCGGCACGCCCGCCCGGGCCATCCTGCTCCAGGCGGCGTGGGCATGCGCGCTCGTGATGACCGATACCTACCGCGGCCTCTTCACGCGCGTGGTCTACACCGAATGGATCTTCTTCGGGCTGCTGGCCGCCGGCGTGATCGTCCTCCGCCGGCGACCCGGCTACGCTCCGCCTTTCCGGATACCGTGGGCGCCGGCGCTCCCCCTCGCGTTCGCCCTCTCGTGCGCCGCCATCGTCGTCAATCAGGTGCTTGCCGAGCCCGTCAACAGCCTCATCGGCCTGGCGGCCGTCGCGGCGGGCTTGCCCGTCTACTCTCTCTGGCTCGGGCCCCGTGCGCGCCGCGCTCGCGACGCTGCCGGTCCGGCACCCACGAGCGGCGGCGCATCGCCCGGACGCGCGATAGCCGGGCGCACCGATACCCCATAGAACACTCCACCGGCCAGCGACAGAGGGCTCACGTGATCATCGACTTCCACAACCACTACTATCCCGCCGAGTATCTCGAGGCGATCAAGGCCGGCGGCCTCAAAGCGAGAATGGACTACGACGCCGAGGGGAATCCGCGCCTGCACTACCCGGGGGATTACAACATCCTCGTGCCGGGGCACCGCGACCTCGACGTCCGCGAGCGCGTGCTCGACGAGCACGGCGTCACGCACCAGGTCCTCACGTTCACCACTCCAGGCGTGCACTACGAGGAGCCCGCGACGGCCGTCCGCCTGGCGCGCACCGTCAACGATGCGTTCGCCCGGGAGGTCGCCCGCCGGAGGCACTTCTCGGCCCTGGCCACGCTGCCGCTCAACGATCCGGGGGCCTCGGTGCAGGAGCTGCAGCGGGCCATGCGCGACCTGGGGCTTCGCGGCGCAATGGTGTTCAGCAACGTGAACGGCACGGGGCTCGACGACCCGTCCTACGTGAAACTGTGGGAAAAGGCCGACGAGCTCGGGGCGGTCGTCTACATCCACCCCGCGCACCCGCTGGGCGTGGAAGCGATGCAGGCGTACTGGCTGATGCCGCTCGTCGGCTTTCTGATGGACACGACGCTCGCCGCCGGGAAGCTCGTGTTCAGCGGGATCGTGGAGCGCTTCCCCCGGATTACCTGGGTGCTGACGCACATGGGCGGGGCGGTGCCCTACCTGGCCGAGCGCCTGGATCGCGGCTACGAGGCGTTCGCCGAGTGCCGCGCGAACATCTCGGACACGCCAAGCAGCTACTTGAAGCGCTTCTACTACGACACCGTGAACTTCGACAACGCCGCGCAGCGGCTCGCGATCGAGTTCGCGGGCGTGGATCACATCGTGGCCGGCAGCGACTATCCACACCAGATCGGCAGCATCCCGAAGATGCTCTCGAGCCTCCGCACCCTGTCGATCTCCGACGACGACCGCCACCGGATCCTCGGCGGCAACGCGGCGAGGATCCTCGGGCTGGGCGTCTGATCGCAGCCGGCGGCGGGCTGCCCTCGAAAAAAATGTGCTCACATCGCGCGCATGACGATCCGATAGAAGGAAAAGCGTTTATCATGATTCGGTGGAGCGGCCCCGCGACCTCGATCGGAGGCTTGTCGCTGATGGCGGTGAGGCAGTCGGAACGACGCGATAGATGAGCACATCCACGAACGGACGCGCCGCGGTGGCCAATGGCTCGGCGCTGGTGTCCGTTCCGAACACGACCACCGGCTGGAGCGTCCAGGATGCGAGCGAGCTCTACGAGGTCGCCCGCTGGGGCAACGGCTACTTCTCCGTCAACGCCACCGGCCACCTCCAGGTCAACCCGACCAAGGACCCGGCGAAGTCGATCGATCTCAAGGAGCTGGTCGATCGCCTCCAGCTCCGCGGCATCAGCCTCCCGGTTCTCATCCGTTTCACCGATATCCTGAGGCATCGCCTCGGCGATATCCACGCGGCCTTCCAGGCGGCCATGGCGCAGCACCAGTACCAGGGCCGATACTCCTGCGTGTATCCAATCAAGGTCAACCAGCAGCGACAGGTGGTCGAAGAAGTGCTGAACTTCGGCAGGCCCTACGGCTTCGGCCTCGAGGCCGGCTCGAAGCCGGAGCTGCTGGCCGTCGTGGCGCTGGCCGACAACGAGACGCCCATCATCTGCAACGGCTTCAAGGACGCGGAGTTCATCGAGACCGCGATGCTCGCCCACAAGATCGGCCGGAACATCATTCCGGTCGTGGAGAAGTACACCGAGCTTGGGCTGATTCTCGAGCACGCCGAGAAGATCGGCGTCCGCCCGCAGATCGGCATGCGCGTGAAGCTGGCGTCGCGCGGGAGCGGACGCTGGCAGTCGTCAGGCGGCTTCCGCTCGAAGTTCGGCCTGTCGGTGTCGGAGATCATGCGCGGGCTCGAGGAGCTGAGGGCGCGCGGCATGCACGATTGCCTCACGCTCCTGCACTTCCACCTCGGCAGCCAGATCACCAACATCCGGATCGTCAAGGGAGCGCTCAACGAAGCGGCCCGCGTCTACACGGAGCTCCACAGGATGGGCGCCGGCCTCCAGTACATGGACGTCGGCGGCGGCCTCGGCGTGGACTATGACGGCTCGCAGACGAACTTCGAGTCGAGCATGAACTACACGCTCCAGGAGTACGCCAACGACGTCGTCTACCACGTCCAGACCGTGTGCGATGAGGCGGGCGTGCCGCACCCGACGATCGTCTCGGAGAGCGGCCGGGCGACCGTGGCATACCACAGCGCGCTCGTGTTCAACGTGCTCGGCGTGTCGGCCTTCGGTCCCGCCCAGGTGCCACCCGCGGCGAGCACCGACTGGGAGCAGCCGCTTGTCGATCTGCTCGAGACCTATAACAACGTCACCGCACGGAACGCGCTCGAGGCGTACCACGACGCCCAGCAGGCCCTCGACATGGCGCTGGGGCTCTTCAACGGCGGCTACCTGCCGCTCGAGCAGCGCAGCATGGCCGAAAACCTCTTCTGGGCGATCTGCACCAGGCTCCAGAAGATCGTCCAGACGCTGAGCGACGTGCCGGAGGAGCTGCAGAACCTCGACGAGCAGCTCTCGGACACGTACTTCTGCAACTTCTCGCTCTTCCAGTCCATCCCGGACAGCTGGGCGATCAAGCAACTCTTCCCCGTCATGCCGATCCACCGGCTGAAGGAGAAGCCGGCCGTTCACGCCGTGCTCGGCGACATCACGTGCGACTCGGACGGCAAGCTCGATCGCTTCGTCGATCGCCGCGACGTCAAGAAGACGCTGCCGCTCCACTCGCTGAACGGCGACGATTCGTACTTCCTCGGCGTGTTCCTCGTCGGCGCCTACCAGGAGATCCTGGGCGACCTGCACAACCTCTTCGGCGACACGCACGCCGTGCACGTGAGCCTCGACGAGAACGGCGCGGCCCGGCTCGACGCGCTCGTCAAGGGCGATACCGTGCGCGAGGTGCTCGACTACGTGGAATTCGACGCCGAGGCGCTGCTTGGCAAGCTCCGCACCGATGTCGAAACCGCCGTCCGAGCCGGGAAGATCGATTACGAGGGCGCCGGCCAGCTCCTCCGCTTCTACGAGGACGGCCTGCACGGATACACCTACCTCGAAGGGTA
>JBOGIW010000531.1:0-14883 GCA_050748045.1 Vicinamibacterales bacterium | reverse complement strand
GTCTCCGACGACCTGGTGCCGCTCGTGGCCGCAGCCGGATTCCGGTGGATGGCGACCGACGAAGGGAACCTGGCGCGCTCGCTCGGTCGAAGCTTCTCACGCGACGCCGCCGGGAGCCCCGGGGGCGGCATGTCGAGAGCCCGCCGCGCCTCGGCGAGCTGGCTCCAGGCGCGGTGATCGTCCGCGTGGCCGATCCAGATGTAGAAGTCGGCGTTGATCCAGGAGCCTGGGAAGACGGACGGGAGCGTCTCGGTGGCCGACACGGACGCCTCACCCATCGTCGCGGTGCGCAGCTCGGGATGCGACGCCAGCCGTCCGTACAAGGCCCGCAGGAACGGGCGACCCTGGCCGGCGTAGTGCTCCCACGCGTTCTCGCCGTCGAGGATGACGGCAATCGTCGCGTCCTGCCCGCCGGTGCGCGCCGTGTATCGCCGCCCGGCCTCGACGAGCCGGCGTGTGAAGTCCTCGGCCGCGGCGTCGGCCGACCATGAGGCGTACTGGAACCCGATCAGATCGGACAGCCAGTGGTCGCGGAAGAGGCAAGCCACCTGCGGCTTCCCCGCCGGGCCGACGACGTACGGCTTGTACAGCGTTTCAGGCTGCTCGAGGTGCCCGGCGGCGTCGCGTGAGAAGCTTCGACCGAGCGAGCGCGCCAGGATCCCTTCGTCGGTCGCCATCCACCGGAATCCGGCTGCGGCCACGAGCGGCACCACGTCGTCGGAGACCGATCCTTCCGGCGGCCAGACGCCGGCGGGCAGCTGCTCGAAGAGCCGCGTGTGCAGCGCGACGGCGCGCGCGAGCTGCTCGGCCGCGTCCTCCGGCTGCCGGAAGCGTTCGCGCGGCATGCGAGAGCCGGGGTGCGTGCGCAGGAAGACGTCAGTGTCACAGAGGAGCGGCAGGATCGGATGGTAGAAGGGGGACGTCGACAGCTCCACCTGTCCGCGCGTGGCCGCGTCCCGGTACTCGGGGATGATCCTGCGGAGCAGCTCCAGCTCGATCGCGTGCAGCGTGGCCTTGTCCTCCTCCGAAAACCCCCGCCCCTTCTCCACGAGCGCGCGCACGCGCGCGTCGCCCTCGAGATAGAACGGATCCAGCCACACGAGCTTGTGCCAGACCTGGAGATCGCGGATATCGGCGACGGAGAACTGCGTCGCCTGCACGCGGGCGCTGATCCCGTTGCCGTTCCTTCCCCGTTTCTCCAGCAGCTCCGCATACCGCGGATAGGGATCGATCATGCGGGGGCGGTGCGCGTGGAAGAACTGCTCGACGCAGAACGCCCGTTCATCCTCGGTGAGCGCCTCGGCCGGCTTGAGCCCGAGCTCGAGGTGGCGGTCGCGCCCCCGCTCCTCGGCAAACGCCTGGAGCTGCACCAGGAGCGAGGGCACCAGGTTGAAGGTGGCGCGCACGCCCGGGAACTCGCGCAGCAGCGCCACCATCCCGTAATAGTCCTTCAGACCGTGGAGCCGGACCCACGGGAGGATGTGCTCGCCGGTCACCAGGTCCTCGTAGAAGGGCTGGTGCATGTGCCACAGGATCGCGACACGCGTCATAATGTCTCAGGCCGTGCAGCCGATGCGCATTCTCGACCGGTACGTGATCCGTGAGGTCCTCTGGCCGTTCGGCATCGGTCTGCTGATCTTCACGTTCATCCTCATTATTCCCGTTCTCATTACCGACGCCGAGGCGCTCGTCGCGAAGGGCGTTCCCGCCGGGGTCATTCTCCGCCTGATGTGGACGCTCGTGCCCCAAGCCCTCGGGCTCACGATCCCGATGTCCGTGCTGCTGGGACTGCTCGTGGCGTTCGGCCGGCTGTCCGCCGATCGGGAGCTCGTGGCCATGCAGGCCTGCGGCGTCAGCCTGCTCCGGCTGATGCGCCCGGTGACACTCGTGAGCGTCGTCGCCGCGGCGGCGTGCGCGTATGTGCTGCTGGTCTCGGTGCCGAGCGGGAACCAGACGTACCGCGAGATCGTGTTCGGCGTCATCGTCGACCGCGCCGAGAGCAACGTGAAGGCGCGCGTCTTCTTCGAGGACTTCCCCGGCCTCGTGCTGTACGTCCGTGAGGTCCCGGCCAGCGGGGGATGGAAGGGCGTGTTCATGGCGGACACCCGTCCGGGGCAGGCAGCGTCCGTGTACCTCGCGCGGCACGGGCGCGTGGCCATCGACCGTGAGCAGCGCACGGCGGAGGTGGTGCTCGAGCAGGGAACGCGTCACACGGCGGATGGCGCGGGCAAGTACGAGGTGTACGGCTTCGAGCGCCTCGTGCTGAACGTCGATCCGGAAACGATGTTCGCCCGGGCGGGCCCCGCGAAGGGCGAACGCGAGATGACGATCGCCGAGCTCCGCACGCGGATCGCGCAACTGGAGCGCGACGGCGTCTCCGCTCACAACGCGAAGATGGAGATTCAGAAGAAGTTCTCCATCCCGGTCGCGTGCCTCGTCTTCGGCCTGATCGGCCTCGCGCTCGGCGCGAGCAACCGTCGCGACGGGAAGCTCGCGAGCTTCGTCCTCGGCGTCGCCGTCATCTTCGTGTACTACGTGCTCCTCTGGCTCGGCCTGGCGATGGCGAAGGGGCAGATGCTGCCGCCCTGGCTGGGTGTGTGGCTGCCCAACCTGGTGCTCGCGCCGGCCGGGGCGCTCCTCTTCGCCTGGCGCGACCGCGCGGCCGATCGGCCCATCCGCCTGCCACTGCCGCGCTGGCGTGTGAACGGCCGCAGACCCGGAGACACGGCCGCGCCCGGCCGCCCGTGTAACTCGCTGACGTTCCGCCTCCCCCACCTGCGCCTGCCGGTGCCCGGAATCCTCGATCGCTATGTCGCGCTCACCTACATCCGGGTGTTCGGTCTCGCGTTCGTCGCGCTCCTGGGGGTGTTCTACATCGCGACCTTCCTCGACCACTCGGACAAGGTGTTCAAGGGACAGGCGACGTGGCGCACGCTGCTCACCTACTTCTGGTACCAGACGCCCGAGTACGTCTACTACGTGATCCCGCTCTCGGTGCTGCTCGCGACGCTTGTGACCATCGGGCTCCTGACGAAGAACAGCGAGCTCGTGGTGATGAAGGCGTGCGGGATCAGCCTCTACCGCGTCGCGCTCCCGGCGCTCGTGTGTGCGCTCGTCACCGGGGCCGCCCTGTTCGTGCTCGAGGAAACGTTCCTCGGCCCCTCGACGCGGCGCGCCTACGCGATCCGCCACGAGATGCGCGGCGGACTGCCGCAGACCTTCGACGTGCTGGAGCGGCGCTGGCTCGTGGGCCGCGACGGGGACATCTATCATTACGCCTACTTCGAGCCACGTACCCACCAGCTCACGCAGTTATCGATCTACCGCTTCGCCGGCGAGATGGCACGGCTCGAGCGGCGCATGTTCGCCGAGCGCGCGCTGTTCCTCGGAGGGCGACCCGGCGGTCGCCCCGATGCCTGGCACGTCGAGCAGGGCTGGATACGGGATTTCGAGGCCAACGGCGACACGCGCCGGTTCACCCCGTTCGCCGAGTCGACGCTCGCGATCGAACCGGCCTCCTCCTTCGCGACGCCGGAGCCGGAACCGAAGTACATGAGCTACTCGCAGCTCAGCGGCTACGTGGAGCGCCTGCGTGTCAGCGGCTTCGACGTCAGCGAGCAGCAGGTGGCGCTCGCGCGCAAGATCTCGTTTCCGTTCGTGACGCTGATCATGACGCTCATCGCCGTCCCCTTCGCGGTCACCACCGGACGCCGGGGCGCGCTGTACGGCATCGGCGTCGGGATCGTGCTCGCGATCGCCTACTGGGTGGCGATCAGCGTTTTCGGCGCGCTCGGCAGCGGCGGCCTCGTCGCGCCGGGGCTCGCGGCATGGGCGCCCAACCTGCTCTTCGGCGCGGGAGCGGCCTACCTGCTCCTCACCGTTCGTACCTGACGTCGTCCAGGGACACCTGCCCCGCCGTGCCGGCCGGCGTATTGATCGTATCGACCACGAACAGCACCGACTGCGCCCGCTCGAGCGGCGGCCTCGGCGCGCTGGTCGGACCGCGCGGCCTCATGTCGTCGAAGAAGACCGCGATCTCGCGCGGCACGGTGTCCACGAAGACCGACCGGTGCCATCGTTCGCCGTCGGGACTCGCGCCGGGAGCGCGAACCTGCACCGACAGGCGCATCGGACGGTCCGATCGCGCCCGGAACGTCAGGCGATCGTGCCCCGGCAGCGTGCCGCCGGCCGGGACGACGAGCGCGGCAAACGGATGCGACGACGCCGTGCCGGCGATCGCATACCGGAACAAAATCTGCGTGCCTCCGACGCTCTTCACCACGTCGACGGCGCCCTGCGACGATGCGCTGCGCTCCACGGTCCACTCGGGCGCCGGACCATCCGTGTACAGATCAGTCCTGGCCGTCGCCTGATTCCGGGTGCGCTCGGGCGGCCCTTCGCCGGTCGCGCGGCCGACGTAAATCGGGTTCGACACGATCCAGGGGACGGGCGGTTCCCCGGGCGCCCCTGGCATCTTCACTTCCACGCGGAAGACGGCCGGCGCGGCGTCCGCGTCGTACTGCAGGGCCGGCCCGCGCGCATCCAGCAACTGACGCCCGTCGCGCACGAGCCCGATCTGGACGTCCGGCGGCGCCTGCACGGCCACCTCGACGCGAACGGGGCCCTGCAGGGCCAGCGCTTCCCCGCCCACCGCACGGAACGGCCCGCTTGCGGCCGTGAACGAGAACGACGGGCGCGAGCCGAGGGCGTCCACCGACGAGAACACGCGACCCTGTCGAATCTCCTCGACCACGGCAGGGCCATCGACTCGCGGATCGGAGGTCAGCGTCGCCTGCGGGAGCGCGATGCTGAACGCGCGGAACACCGCGTCGTAGCTGGGAACCGGCAGGGCGACCCGATCCCGGTTCGGCTCGTCCCCGCCCGCCAGCCCGAGGCGCGCGTGCGCGTCGGCGCCGGCGACGGCCACGACGCGGCGATCCCGCGTCGCGGCATCCCACCGCCGGAGCACCTCGTCGGCGCGATCGAAGAGCAGCGCGAGCGCTTCGGCGGGACGCACCGGATAGGCGATGAGCGCGCGCGCGAGGCGCCACGGGAATTCGTCGCGCCACTCGCTGTCGCCATTGAGGTGCTCGAAGCCGTCGATGGGAACGGTCCAGTCGCTCCAGCGCAGATCGGTCTTCGGCGACGCCGGGTGCCCGGCGATGGCGAAGCCCCCGAGGCGGTGCACATCCTCGACAACGTCGCGTGCCTCGCCGGCCAGGGGATAGGGCGCGCCCGACAGACCGAGGGCCACGACGTGCCCGCCGTCGGTGCTGATTTCGACCGCGTCGATCACGAGGACGCCGTCGAGGTAGGCGGGCGGATCCGGCGGCCTCGTGCCGTCGCCGTGATCCGTGAGAATGACGAACTGGAGCCCGGCGCGCGCCGCCGACCGGGCCACCTCGGCGATGGTACTGCCGCCGTCGGAGCGCCGGGTGTGCACGTGGATGGCGCCGCGCACCGGCGCCGCGATGGCGTGTGGCGGCGGAGGCAGCACCGGGGCGCCCGGCGGCGCCGCCGCATACACGGCGGCCGCGATCACGATCAGGATCACGAGCAGGCGGCGCACGTCACGCTCTCGGGTGGAAGCGATCGTAGAGGCTGCGCATGCGCCGCTCCAGCACGTGGGTGTAGATCTGCGTCGTCGACAGGTCCGCGTGGCCGAGCATCATCTGGATCGCCCGGAGGTCGGCGCCGCGCTCGAGCAGGTGCGTCGCGAACGAGTGCCGCAGCATGTGTGGGCTCAAGGATCCCGTGAGGCCCGCCTGCCGCGCGTAGCCCTTGAGGATCTTCCAGAAGCCGACGCGCGTGAGCCCGGGGCCGCCGCCGCGGGCGTTGACGAAGAGCCGCGGGCTCGATCGGCGGCCGAGGAGCACGGGCCGCGCGTCGCGCAGATACGCCCGGACCCATCGTCCGGCCTCCTCGCCGATCGGGACGAGGCGCTGCCTGGCGCCCTTGCCCGTGCATGTGAGGTACGACGCCTCGAGGTTCACGTCCGCGGGCCTCAACCCGACGAGCTCCGACACGCGCATACCCGTCGCGTACAGCAGCTCGATGAGCGCGCGATCGCGGAGGCCCCGCGCCGTCTTCACGTCGGGCTGCGCGATCAGCCGGTCCACCTCGTCCACCGACACGTACCGCGGCAGCGCCTTCCACGCGCGCGGCGGACGCAGGTCGTCGGCCGGGTTGCGTGCCAGACGGCCATCGACGACGAGGAACCGGTAGAAGCCACGGACACAGGCGACGGCCCGCGCCACCGAGCGCGGCGAGCGCCCTTCGGACATGAGGCCGCGCACGAGCGCTTCGAGGTCCACCCGCCCGAGCGCCTCGACGGCCACGTCCTTGCCCGCCGCGAACGCCGCGAGCATCTGCAGATCGCGGGCGTAGCTCTCCAGCGTGTTCGCGGCCAGGCGGCGCTCGACCGTCAGGTGCGTGAGATAGGCATCGATGCCCGGCGTCGGTGTGCTCGAGGGAGTAGCGATTGTAAGATTGTAGGGCATGCCCGTTCGCTCCAAGTGGCAGTCGCTGCCCACCGAAGCCATCAACCCGGCCACGCTCGACATCGACAAGCTGCCGGCCGACGAGGTCGTCGAGCTGATGATCACCGAGGACCGCAAGATGCTGGCCGCCGTGCAGAAAGAGAAGGCCCGCATCGCGATGGGGGCCGACCTCATCGCGGCGGCGCTCCGCAAGAACGGCCGCGTCGTCTTCGTCGGCGCCGGCACGAGCGGGCGCCTGGGCGTCCTCGAGTCGGCCGAGATGCCGCCGACCTTCAGCACGGAGCCGACCGTCGTGCAGGCCATCATGGCCGGCGGCAAGAGCGCCATCCTGGGCGCGAAGGAAGGCGTGGAGGACAACTACGAGGAAGGCGCCCGGGCCATCAATCGCCTCCGCCCGACGAAGAAGGACGTCGTGGTGGGCGTCTCGGCCAGCGGCATGACCCAGTTCGTCCGCGGCGCGCTCACGCGCGCGCGCAAGGCCGGCGCGCGCATCATCTTCGTGACGTGCGACCCCGGCACCGAGCTGCAGACGTTCGTCGATCTCACCATCGCCCCCGGCGTCGGACCCGAGATCATCGCCGGCTCCACGCGCCTCAAGGCGGGCACGGCGACCAAGCTCGTGCTGAACATGCTCACGACCGCAGCCATGATCCGCATCGGCAAGACGTACGGCAACCTCATGGTCGACGTGCAGACCGGGTCCGAGAAGCTCAAGGATCGCGCCCGCCGCATCGTCAACATCGTCACCGGCCTGGACTACGACGAAGCCGACAAGCTGCTGCGGAAGGCGCACTGGAACGTGAAGGCCGCGATCGTGATGCAGAAGACGGGGCTGCCGCTCACGAAGGCGCTGTCGCGGCTGCGCCGCGCCCACAACTCGATGCGCGAGGCGATCGGCGAGGACGTGGAGCCCCGCCTACGCGCGGTCCTCGACGGGCAATAACGACGCGGCCGGCCGGTCGAGGTACAGCTCCACGCTGCGGTGCGTCTGCAGGAACGACGCCGGCAGCCTCGTCGTGAGCGGACCGTGAACGGCCCGCTCGATGCAGCGAGCCTTCCGCGCTCCTGTCGCAATCAGGATCAGTCCGGCGGCCTTCAGGATCGTCGCCATGCCCATCGACAGCGCCTCGCGCGGCACCTGCTCGGGGTCCCCGCCGAAGAGCGCGGCGTTGTCGCGCCGCGTGCCGGCGTGGAGCGTCACGCGATGCGTCAACGCCGCCAGATCCTCGCCCGGCTCGTTGAAGCCGATGTGCCCGTTCGCGCCGATCCCGAGGAGCTGGAGATCGATGCCGCCGGCGGCGGCGATGTCGCGCTCGTAGCGCGCGCACTCCGCGTCGGGATCGGGCGCTACGCCGTCGAGGAAGTGGATACGGTCGGGCCGGATGTCGATCGCGTCGAACAGGTGCCGCTGCATGAACTGGCGGAAGCTGCCGGGATGCCGCGCGTCGACGCCGGCGAACTCGTCGAGGTTGAAGGTGGACACGCCGCCGAAGCTCACACGCCCCGAGGCGTGCAAACGCCGCAGCTCCGCGTAGGTGCGGACGGGCGTGCGGCCCGCCGGAAGCCCCAGGACGATCGACGGACGCGCCGCGATCGCGCCCGCCACGCGCGCCGCCAGGGCGCGCGCCACCTCGTGCTCGGTGCCGAAGATGTGAATACGCACGCGACCTGTCAGACGTAGACCGGAATCGTGGCGCCCCCCCGGGCTTCCGCGAGGGCCAGGCGCACGGCGCCCACGGCCGGCTCGAGATCGAGGACACCGGCCTGGCTGCGGGGCGCCACCTCGAGCAGCCGCCGCATCACGTCGCCGGCCAGCCAGGGCACGGCCTTGAAGATGCCGCCGGCGAGGATCGTCGGAAAGGCCTCGCCGCGCATCGCGAGACGCGTGACGACGGACGAGGCCGCGGCGGTGAGCTCGATCGCCGCCTGGGCGAGGATCTCCGACGCCACGGCGTCCCCGGCCTCGCGCGCCTGGTCCACCACGGGGGCGAGCCCCGCGATCGCGCCCCGCTTGAGATCGCGGTAGTAGGTTTCGTGGACGAGGTCCGAGGGCCGCACGAGCCTCAGGTGTGTCATCACGCGGCCGGTGAGCTCGGTCGCCGGCCCGCGGCCGTCGGCGGCGCGCACGACCGCCGACAGCGCGCGCCGGCCGATCCAGAACCCGCTCCCCTCGTCGCCCAGCAGGTACCCCCATCCGCCGGCGCGCGCGGCGTGTCCGGCCCCGTTGCGTCCGTACGCGATCGAGCCGGTGCCGGCAATGATCACGATTCCGGGAGCCTCCCCGGCGCCTGCGACGAGCGCGACCAGCGCGTCGTTGACGACGAGGGTGCGTGCCTTCGATCCGATGCGCCGCATGATGCCGCGAATCGCATCGGCGTCGTGCGGTCGATCGACGCCCGCGATCCCGAGGCAGATCGCGGCCGGCCGGACATCCCGGTCGCCGAGCGCGGTGTCCATGACGTGGTGCAGGACCTTCTCGACCTCGAGCTCCCCGTGGGCCTGGAGATTGGCGCCGCCGCCGCGTGCTTCCGCCAGGATCGCGCCCCGCTCGTCGGCAAGCAGACACACGGTCTTCGTGCCGCCCGCATCGATCCCCAGTACGTACATCCGTGGGAATTATGGTACATTCCTTCGGTTTCATGATTGGCGCTCGCCGAATCCCCCTGGTCCTGGCGGCGGTCTGCGCGCTCGGCGTACTGGCGACGGCCATCGATGCGGCGCCGCCCGCGTCGCAGGAGGTGCGCGCGTTGTGGGTGCTGCGCACGAGCCTCGAGTCGCCGGAGGCCATTCGCCGGATGGTGGCGTCGGCGAGCGACAACGGGTTCAACGCGCTGTTCGTCCAGGTGCGCGGACGCGGGGACGCGTACTTCTCGGGCGGCGTGGAGCGTCGCGCCGTCACGCTCGCCTCCCAGCCCGAGGGCTTCGATCCGCTGGCCGAGACGATGGCCCGCGCGAAAGACGCGGGCCTGCGCGTCCACGCGTGGGTGAACGTCAACCTCGTCTCCAGTGCGGCCGAGCTCCCGGCCTCGCGCGAGCACGTCATCTATCAACACCCTGAATGGCTGATGGTGCCCCGCGAGCTCGCGCCCGAGCTGAGGTCGATCGACGTGCGCAGTCCCGAGTACCTCGGCCGGCTCGCGCGATGGACGCGCGCGAATGCGGCGACCGTCGAAGGGCTGTACGTGTCACCCGTCCACGCCGACGCCCTGGCCCACGTCGCGGCCATCGTGGCCGACCTCGTGACGCGCTACGCCGTCGATGGCGTCCATCTCGATTACGTCCGCTACCCGGCCGCCGACTTCGACTACGGGCGGGCGGCGGTGGAGGCGTTCGAGGCGGAGATGCGCGCGCGGATTCCTCCGTCGGCGCGCGCGCGTGTCGAGGCCCTCCAGGCGCTGGATCCGTTCGCGTGGCCGGAGACATTCGCCGACGACTGGCGGCTGTTCCGGCAATCGCGCCTCACCGCCGTCGTGGCGCGCGTCCGCAGCACGGTCAAGGCGGCACGACCGGGCACGCTGGTGAGCGCGGCCGTCGTGCCCGAGGTCGAGGCCGCCCAGCGCGACAAGCTGCAGGACTGGCGCACCTGGATTGAACACGGCTTCATCGACGCGCTGTGCCCGATGGCGTACACGCCGGAGCCGTCGGCCTTCGCCGCGCAGATCGCCGAGGTGCGCGCGCTCGCGGCGGGCCGCCCGGTCTGGGCCGGCATCGGCGCCTACCGCCTCTCGCCCCGCGAGACGATCGACCACATCGCCTCCGCCCGCCGGCTCGGCGTCGACGGCATCATCCTCTTCTCGTACGACAGCCTCATCAGCCCGCCACACGGCAGTGAATACCTCGCCGCCATCGGACGCGCGGCGTTCTCGGGCTCCTGACGGCAGGACTGGTGGCGCTGAGCTCGGTTGACTATCTCGTCATCGCCGGCTATCTCGTCGGGATTACGGCCTTCGGCTCGTGGTTCGCGCGGTTCCAGCGGAGCACGCGCGACTACTTCCTGACGGGACGCTCCGTGCCCTGGTGGGCGATCTGTTTCACCATCGTGGCCACCGAAACCAGCACGCTGAGCTTCATCGGGGTGCCGGCCGGCGCCTACGCCGGGAGCATGACCTTCCTGCAGCTCGCGATCGGCTACATCGTGGGACGCATCCTCGTGAGCGCGCTCTTCATCCCGGCGTACTTCAAGGGCGATCTGTACACGTCGTACGAGCTGCTGCACCGGCGGTTCGGCGCGCCGGTGAAGAACCTGGCGGCGGGCATCTTCGTCGTGACGCGGACGCTGGCCGACGGCATCCGCCTGTTCGCCACGGCGCTCGTCCTCTCGGTCGTCACGGAGGTGCCGGTGACATGGACGGTGCTGCTCATCGGCGCGGCGATGATCGTCTACACGGTCCGCGGCGGCGCCGCGGCGGTGATCTGGACCGACGTCGTGCAGATGTTCGTGTACGTCGCGGGCGCGGCGATCGTCTTCTCGGCGCTGGCCGCCCGCGTGCCGGGCGGCCTCGGAGCCGGCCTCGACGTGGCGGGTGCGGCGGGGCGTCTTCAAGTCTGGGATTTCGCCCTCGACCTGACGCGGGTCTATACGTTCTGGGCTGGGCTCATCGGCGGCGTCGCCCTGACGCTCTCCACGCACGGGACCGATCAGTTCCTCGTGCAGCGGCTGCTGGCGGCACGGTCCTCGCGTGACGCCTCGCTCGGCCTCGTGCTGAGCGGCGTCGTCGTCTTCGCGCAGTTCGTGCTGTTCCTGCTGATCGGCGCGCTGCTCTTCGCGTACTATTCGTCGACCGCGCTGCCGCGCCCGCTCGCGCGGACCGACGAAGTGCTGCCGCTCTTCGTCGTGTCGGAGCTGC
Organism: Vicinamibacterales bacterium; assembly: GCA_050748045.1. Taxonomy (GTDB): domain Bacteria; phylum Acidobacteriota; class Vicinamibacteria; order Vicinamibacterales; family UBA2999; genus CAVYVZ01. The sequence goes on along the minus strand of JBOGIW010000531.1, from coordinate 3,536 downwards.
CGGCGGGCATCGCCGGCTTCATCGTCGCGGCCATCGTCGCGGCGGCGCTCTCGCCCTCCATCAACGCGCTGGCCGCGACGACGGTCAACGACTTCTACGTCAAGTACCTGCAGCCCGACGCCGATGAGCGCACGCTGATGCGCGTCTCGCGGCGTGCGACCATCTTCTGGGGCGTCGCGCAGATTGCGGTGGCGCTCCTCGCCCAGCGGCTGGACCGGTCCGTGCTCGACGCGGGGCTGCTCGTCCTGTCCTTCGCGGCGGGGCCCGTGCTCGGCGCGTTCCTCGTCGGCGTCCTCACCGAGCGCGTGCGGACTGGCGCCATGCTCGCCGGCATGCTCGCCGGCATCGCGGCGGTGACCGGCATCTGGTGGACCGACGCGGCCGCGTGGACCTGGTACTCGGCGGCCGGGGCGTTCGCGACAGTCACGGCCGCGTTGGCCGTGAGCGCGCTCGCGGCGGACGGGCGAGGCGGGACGTCAATGCGCACGCCGCGTGGCGAGGTCGGCGCGTGAGATTCGACCGCGCGCGCGACCTTCTGGCTTCCGCCGCCGCCGCCGGCGCCTTCCCCGCCGCCGTCGTCGAGGTCGGCACCGCGACCGCGGTCGTCTGGCGAGAGGCGTTCGGCCGTCTGACGTGGGACGTGGACGCCCCGCCCACGCGCGACGACACCGTGTTCGACCTCGCGTCGCTGACGAAGGTCGTCGCGACGGCGCCGCTCGTCCTGCAGCAGGTCGAGCGCGGCGCGATGGCGCTCGATGACCTCGTGGGCCGGCACATCGCCGCCTGGCGCGGCCTCGACCGCGAGATGGTGACGATCCGCGACCTCCTGCGACACTCGAGCGGCCTGACCGCGTACCTCCCGCTCTACCGCGACCTCTCCGGGCGCGCCGAGTTCGAGCACGCCATCGCGACGATGCCGCTCGAGTACGAGCCGCGCTCGAAGTCGATGTACAGCGATCTCGGGTTCATCCTCCTCGGGTTCATCCTCGAAGACACCGGCCGGGTGCCGCTCGCGGACCGGTTCGGCACGCTCCTGGGGCAGATGGGGATCGTCGAGCGGCTGCAGTTCAACCCGCCGCCGCAGTGGCGGCGCGAGACGGCGCCGACCGAACGGGATCCGTGGCGCGGGCGGCTTCTCGTCGGCGAAGTGCACGACGAGAACACGTGGGCGCTTGGAGGGGCCGCGGGCCACGCCGGCCTCTTCGGCACGTCGGCGTCGGTGGGCGCCTGCGCGCGCCATGTGCTCCAGGTCCTCTCGGGTCGTGCCGGCGCCTTCGCGCGCGAGACGCTCCTGCGCTTCATCACTCCGGACGGCGACGTGCCGGGCAGCTCGCGCGCGCTCGGGTGGGACACGATGGTCCCCACCTCGTCGTGCGGCAGCCGCATGTCGGCGCGCGCGTTCGGCCATACGGGCTTTACGGGCACGTCGCTCTGGATCGATCCTGATCGCGGCGTGTACGTGGTGCTCCTGACCAACCGCGTCCACCCGACGCGGGACAACGACGGCATCAGGCAGGTGCGCCCCGCCGTGCACGATGCCGTCATGGAGACGCTCGACGCATGATCCTGACGGCGCTCGACTGGGCGCTGGTCGCGGCGTACTTCGTCGCGTCGCTGGCCATCGGCCTCTACTACTCGCGGCGGGGCGGCAGGAACGTCAGCGAGTACTTCCTGTCCGGGCGAAGCCTGCCCTGGTGGCTCGCCGGCACGTCGATGGTGGCCACGACCTTCGCGGCTGACACGCCGCTCGCCGTGGCCGGCCTGGTGGCGAGGAACGGCGTCGCGGGCAACTGGATCTGGTGGAACGGCGCACTCGGCGGGATGCTGACGGTGTTCTTCTTCGCGCGGCTGTGGCGGCGCGCCGGCATCCTCACCGACATCGAGTTCGCCGAGCTGCGGTACAGCGGCCGGCCGGCGGCCCTCCTCCGCGGCTTCCGTGCGCTCTACCTGGGCATCCCGATCAACTGCGTCATCATGGGATGGGTCAATCTCGCGATGGCGAAGATCCTCGCCGTGACGATGGGCTACGACCGCCTGACGGCCGTCCTCATCTCACTCGGGATCACCGGCTTCTATGCCGCGCTGTCGGGGCTCTGGGGCGTCGTCGTCACCGACTTCTTCCAGTTCGTCTTCGCCATGGCCGGCACGATCGCGCTCGCCGTCCTCGCGCTCCGGCTCCCCGACGTCGGCGGCATCGCGGGGCTGCAGGAGAAGCTGCCGCCCGAGAGCTTCGAGTTCCTCCCGCGCCTCGGCGGCGACGTGACGCAGGTTGGCGCCTCGCTCGCGCTGCCCGCGGCGGCCTTCTTCACTTACGTCGGCGTCCAGTGGTGGGCGAGCTGGTATCCGGGGCAGGAGCCCGGCGGCGGCGGGTACGTCGCGCAGCGGATGATGTCGGCGAAGGACGAGCGGCATTCGTTCTACGCCACGCTGTGGTTCACGATCGCGCACTACTGCGTGCGCCCGTGGCCGTGGATCCTCGTCGGGCTCGTCTCGCTCGTCCTCTACCCCGACCTCACGGACAAGGAAGCGGGGTACGTGATGGTGATGCGGGATCACCTCCCCGCCGGCATGCGCGGCCTGCTCCTCGGCACCTTCTTCGCGGCGTACATGTCGACGATCGCCACGCAGCTCAACTGGGGGTCGTCCTATGTGGTCAACGACTTCTATCGCCGGTTCGTGCGCCGCGACGGGAGCGACCGGCACTACGTCTGGGTCTCGCGCGTCACGACGATCCTCATCATGCTCGCCGGCGCGGTGGTGACTTTCTATCTCGACAGCATCCGGCAGGCCTGGGAGTTCGTGCTCGAGTCGGGCGCCGGCATCGGGCTGGTCCTCATCCTGCGCTGGTACTGGTGGCGCGTGAACGCCTGGTCGGAGATCAGCGCCATGGTGACGGCGGCCGTGGGCTTTGCCGCAGTCAGGCTCTTCACCGACCTGCAGTTCCCCGACTCGCTGCTTGTCGTTGTCGCGGGCACGACGATCACGTGGCTGATCGTGACGCTGGCGACCGCGCCCGAGCCCGAGCTGCATCTCATCGCGTTCTACGAACGCGTGCGGCCCGGCGGCCCGGGATGGGCGCCGATCGCCGCGAAGGCAGGTGGCGCGCCGCCCGCGCCGCTGCAGGGACTCTTCCTCGACTGGATCGCCGGCGGCGTGCTGGTGTACGCGACGCTGTTCGCGCTGGGAGCGCTCATCTTCGGCCGCTACGCCGAGGCCTCCGGCTGGCTGCTGGCGGCAGCCGTCGCGATCGTCGTGATATCGCGCGACCTCTCGCGACGGGGATGGAAGACGTTGACGCAGTGATGCGCTTGAAGCGAATCCGGAATCTGTTCAGAAACTCAATGTCAATTGGCTGTCGTACGCGGGAACCTGGCCACGGAGGACACGAAGGACACGAAGCGCCGCCTTCGGCGGCCAGTCGAACGGCGTAGGCGTCTTGTGACACTAACCCGTCGCTCTTTGTTTTTTTGACACATAGTCATGCGGCTAGTTGCTCGAGCGTCGCTGCCCGGCATCGTAGGGCAGTGGTCATGATC